>JBCDCZ010000023.1:0-27394 GCA_039180865.1 Pseudomonadota bacterium | reverse complement strand
GCTATGCCTACGTTGGTTCGAATCCAACCTCCTCCACCATTATCGCCATAACCTGGCGCCGCCAGATGCGGGTATAGCTCAATGGTAGAGCAGCAGCCTTCCAAGCTGAATATGCGGGTTCGATTCCCGCTACCCGCTCCATCTCTCCACTCTCCCCAATCATCGCAGCAGAAGACAAGCCCTTAAGCGCGTTCTAATAAAACCCGCTTAGACACTCCCCCCGTTTTAATAGAAAACAAACCTGAAATTGTTAAACCATTGGTCCAGTACTAGAAGTTTATTGCTTCGGAGCGGACATGGTATCGAGTTTGGGGAACATCCGCCGACAGGGCAGGGCACGGTCTTGCCTGTTCGCTTTCGCAGCGATTTTTATCTGCCTGGCATTCGAGGCCCGCGCGGCCTCTCAGCGCGTTCTCGTGCTTCACTCTTATCACATCGCCTTTCCCGCAACCCCGGATTACCTGGAAGCTGTCAACGAAACGCTAGCGCCGCACTATCACGTTGAGCACTTTTTTCTCGACACCAAGAGGGTCGAGGTCAAAACCGCCTACGAGCGGGCGGAAATGGCGTTCGCGGAAAAGCGCGATGACGCCGCCCCCGATCTCGTCATTGCCTTTGACGACCATGCACTCGTCTTTGCCGATCGCCACCGCAAAACACTCTTTGCCGATGCGCCCATCCTCTTCGCAGCTGTCAACAATTATCAGCTCGTCGAACATATGGCCCAAAAGCCAAACACGACTGGCGTTTTCGAAAATCTCATGATCGACCGGACGGTTGACCTCGCACGCACCGTCCATCCCGAACCTTTGACGAAGCTGATTGCCCTGACCAACGGGACCGTGTCGTCACAGGCCGTTCTTGATCAGGTCAGGAAAGCAACGGCAGGGATTGACGATCTCACGGTCAGCGAATTTCGTCTGGACCGTCATTTGATGTCTGAAATCCGGGTGGAGATGGCGCGTCCTCGAGAGACAGGTACGGCCTTTATCTTCCTTGCGGCCTTCGTCGATGCGACCGGAACATTTCGCTCACAAAGAGAAATCTTCAAACTCCTGACACCGGTCTCGGATAGGCCGATTTACGCCCTTACAGCCCCCGCCGTGGAGGCTGGGGCCGCCGCCAGCTTCGCGATTTCGTTCAAAAGGCAGGCACAGATCGTCACTCAAATGGCCCGCCGTGTCTTGAGTGGCATACCCGTCAGCCAAATACCATCCGTTCTTGAAAGCCCGAACGTGGCCATGGCTAATGGCAAAGCGGTTGAACGGCATGGTCTCCAATTAAGCGCGTTCGACATGCCCTTGCAGGTCATCGCGGAGGGTCAGACTTTCTTTCAGCGCCATGCGCGTGTGATTGTCGCTCTTGCAATCTTCCTCGGTGCCCTGGCGCTTCTCCTGATCCTCGTTCAGATCTCAAATATGAGGGTCAATCGTGCGCTCAAAGTCGTCAACCGCAAGCTCAGCCACGATGCGATGCATGATGCACTGACAGGGCTTGGAAACCGACGCTTCGTCGAACACGCGTTAAAACACAACTTTGCAGAAAACGAACGCGTCGCGCTCTACCACATCGATCTCGACCGCTTCAAACATATCAATGATACGCTTGGCCACGATGCAGGCGATTTCGTCCTCTGTTCGGTCGGAGACGTCTTGCGCGACAGGGCAGGAGATGATGGATTTGCCGCACGTATCGGCGGCGATGAATTCCTCATTGTTCGCCCCTTTCAAAGCCGCAAGGATGCAATTGATCTTGCGAAAGAAATCGTTCATCTGCTTGCAGTACCGTTGACCTTTCGCGACCACACCTGCCGGTTCGGCGCAAGTGTCGGGGTCTCACTCTCGACCGACACCGCGGTCGGTGGCCTCGACCTTTTTCAAAAAGCTGATATCGCGCTCAATTGCGCAAAAGAAGACGGCCGTAATCGCGCTTGTCTCTTTAACGAGGGATTGGGACACAAGCTTCTTGGCGAAAGAACGCTCGCAAACGAGATCGCACAAGGCCTTGATCGCGGCGATTTCATCCCGTTTTTTCAGCCGCAAATCTCTGCCAAAACCGGCGAGCTCGTCGGCATTGAAGCACTCGCCCGTTGGCAGCACCCGACCCGTGGCCTTCTTGCACCCGCCACCTTCCTGCCGGTCGCAGAGAGCATGGGGCTGATATCCGAAATCGATCGCTGCATGCTCTTGCACGCCCGCGATATCCTTGCAGATTGGCGCGCTGAGGGGGTGACCGTTCCACGATTGTCGGTCAATACGTCCGCAAACCGCCTCCAGACAGACAAACTCACACAGAAACTGGCGTCCATCGATCTCGGCGGGACCGAACTCTGTTTCGAACTCCTCGAATCGATCTTCCTTGATGACACCAAAGATCCCTTGATGGTTCGCATCGACGAACTCCGCGAGGCCGGCGTACGTGTCGAAATCGATGATTTCGGAACCGGACATGCGTCAATCGTAAGCCTGCTGCGTCTCAATCCGGATGGCTTTAAGATTGCTCGCGATCTCACCAATACAATCGAAGACGATCAGGGCATGGTTCGCCTTGTCGCCTCAATCGTTGATATGGGGCGATCGCTTGGAATGGAGGTCGTCGCAGAAGGCGTTGAGACGACAGCGCAAGCCGAAATCCTTGCGAAGTTTGGCTGTCACACGCTTCAGGGATTCGGAATCTGTAAGCCGGCTGATGCCGATACTGTACTCAAATTCATCAAAAACAGGCCCCTCCGGACCGCTGCCTAACGCTTTCAGCGATCACGTTTCAGCTTGCGGTAGAAGACTCTAGGATGAGCTAAACCGCTGTATTTTCGCCAAAAATGCTCTCCATTTCGCGGAATTGTTGCAGTGCAGCAAAAATTCGTGAAGGACATTGCCTTGTCATTGCCGCCTTGGTCGCGTTTATCGGGCGCCGATTTGGTCAGCAATGAAAGGAATTTGAATGCTGGGTCTAAAATCATGGCGTCTTGCCGCATTGATAATGTCGATTGCTTCTCTCCTCTTTGCGGGGGCCGCTGTCGCGCACCACACCAATTTTAAGACGCAATCAGGGATCGCGTCCCTTTATTGGCAGGACCAGATGACGGCAAATGGAGAGCGCTTTAACAAGCACGCCATGACAGCTGCACATAAAACGCTTCCGTTCGGAACGTATGTGAAGGTAACACGTGTCAAGACAGGGAAGTCTGTGGTCGTACGGATCAACGACCGTGGTCCCTTCATCAAAGGTCGCATAATCGACCTCTCTCAGGCCGCTGCAGCCAAAATCGGCCTGACACGCAAAGTCGGGATCACCAAGGTCAACATTGAAGTTGTTCCAAAGCCGCAGAACACCTGACGTTCATAAAAAAGACCGGCTGTCACTGGCAGCCGGCCATTCACGATCCTGATTGCAATAGCGCTGATCTGAACCCTACCTCGGAAGACCTGCATCCGTTTCTAGATCACCGACAGGCGCGAGATAATCGCCTTGTTCGTCATCAGACAAGGAAGCGTTTCCGACCTTAAGGGTCGACGACCGATCGTCTTTACCCAGTTGATGGGCAAGTTCCGCAACAGCCTGATCCACGAGCTTTTCGACTGAGCGATCCTGGACTGACCGCGCGATGGCCTCCAATGCCTGAACCGCTTTCAGGCTGCCAATCTTACCAAGCGCGCCAACAACCGCGTTACCGCACTTCTTGGACCGGAATTTTCCGTCGCGTTTGGCGAACATTTCCCGCCCGATCATTTCAAGCATATCGACAGCCGCAGCATCCTCAAACAGGGATGACGTCCAGATCAAACCGAGCAGAACCTGGCGGTTGATGTCGGTGATATCGCTTTCAAGGGCGATTTCCGCATCACGTTTCTCGTAGCGATAGTCCTGCTTGTTCTTCTGCCTGACACCAAGGCTCAGCTTGTAATTGTCCGCTGCAATCATCTTCATTGCGTGGTGACGACGGGCGAGCACCGGATCAGACGGCAACTTCCCGGTCTCAACCGCGGTCAGATAATCCTGGACTTCCCAGAGATAGCTCTTGGCGGCTGCCGCCAGCGCCCAGTCGATGCCATAGCTATCGAGATCGTGGATTGGCAGATGATTCACCCACCGCTTAAAGCCGGAAAGAACGAGGTCTTCACCGATCCGTTCCAGATGCGACTGCGCTTTGGCAAGCCATGGTTTTGCAGGCTTCGATCCTTCAATCGTTACGAGATGATTGAGGAGGGAGCCGTCAAGGTCTTTGCCATCGAACGTAAAGGCGGCAATGTCTGGAATGCCCGTGTCTGAAAAGACGAACGGCGAAGGATTGCTGCGCCCGGAAAGATAATCGCCGACATAATCAAGCTCATGCGGACGTGTGATACGACGCCCGGCGTCACGGAAGCGATTAAAGTTCTGGTTCTCGCGATAAGAACTCCGCGGGCCGGGGCTACGCCACCAACCGAATGTCAGGGCTTCGTCGCCGCTTGGATTGTCAACACCGAACTTTTCAACGAACGCATCTTCGCTGGTGATCCAGATCGGAGCCTTTAAAGAGCCAAGATGCCAGGCCTGGATATTGGCGACGAGCACTTCCGCCTCACGGAAGATCTCCTTCAACTCATCGAAACCTTGAACGAACTTCTCGTCACTCGCATAGGCGTAAAGCGCACGATTTCTTCGGTTGTCGCGGTAGCGGTCAAACACCGTGATGAAGCGATTGAGACCAGCGATTGAAAGAAGGGCTTCTGCTGTGTCATCGAGCGGCGTATCGCCGAGCAGAAAAGACTTCCGTTCGCTATAGTCGATCCCGCAATACCGGTCGAAAAGCCGCGTTGCGAGCGCCCGGGAAAGATCCGAAACTTCAAGACCTTTTTCGCAGCGGCGTCCAATCTGTTTCAGGATCGTCAAAGACGGTTTCGGACCTTCGCTGTTCAAAAGATTATGGAGTTGTCCGGGATAGGGGACCGCACCATTCGCGAAGAAATCCAGGATATAGTCGACGCCATCCGCGTCAAACTGGAAACCCATTTCGCAGAGATCATGGACAAGGGTTTCTACAACGCGTTCAAAGCGGAAGAGGGGACTTGAAAGATTATCCGGGTCAAACCGGGAATGCCAGCTTAGGCAAGCCTCATCCATGTAACCGGGTTGAGCCTTTAAGAGAGTAAGGTGGACAAAGAGGTTCGAGCGTTTGCGCACGCCAAAGGCTTTCAGCCGCTCCTTTATGAGACGGTCGGTTTCTTCTTTCGGCGTGACCGTTTCATCGAAGATTTCAAAACACGCATCGAGGAATTCGGTACTTTCGAAGTTATCATCGAAATTCCAGGCTTCCTTGCGCTTTTCCTGGAGGAGAAACCGCGCCTGGTGCTCAAGACGCTTGGCCGTTTCCGCAAGCTCGCGCTCTCGGCGGTCTATAGCCTCAAGTTTTCTTTTCGCATATTCAAGCTTTTGTTGCCGTGCCGGTGCATCGTCAACGCTTCGCTGACCGAAGGTACGCCGCATATGTCCTACCCCTGACTGACCCGCCAAAACACCATTGTGAGAAGCGTCAGGGAGAAAGCGCACCGGGAAGAAACTTCCTTCGGCTCGCATCGGGCTGGTCCCTTACGCAAGTCTCGCCGGATGAACGACGGATTTCCGATCAAGGTTCAGAGATAAGACAGAGAAGTAAAAATTACGCTTTGTCAGACCACCGGGATTCTGCGATGGCATTAAGGATTGATTCACTAACGGGCCCCGGCCCCGAACAATCTACCCTGAAAGGCCCTGAAGTCTCACGTATCATTGCCGGTGAAAACAAGAGTGACAAGAATGACGGCCATTAACCGAGCGGCGCGCCATCCGGCTCGAACCAGATCTTCTGATTGTGGATGCGGCCAAGAAGGTCGCGGATCGCTTTGAGTTCTTCGTGGGCGTCCTCAGTCCGGCCACATGACTTTAACCGCAGACCGCCCGCATCCGTGTCGATGATCTGATTGGCAAGTTCACCCTTGCGACGGTGGAGGTTCGTCTCAATAAGTTCGATATCATCAAGACCCAGTTTGAATTCCGTCTTGTATTTCGGCATGGTGAGGTTCCCCGGAATTTACCTTCAAATGTTCCCATAAAGTCTACGCTCTCGATCACGCATTGGATCACGCGTGCGTGATTATACCCCGAAGGTTCGTCATTTTTGAGCTTGAACATCCGGAAGCGCTCTTTAATGAACGGGTTTGTTAAGTATGAGGCACACTTTCGCCGCGTGCGTTGATATTGTTCAATGCCCCACAAAGAAGGTATGGGCCTAAAAACAAAAAAGCCATCATCCGGCAACAGGCGCTACCGGATGATGGTGGGTCGTGGTGGGGAAAAGAAAGACCGCTGATCCAATTGATAAGGAGGCGGTCTGTTTGTCACCCGTGATCAACGGGCTGAAGATGTGAGGGGAAGGGACGTGTTACTGGGCGACGCGACCCAACTGACGACGGCCATAGCCGTCTTTGCGGGTGAGTTCCCGTTGTTTGCGGTTATGTTCGAGATGGTCGACGATTGAGGTCACCAGAAGCGCCACAAAAATCGCGGAAAAGAACATCAACGCGCCGATATAACCCGAATAAACGATCAGGTTATCCTGGACGACCATTATCCCACTCCAACCATCAATCCGCGGCATCTGGAAGGTGCCTTTAAACATCGTTCTTGCGAACTCGAAGGGACCGAGCACACCAAGAAGCGCCATCGTCATCAGTTTCAAAAAGTACATGATGCCATCCTTTCTTTCGCGATTCCGACATTTGTTAAATAAATACTCGGGATTTCGAGCCGATATTTAACGATTTAATTAGTCTTTTACAGCGAGAAGTTTTACAAAACCGTTACTTGTAATATTAAAATTTGAATCAAATTTTATGTATTCTTACAAATAATGCGATGAACTGCCCGGCGTCATTCCTGACACCGGGATCGAAGTTTCCTAAGGAAATACTTGACTAGCTTTGTTCTGCCGGTGACGACCCTGGAGGAGCGCCTGGAGCGGGTGCCGCACCTTTTGGAGTGATTGCGAGGATCACGCCTTCAGACGTAATATCGCAAGACGCCGCAGATCCCGCGACAAAGACATCGACCTGATAAACTCCAGGTTTCAGGAGCCTTGAGCTTGAGGGCAGGGCAGTCGTCCCCGCGCCGGCCAATTGGGTTGCAGCCTCACTTGCGCACGTCAACTGAAGATCAGCTGGCGCCGTTTCGACAACCTGTTTAATGCCGACAGTTGGTTGCGGGTTTTCGATGGATGCGCACCCGGCAAGCAGGCTCACGCCGATCATCACAGAAGGAAACAAAAAACGAGAGACGCCATTTGCGCCTCCCGTAAGGAATGTGTGTCTCATAAGTCTCAGCGCCCCCACAGCAACAAAGTCACACCTAGGGGCACTGTCCGAAGGAGCGTTTATACGCCCTCGAAGTAGGTTGCCCCTTGCATCAAAGCGATCACTTTCGCGCCAATGCTCACCCGTGAATGAAGGTCAATGATATCATCGTTGACCAGACGGATACAACCCGATGAGAGGCTGAGTCCAATCGACCAGGGTTCATTCGTCCCGTGAATTCTGTAAATCGTGTCGCGGCCGTTTTTGTAGAGGTAAAGCGCGCGTGCACCGAGCGGATTGTTCGGTCCTCCAGGCATACCGCCAGCCCATTTTGCGGCAAGCGGGTCGCGGGCGACCATCTCGGCAGGTGGTGTCCAGCGCGGCCATTCCGCAGTGCGGCCGACATTGACGATGCCGTTCCAGCCGAAGCCCTCCCGTCCAACGCCGATGCCGTAACGCATCGCCTGCTGGTTTTCCATTACGAGATAGAGGAAGTGCTTGTTGCCATCGATCACAAGCGTTCCCGGAGCTTCGCGGCTCTTGAACGGGACGATCTGGCGTCTGAATTCTTCCGGCACCTGACCGCGCGCACGATAATAGCGATAGGCGCGGCGCTTGCTGTAAGGCTCCCAAAGCCGGGTTTCGGGATTATAAATCAATGAGGCGCTGACACGCTCGTTAGCACCGGCGGGAAGTGTACCTGCCGTCACCATAGCTGCAGCCGCAGCACCAGACATTTTCAGAAAATCTCTTCGCAGGATGGTCATCGAAACCAATCCTCCCTCAGTTAAGGTCACAAAAATGCGCTGCACTACCGTCCCGTAGTCCAACGCTGCAACCTCAACCAAGAGTAGATTTAACTGTTACGCTTCCGATTGCAAGCGCACCTTCCCAATTTTCTTAATAACATGCGCGTGAGGGGATGGGAAAAGGTGTCGCAACCCGCAAAACTACGCGGATGAGCCCCCGGTTTGACCAGGTACAAATGTGAAAACCGTTTTAGAAGCAGGTGTCGTAGATATGGCCGTTGATGGCGGTAATCTTGCGATCAGAATCCGATACCCAGCTCACATGATAGGTCGTCGGGCAAACAGCCCCCCAGCCTTGCGCGTTATACTGAGCCACTTCGGATCCAATCGTAAAACCTTGCTCACCGAGCGCGGTTTCAAGGGCTGCAACGTCCGATCCGGCCGGAAAAGCCATACTCAGACGCGTCACATAGACTTTTTCAGCAAAGCTTACATCTTTCGGCAGATCCGCTGCAATCGCAGGCGCCTCATGTTGAGCGAACAACGTGTAAGCAAACCAGCCAAGCACGACAAGCCAGGCCACGAATAAGACTGCAAGGAGTTTCTTCACAATCTCGAAGACATCTTCCGCAAAGCGGGAGATCGAATAAGTCACGGCGCTCATGGTCCCTCCTGAGCCCTTTTCTACAGCGTTCCCCAGAAAAAAAGATGAACTGGACTTTTGGCAGCAGTGTGGCAGCGACCACCTTGATTGTGGACATTTCCGGCCAATCAAGCGGAAGACGCTGCCTTATGGTTCACATTTCAGCGATTTCAGTAGCTTCGAGGCAGATCAAGAATGTGCTGACCGACGAAGGCAAGAATCATGTTTTTCGAGATCGGCGCCGTCTGATAGAGCCGTGCTTCCCGCCATTTGCGCTCAATGCCGTATTCCCGCGCGAAGGCAAACCCGCCGAATGTCTGCATACAGGCTTCCGCCGCATTCCATGATGCATCAGCAGCGAGCATCTTGCCCATATTGGCTTCCGCTCCGGCTTTCAGGCCGGAATCAAACATGGCCGTTCCTTTCGCAACCATGAGTTCGGCTGCCATTGTTTCCGCGTGGGCGCGGGCGAGCGGGAACTGAATACCCTGATTTCGTCCGATCGGTGCGCCGAAGACCACCCGCTCGCGGGCATAGTCCGATGCCATGCGAATAAAGAACTTCGCGTCGCCGATACATTCATAGGCAATCAGCAGTCGTTCGGAATTCATACTGTCGACGATATAGCGGAAACCCTTTCCTTCCTCGCCGATCAGCGTATCAGCAGGAATTTCCAGATTATCGAAGAAGACCTCGCAGGTATTGTGATTGATCATCGCGTCAATCTTGCTGAGGCTGAGACCGTTCTCCCGCGCTTCACGCATGTCGATCAGAAAGACTGAGAGACCGTCAGTCCGCTTCTTGACCTGATCGGCAGGCGTCGTTCGGGCCAACAGGAGCATGAGATCGGATTCAAAAGCCCGGCTCGTCCAGACCTTCTGGCCGTTCACAACGTAAGAGTCATTTCCGGTGCGTTCTGCACGGGTCTTAAGCTGCGTTGTGTCGCTGCCGGTCGTTGGTTCGGTGACACCAAACGCCTGAAGCCGCAATTCCCCGCTCGCAATCTTCGGCAGGTATTTTTCTTTCTGAGCCTCGGACCCATGACGCAAAAGCGTTCCCATTGTGTACATCTGGGCATGGCATGCAGCCGCATTGCATCCGCGCTCATGGATTGTTTCAAGAACTGCGCCTGCAGCACTCAGCGGCAGACCGGACCCGCCATACTCCTCGGGAATAAGGGCCGCGAGATACCCGCTTTCCGTCAGCGCCTTCACGAAGTCATGGGGATAGGCCGCCTCATGGTCGAGCTTCAGCCAGTATTCGTTAGGGAATTGCTCGCAGATTTTCGAAACCGCGTCGCGAATATCCTGCCATTGTGGATTAACGGGCATCTCGATGGTGTTTGCATTCTCGTCGTACATTGGAACGTCCGATTTTCGGGAGGTCTTAAATAATCTTGTCGGCGCGAAGTATCGCGATTTCTTCATCCGTCAATCCGGCGTCGCGCAGGATCTCATCGGTATGTTCGCCGGGATCGGGCGACGCGGTGGTGACCGAAGCCGGGCTGCGGGAGAGGGTGACCGGCTGGCCAACCACGCGGACATCGCCGCGCGCGTGGTGGTGAAGCGGTTTGGCAATCCCGAGATGGACCACCTGAGGATCGTCGAACATGGCGTCGACCTCGTAGATCGGGCCTGCCGGAACGCCGAATTGATCGAGTGTGTCGAGCCAGTCCGCCGAGGGTTTCGTCTTGAAGATAGGTCGGATCAGATCCCAGACCGCGTCGCGGTTTTGAAATCGCGCCGAGAGAGTCGCATAGTCCGGATGCTCCGCGAGCGCGTCGAGACCAAGGCAGGCACAAAGCTGAACCCATTGCCCATCCCCGCCAACGCCGAGATTGATATAGCCGTCCGCCGTCTCGACGACGCCCATCGGCGTTGAATAGGGATGATCGTTTCCGGCCTGTCCCGGAACGTCGCCATCGACGAGATAGCGGGCTGCCTGAAAATCGAGAAGCGCGATCTGCGCCTCAAGAAGCGATGTATGGAGCCATTGGCCTCGACCTGATTTTTCGCGCTCGGCAAGGGCAATCAGGATGCCGGTTGCCGCGTAAAGCCCGGCAGTTGAATCGGCGACGGCAGCACCCGCACGCATCGGCCCGCGCCCCGGTTCTCCGGTCACCATCATCAGCCCGCCCATGCCCTGCGCGATTTGATCGAAGCCCGCTTTTTTCGCATAGGGCCCGTCCTGTCCAAAACCGGAAATTGAAGCAAGAATGATGCGCGGATTGACGGCGCTCAAAGCCTCATAGTCGATCCCGAGCCGGTGTTTGACATCGGGCCGGAAATTCTCGACGACAACATCAGCCTCCTTCACAAGCTCCATGAAGAGATCATGCCCGCGCTCCGTCTTGAGATTGACGGTGAACGAACGCTTGTTGCGGTGAAGATTGAGCATGTCGTAGCCGTGGCGCGCACCGCTCATCCCTTCATTGGGATCGACGCCTTTCGGCGCTTCGACCTTGATGACGTCGGCACCGAAATCAGCCAGAACCCGGCAGCAGGTCGGACCGGCACGCACCCGGGTCAGGTCAAGAACCCGCAAATGATCGAGCGCGGTCGCACCGCTTGGCGATGTCATAAGAGCCCCTCCGCCAGCGCAGAGCTTTTGTCGGATATCCCGGCAGGAAGACGACCATGCCAGTCGCTTGCGCTCTGGAACTGCTCAACGAGAGACAGAAGCTGCATATCGGAGCCGAGCCTTCCGACCAACTGGGCGGCGAGCGGCATCCGATTGTTGTCAAAACCGATTGGGAAGGCGACGGCTGGAAGACCGAGATAGTTCACAAAGCGCGTAAAGGCGCTCAGCTCGTAAAGCGTGCGCGGTCGGAAAGTATCGGATCCCGGAACGGTTTCGGTTAAAGGCGGGGTTCTGATCGGCATAACGGGAAGAAGGAACGCATCCCGTCCGCGGAGGACATCTTGAGCGAAAACCGTTCGCAGGTTTTCACGCTCCGCAAGGTGCGCCTCGTAGAGAGATTGGTCGATCTCAAAACCCTTGGCGAGGCGTTTTTTGAGAAGCGGGTTGAAATCAGGCGAGGCAAGAACCGCCTTGTGGGACCGGGCCGCTTCATATTGCAGGACGACCATGGTGCGGTCGCCGGTTGTGCTGATGAACTCCGCCACCCCGGTTTCTTCAAGTGTGAATCCGATTGAGCGGAAGATCGCGACGCATCCCGCCATGGCCTCTCGAATGCTCGGATGGCAGGAGGAAAACACATCAGCCGCAAAGGCCAGCGTCACGGCACCTGCGGCTTTCTCTTCTTTTAAACTCCCATCAGCACCCAAATAAGGCGCAACCTCTGCAATCGTCGCGGCACTCCTTGCAAGAAGTCCAATGTCATCGAGCGATGGGGCCAATTCCATGGCCCCATCAGTCGAGATCGTGCCATGTGTCGGTTTCCATGCGGTCACGCCGCAGCCTTGCGCCGGAATGCGCAAAGATCCGGCGGTATCGGATCCGATGGCGATATCGGCAAGACCACTTGCAACCGCAACCGCAGATCCGGACGAGGAAGCACCCGTGGCATATTCCGCTTTCCACGGATTGACCGGATAATCCTGAAACGGATTATGGCCAGAGGGTTCATAGGCAAGCGGCGTCATGCGAACGGCACCGAGATAATCAGCGCCCTGAGTGCAAAGGCTTTTCAGAACCGAAGCCTGCTCATGCGACTTAGTCAAAGAGCCAACATGATGATCGGCCAGTCCAAGGCTCGGTTCACGATTAGCCGTCGTAAACATGTCTTTTGCCGCAAAGGGTAGGCTAGCAAGAGGACCACTGAGCGGTTTGTCAATGGGTTCACTGCGATGGATGAAAGCGTTCAAGTGATCATCCAGAACAGGCCCAAGGCTCAGGCAGAAGGCAGCCCGGCCTTTTCGTTCTTCCGGACCGAGGTCATGCCAGTCCGTCAGACGAAGCGCTCCTTCCGGGCTTGCCCGTTCCGGTCTAGCCGCCGCCATCAATGCCTCTCTCCGCAGCCTGTTCTCCCGAAGCCTGTTCAAGAAACCAGTCGCCCATGGCGCTTGATGTCGTGAACATTGTGTCGTCCCGCGCCTGAAGAAGATCGAGTGCTTTCTCGAAATGATAGGCGACATGGGGAACCGAAATGATGTGCGGATGGAGCGCAAGCGTCAGGATCCGTGCCTGTTGCTCCGCTTCGCGCTCATAGATTGCAAGTGTCGCCTTGACCCGCTTTAGAAACTCATCACTCGATCCATGCTGGACCACATAGATCGGCACGTCGTTGAGCTCAAAAGAATAGGGAAGGCCAACGAGGCGTCCGCCAGGCGCGTCAATAAAGACCGGCAGATCGTCGAGCACCCAGTCGTGGACGAACTCGATCCCGTTTTGTTTCAGAATTGTGAGTGTATCCGGCGTCTCGCCGAGGCCCGGTCCAAGCCAGGAGCGTGGGCGTGTTCCCGAGGCCGCCTGCAGGCGGTCCAGGCTTTTCTCAATAACGGCCCGCTCATCATCCGCCTGTTTGAGCGATTGTTGAAACCAGCCATGGCCGACAAGCTCATAGCCTGCTGTTAGGATCGCCTCCATCAGGCTTGGATAGACATCGGCGACCTGGGCATTCACAAGAGCGGAAGCAGGTAGACCCCGAACTCTTAAGCTCTCGATGAAACGCGGCATTCCGCATCTGAGGCCATATTCCACCCAGCTGAAATTCGGAATATCAGGCGGGGCTGGTGTAGCACCATGCGGGGCAGGGATGATCCCGCGCGGCATCGGACGTTCGAACGGCCAATATTCAACATTCATGGCGATATGCACCATGATCTTTTTACCGTTCGGCAGATGATAGCGTGGACGATCTGTCGAAAGCTCAAACGGAATATGCGGGTTCGACTGCATGACGCGCAAGAGGTCCTACTGAGTATGAAGGCGGCCTGCATCAAACGGCCACGTCACCCGAACCGGATCGCCCGGTGCAAACGGAACCGTTCCATCTGGACCTGCAAGGGTGCGGACGACAACTTCACGCTCATCTTCGAGAATGATCCGGTGTGAATTCACGAGACCAAGATAAAGGCATTCGCGATAGGTGCCTGAAACTGCAGGCGCGGAGGGGCTCGATGGTTTGACCGATGGCCGCTCCAGTGACATCACCTCAGAGCGCACCGACACGCTGACGTTCTGTCCGGCTGCGACGGTTGCGCCTTTATGGGGAACGAAGATCTGTCCGGCAGGACTGTTCACCTCAAGCGTTTCACTATCGGAGGTCACGACCCGCCCGTCGAAGAGATTGTTCTCGCCGACAAAGCTTGCGGTAAAGCGGCGCTTCGGCGTCTCGTAGACTTCGCGCGCCGGCCCGTATTCCACGAGATTGCCGTCTGCGATGAGGGCGATCCGGTCGGCGACCGTCATCGCTTCTTCCTGATTATGGGTCACGTGGATGAAGGTGATACCGACCTGCTGTTGCAGATGCTTCAGCTCCACACACATATCCTTGCGCAATTGGGCGTCGAGCGCTGCCAAGGGCTCGTCGAGAAGTAGGATATCGCGTTCAAGGACGAGCGCGCGGGCAAGCTGAACGCGCTGTTGCTGGCCGCCCGAAAGCTCATGCGGTTTGCGCCGGTCATATCCGGTCAGGCCGACCATTTTGAGCATGTCATGGGACTTGCGCTCAATTTCGGATTTCGGAACTTTCGCTAGTTTAAGTCCGTAGCCGACATTCTCGATCACCGTCATATGCGGGAAAAGCGCATAACTCTGGAACACCATGGAGGTTGAGCGCTTGTCCGGCGGAAGATCCGTCACATCCTCGCCATGCAGCAAGACTCGCCCTTTTGTTGGGCGAATAAACCCGCCGATGGAGCGTAGAAGCGTCGTTTTTCCGCCGCCGCTCGGCCCGAGAAGCACGAAATACTCGCCCGACTTGATGCTCACATTGACGTTTTCGAGCGCAGTGACGGGGCCGTAATTCTTTTTCAGATCGACAACTTCAACGGCTGTATCGGATGACATGTTCATGGGCCCGGTCTGTTGTTCAGGGTCTGCTTCTCGGCCATCAGGCGGCTGCCTTTTGAGGCTCGGCATTGGTTTCAGGCGCGTCCGCCGGTTCTGCTTTCGGCTGTGCTTTGCGCTGAAGTTGCTCGGAGCGGATCATCGTAACGACAATGATCGTGCCAATGGTGGCAATCGCGACGAAACTCACAAGGCTGCTCATCGCATAAGATTGCTCAGACATGCCTTCATTGAGCATCTGGGAGATCAGTACCGTCGTGAAGGTATCAAACCCGCCTTTGAGAAGGCTGGTACGGGTATACTCATTGAACGACAAGATAACGGTGAATGCGCAAGCGCTGAAGATGCCCGCCCGGATCTGCGGGAATTCCACATCCCAGAAGGCCCGCCATCCGCTCGCTCCACAAGCCCGTGCGGCCTCGGTCTGCTGTTCATTGTAACGCCCGATTGTGATCAGGATCACGATGAACGCATAAGGCATCGTGTAGATGATAAGGCCGATCCAGGCCGTCATGAAGCCAAGCTGGAACCAGCCGTAAAAGAATTCCGTCCCGAGATAGTCGCTGAACGCCTCGAACATATTGTTGGTGTTTTTAAAGAAAACGAGAAGCGCGGAGCCCAGAATGTCGGGGGCAACGAAGAGCGGAGAAAGAAGCACAAAGATCGTGAAGACCTTGTGCCGCGTCGCTTTGTAAAACTTAGCGGCAATCGTCGCCATCGGCACGGTAATAGCCAGAGTTGCGAACGCCAGCATCAGCGTCCAGCCGAGTGCATTCATCATGAGGCGATCTGAAAAGATCAGGCCGTACCATTCAAGCGTGAAGACGTATTGCGCCGCCCCGAACCCGTTCTCGTTGAACGAAATATAGATCACATAGAAGACCGGGCTCATGAGGGTTGCGACTATGAGCAGAAGATAGGCCCATTGCGCGCGGTAGCCCCAGATGCTGCCATACTCGCTCATATCGCTCGCACCTCTTCCGTCATTTCGCCGGTTCCAGAATATGGGTGAGGTCGAAGAGCCTGTGCCCGAGATAGAGAAGCCCCATCTGCGTTCCAGTCATAATCGCGCTCACCGCCATGGCGAGGGGGAAATCGAGCGCTGTAATCGCCTGTGTCGCGATGAGCCCAGCATTGACTGCGCCTGGACCGCCGAGAATGTTTGGTATGAGCGCAACGCCGATCCCGTTCACGAAGATGAAGAGGGCGCCTGCAAAAATGCCGGGGGCCGCCAGCGGAATGATCACATCACGATAGGTGCGGTAGGTATTCGCGCCGAGATCCTCGCAAACCTCGAAGACATATTTCGGGATCGCCTCCATGGCGAGAAAACCCGCAAAGACAATGAACGGCAGGAACGAGAGAACCTCACCAATGATCACGCCAGTCGGGGTGTAGAGG
Source organism: Pseudomonadota bacterium (assembly GCA_039180865.1). GTDB lineage: Bacteria > Pseudomonadota > Alphaproteobacteria > Rhizobiales > JACESI01 > JBCDCU01. The sequence continues at coordinate 11,321 of JBCDCZ010000023.1, read as the reverse complement.
ATCGAGGTGATCGGCTCCGAAACAACGCCAAGACTGAGAAGCGTCTCATTGACGAGGCCGTTTCTTTGAAGAACCGGGCGCAGGCAGAAGATCCTGATGATCTCGGACACCATGAAGGGCAGAATGAAGAGAAGCACCACCCGGTGCTGGGCAACCTGCGGAATGCGCCGGCGCACGAAGACCGCAATCGGAAAGCCCAACACAAGGCATATCCCGACCGCAATCAGCGAGTGATACATCGAAGCGAGGAAGTTATAGAGCCGTGCCGACGTGAAAAAGTTGTTGTAGGCGAAGAACGTAAAGCCCGGTTCCATCCAGAACTGGGTGCGCTCGAAGACGCTCCAGACAAAAGTAAGCATGAGCGGGAGAATGAAGAAAAAGAGCATGAAGGCGACAGGAAGAAGAAAGATCCCGTCTTTGAGCCGCTCTGAAGAAGTCCGCATGGAAGATATCCGGTTGCGGATCCGCGCTCTTTAAAAAATTGGCGCGAACCCGCTAAGTTTCAAAGGGTATTAAGCGGCCTGAACCCGTGCCCACCAATCCTGATAGTCGCGGATATGGGTCGGGAACACATTCTGCCAGGAGTTTCCGGCAATCGCGTAACGGGCTTCTTTGTTTTTCAGGCGCTCGGTGATTGTCGCGCGAGCCGCCTCGTCGAAGTCTCCCGGATTGGCAGCGATATAGTCATCAACGCCGACCATTTGCGGACCGAAGCCGAAGGTCAAAAGCGTGCGCGCCCCGAACCATGGCGAGAGATAAACATTCATCAGCTTGTAGAAGTTCTCTTCCTGGCCGCGTTCCTGGCCGCCTTTGGTCAGCATGAACATGTTGTTCCAGGTCTGGTGGCCTTCCTTCATGGTGCCGTACGTGATGTCTTTCCCGGCCTTATTGGCGGCAACCACCTGAATCGGCTCCCAGCAGGAGGAAACGAGCACTTCTTCCGATGACAACAGGCTGACCCCGTTCTGGAAGCCGTCCCAGAACGTCCGGAAATGCCCTTTCTTCTTGAGATCGATCAGGAACTCGCAGACGCCTTTCACTTCCTGAGGCGTCATATCGGATGGATTTTCGATATCCTGTTTACCGCTCTGCTTCAGATAAATCGCGGTATTGGTGAGCGTTGGGCCGAAATCGTTTTGCATCGCAGCGCGTCCCTTGAACTGGGAATCGAAGAGTGCTTCCCAGCTATTGAGCTCGCCACCGATTTCTTCGCGGTTATAGGCAAGCGAATCCGCATTCGAGATGTAGGGAATGCAAACAACCTTGCCTTTGTGGCGGATCGTATCCGCCGCCGCACCGCCGTCCTGATAGACTGGTAGAATATTGCCCCAGTTCGGGATCTTGCTCACATCGAGATCGACGATGGTCTTCTGCGAGGCGAGCGCATCTTCCATGCCGCCACCATTATCGGAGAGCGCGTCATAGAGCCGGTTACCATCACCGACCACCATTTTCTGAATGGCTTCGTCCGCTCGCGCGCTTTTTGCCGTAAACGCGACCTTGATACCGGCCTGCGCTTCCATGGCGCTCCAGTCTTTCGCGCCGACTTTCGCAATGCCGAGCGTCCAGAGTTTCAGCGGCTCAGTGGCAAAAGCGGTTTTTCCCGGCAAGGCTGTGTAAGCCGCGCCCGCGCCGATACCCGCTAGAAGCGCGCGCCGCGAAAAAGTGAATTGGTCCATGGTCTCTCTCCCTGAGTTTATATCCCGGAGGAGTGCCGACGACCGCCGCCCCCGGTTTTCACCGGCACTCTCCGGCTTTCGCTGGCCAGCCTCACCTGTATTGCCGCGAAAGGTCCGCTTGGGCCTTCATCAACCTTCCGAAAAAGGTAGCCCCTATAAGAAGAAGTGGCCCGGTAAACCCATACGACAAGACAACGGGGCATAAGTAAAGACCTGTAGAAAGGTATTTTTCAATTCCGATGGGGTGAAAAAGGGAAGTTTATGGAGAGTGCCCAAAAGGCATCACCGTGAATGCTGGTACACTTTGCGATAATTATTGAAATGTCAGTGTTTTTTGATTTATCCACCATCGCCAAATGTAACAATCTACTTGTAGATTGAGCCGCTGTCGTTATAGCTGCAGGATCAGAAGAACCGCTGGGAGTGCTGGAAATGGATCTTGATGTTACGGGAAAGTCCGTAGTTGTGACCGGAGCGTCAAAAGGGATCGGCCTCGCCATTGCACGGGCCTTCGCAGCAGAGGGCGGAGCGGTCACGATGGTCTCGCGCACGGAAGATGTTCTTCAAGAACGCGCAAGAGAAATCGCGGATGCAACAGGTGCAAATGTCCAGGCCGTTTCCCTTGACCTTTCAACAGAAGACGGACGGGAAGGGCTCTTTGCGAGCCACGGCGATACCGACATTCTCGTAAACAATGCCGGTGCAATCAAAGCCGGACGCCTGTCAGATCTTTCCATGGAAGACTGGCGCACCGGATGGGAGCTCAAGGTCTTCGGCTATATCCACCTCTGCAAGCTCTTCATGGACAAAATGTCCGAACGCGGGGAGGGCACGATCATCAACATCGTCGGCATGGGTGGGCGGGCCGTGCGCTACGATTACATTTGCGGCGCGGCTGGAAACGCCGCCCTGATCGGCTTCACAAATGCGCTCGGTGCCGGTTCACCCGAACACAATGTCCGTGTCTTCGGCATCAATCCATCACCGACCATGACGGATCGGATCATCGATATGTCGAAAGCCCGGGCGAAAGCGAATTTCGGCGATGAAAGCCGGTGGGAAGAGATGATCGACGGCACAAAGTTCCCGTTCGGACGCCTCAAAACAGCGGAAGAAGTGGCAGCCCTTTCCGTCATGCTTGCAAGCCCGAAAGTCCATTATCTCTCAGGCACCGTGATCGACTTTGACGGCGGCCTTCAATGGCGCGGTTAGGGGAAGCGCGATGACCGCAACCGACAAGACAGTCTCCCTTGGGATTGGCGATGGAATCGCCTGGCTGACCTTCCGTAACGAGGCACGCCGCAACGCCATGACGCTAGCGATGTGGCAGCAGCTTTCCCACCATCTTGCCGAACTGAAAACCAATGACGCCGTGCGGGTCGTTGTTCTGAAAGGCGGCGGTGAGAAAGCGTTTGTTTCTGGTGCCGATATCTCCGAATTCGAAACCGAACGCTCAGGCGATGATGCGGTCACGCTCTATAACCAGACTTCTTCCAGCGCAGACCGTTCCCTCGCTGCCTTTCCGAAGCCGACGTTAGCCATGATCCGCGGGGCCTGTGTGGGCGGTGGCCTTGGTCTGGCGCTTGGCTGCGATATCCGTCTTTGCACTCCCGATGCCCGTTTCGGGCTTCCGGCTGCGCGCCTTGGCCTTGGATATGATTTTGCAGGCTCCAAAAAGCTGATCGGCGAACTCGGCCCACAGGCGGCTGCTGAGATCTTTTATACCGGCAGCCTCATCAATGCTGATGAGGCTGTCGATACAGGCATTGTCCGGCGCATAGTCGACGAGGGCGCTATCCTTGAAGAAACAACCACGCTTGCAGAGAGGATAGCTGCAAACGCACCCTTGACGCTGAAGACTTTCAAGGCGGCCAAAGTTGAGATTGCCAAAGCCAAACACGAGGGCGACTGGACCCATATCGACCGCATGGCCCGGGAGTGTTATGCGTCCGAGGATTACACCGAAGGCCGCCGTGCCTTCATGGAAAAACGCCCGCCTGTGTTCAAGGGACGCTAAACCGAGACTTTCGACCGCAAATCGTCTTTCTGAAGGGCTGATTTTGCGCCGGAGAGATCAACCGCACCACGCTTCATGATGTAGAACTGATCGGCAAGATCATAGGCAAAGTCGAAATATTGTTCGACGAGAATGATCGCCATTTCCCCCTGATCCCGCAGATAGGAAATCACTTTACCGATCTGCTGGATGATATTTGGCTGAATGCCCTCCGTCGGCTCGTCGAGAAGGAGAAGCTTCGGTTTCGTGATAAGCGCACGGGCAATGCTGAGCTGCTGCTGCTGACCACCTGAGAGATCGCCACCGCGCCGGGTCTGCATTTCGTCGAGAACCGGAAAAAGTTCGAAGATCTCGGTTGGAATGCGCCATTCCGACTTCGGAAGGCAGGCAAATCCTGTCTCGAGATTTTCTTTGACCGTCAGGAGCGGAAAGATATCGCGGCCCTGCGGAACATAGGCAAGGCCCTTCCGCGCCATCACTTGCGCGGGGACCTTTCCGATCTCTTCGCCGCTCAAGGACAGCGATCCTGAACTCCTTGGATGAGTGCCCGCAATTGCCTTCAAAAGGCTCGTCTTGCCGACGCCGTTCGTTCCCATGACGCAGGAGACCTTACCGGTCTCGGCTTCAAGCGAAATATCGTAGAGGATTTGTGATTGTTCATAGTGAAGGCAGAGGTCTCGGATCTGTAACATGCTAGAGCGCATCCCGGTCATATTTATCCAGTTTTGTTTCGTGTCCGACGCAGGCGGATGCTTGTGCCAAGACCGGTGAGCGATGTGGTGCATCGGTCGAGGATTTGGCGCAAGCAGGCGTCCGTCGGAACGAGACCCTCTGGGACGGGCGATTTTGCGCAGATACCGTCGCGCAAATACTCGGACGTATCACCCGATATGCCCTGCGTTTTTCACTCGGTCTCATCGCAAAATCCCCTCGTCAAAAATGGTTCCATATGGCCGGGATGCGCTCTACCTTCCAAGATAGACTTCGATCACATCGGGATCGGCGGTGACATGATCGAGGCTTCCCTCGGCCAGAACCGACCCCTCATGAAGGACCGTCACTTTACATTCGAGCCGTCGGACGAATTCCATATCGTGTTCGACGACAACGACCGCACGGGTCTCGGCTGCTTTCTTGAGGATGTCCGTCGTGTGTTCCCTCTCACCAAGCGTCATGCCCGCCGCCGGTTCATCGACCAGAAGAAGCTTCGGATCTTGCGCAAGGAGCATGCCGATTTCAAGCCATTGTTTCTGCCCGTGCGATAGCGTTCCAGCACTCTTGTCGAGCGTATCCGCGAGGCCGATTTCCGTTGCAATTTCCTGGATTCGATCCTGATCCTCACCTGTACGCCGGTAAAAGAGCACATCAAGCGGCGAGCGCCGGTTACGAAGCGCCATGGCTAGATTGGCATGGACTGTCTGATGCTCGAAAACGGTCGGACGTTGGAATTTCCGCCCAATCCCGGCCCGCGCAATCGCGCTCTCGGAAAGACGCAGAAGATTACGTGTTTTCGTATCGTCTTCGCCGTAAGTGACGGTGCCTTCGTCGGGTCGTGTCTTGCCCGTGACGATATCCATGAACGTCGTCTTGCCGGCACCGTTCGGCCCGATGATAGCGCGCAATTCCTTACGTCCGATCTCGAACGAAAGGCCGTTGATCGCCTTGAACCCGTCAAAGGCAACCGAAACATTGGAGACTTCGAGAAGTGCGGTCATGAGGTCTTCTTTCTGACAAGACTGTCAATGAGCCCGCCAATTCCCGAAGGCGCAAAGAGCGTCACGAGCACGAAACCGAAACCGAGAAGAACAAGCCACCAGTCGACCCATTGGATTGTATAAAAGCCAAGCGGAATGTCCGGCGCCTGACCGCCGGTAAACCAGGTGGAGAGAAGCGACACGAGTGCGGCACCGATTACCGCGCCGTAAAGCCGTCCGCGTCCGCCGATCGCGACCCAGACCGCAAGATAGATCGAGGCAATCGGTGCAATCTCAGCGGGATTGATGATACCAGCCTGCGGATAATAGAGGGCACCGGCAATCCCCGCGATCACCGCACTGATCGTGAAAACAATAAGCTTATAGGCTTCGACCGGATAACCGAGAAACCGCACGCGTGGCTCATCGTCCCGGATACCGGAAATCACCGAGCCGAATTTCCCACCGACAATATAGGTCGCCAATAAATACCCCGCGGCAAGCGCCAGCGCCGATGCCCAAAGGAAATAGATCGACAGAATATCTTGCGAAAGATGAGTAAGGCCCGGAATGTTCTGAAGGCCGGAAAGACCATTGTTACCGCGAAGGCCGCTATCGTTCTGGAAGAGATAGAGCGAGAGCGCCAGCGTCATTGCCTGGGTCAGGATCGAGAGATAAACGCCCGTCACGCGTGAGCGGAAAGCAAGCCAGCCGAAGACGAGGGCGAGCAAACCCGGGATCGCCACAACGAAGAAGAGCTGCATGAAAAGGCTATCGGCGAAGTACCAGATTGCCGGGATTTCCGCCCCGCCAACAACGCCGAAAATCTGAACCCCGATCGCGTCTCGCACCTCATCGGGTGTCGGGGGTAGAGGAGCATTGTCAAAGGAGGTAACGACGATCTCTTTCGTGCGCTCATACATCAGCCACATGCCGATCATGTAGCCACCGAGCCCGAAAAAGGCGAAATGACCGAGCGACAGGATCCCGCAATAACCCCAGACGAGGTCCATGGCGATGGCGATGAGACACAGGCAGAGCGTCTTTCCGAGCGTCTTCACGAAGCTCGTGGAGAAAAAGCCGATCCCCATCCCTTCGGATAGAAGCGTCGCACCGAGTGTGAATAGCCCAAGTGCTGCCATGAAGATCAGAACCGACGGATTCTCGATCAGAAAGGGGCGCCTTCTGCCGTCTTCTGCTCCCGCCGCAGAGCGTTCCGAAAGTGGGACATCTGTCTTCATCAGATCTTCCGTTCCTTATTCCCGGTAGATCGAAAACAAAACAGCCCGGCAAAGAACGACGGACAGGGACAGGGATCGGGCTTCGAAACAGGCTTCACGGCTTGATCCTGTTTAGAGACGCGCTCCGGTTCATGGAGAAAAAGCAGAAAGGGAAACGGATTCATCGTCAGTCTCCCGCAGCCCGGCCTTTGAGCGGTATCATACCCTTTGGCCGGAATTGGATGAAGATAATGATGATGATGATCATGTAGGTCTGCGCCGCTAGCGTATTCGACGGATTGAACCACTCGATCACCTTCTGGAAAGACCCGATCATCCCGGCGCCTGCGAGCGTGCCCCAGATATTACCGACACCGCCGACCACAACGGTCATGAAGCTTTGCACGATATAGGCCGAACCGAGTTCTGAGGTAACCTGCGCGAAGAGCCCGATCGCAACACCCGCAATGCCCGCAATCCCGGAGCCTAGCCCGAAGGTGAGCATATTTACCCGGTCGGGATTGATCCCCATGGACGCCGCCATGCGCGGGTTTTGGGTCACGGCGCGCACCTCAAGGCCAAGCCGCGTGCGCCTCAAAATAAACAGGAGCAGCGCCAGAAAAATGAGCGCGAGAGCAAAGATTGCGATCCGGATATAGCTGATGGCAATCACATCATTAAAGACGAGTGCTCCGTCAAGCCAGTCCGGTGAGGTGAGGGGACGTGCCTGCGTCCCGAAAATGTTCTTGGCAATCTGCTGAAGGGCAATCGAAATCCCAAAGGTCGCAAGCAGAGTCTCAAGCGGGCGGTGCATAAGATGCCGGATAACGAGCCGCTCCATGGCAACACCGGCCGCAAAGGCAACCGCGAAGGCAAGCGGCAGGGCGACCAGGATCGAGACGGTATAATTCGGAATGAATTGCTGAACGACATAACCGGTATAAGCGCCGATCATTATGAACTCGCCATGGGCCATATTGATGACCCCCATAACACCAAACGTAATCGCAAGTCCGATGGCCGCGAGAAAGTAGATCGAGGCAAGCGACAGACCGTCGAGGCCAAGATCAATGAGGTTATAAAAGAAAAGCCTTGTCTCAAGCCCATTCACCACACCGCTCGCAGCATCAGTTACGGCTTTCGAAGGTTCCAAATAAGCGTGGTAGAAAACGTGATTGGAGACAGCCATAGCCATTTCCGTTTCAGTGACGAGCGGCGGTGCACTTCCGGCTGACACCAAGAGAGCATAGGCGCTGTCTCTTGCGGCCTGTGTATCGAGGCTTGCAACCTCAACGCCGGAAACTTTCCCGCTGTCGATATTCTCAATCAGGATGGCCTTGCGCTGATCGGCATCGGGAGCCGCTTCAGCAAGCCCGGCGTCTGTGAGCTCAGTATAAGCGTCTTCCAAGACAAGCCCGTCTTCGAGGGTCAGGATACGGGCGATATTCTCCGTATCCGGGAGCGTCGCTGCCACTTTAAGGCGGCTTTGCAGAACCTGATTAAGGGTCGCGCGGACATCGACACCGGTGTCGGAGGCAAAATGATTGATCGCTTCGACCCGCTCGTCATCCTCTTCGGCAAAGCGGATGGTCAGAAGGCGCTCTATCCGCGTTTTTTGTTCTTTGAGATCCGCATCCGGTTCGTCGCCGATTGATGCACGCAGGGCTGCAAGATGAGAGGCTTCCGGGTCGCGTTCGATAGCTGAGAGCGCTTCCTGTCGCCGCGCTGGGTCTGGATCAAGGAGTTGAAACTGGACGAGGGCTGCGGCGATGATCGCACGCACGCCGCTGTTCGGTTTTAATTGTTTGAGATCGCGCTTGGAGACTTCGCCTGCCGCGACACCCGTATCGATATCAATGAGGCGAAAGGTCCGGTTGCCGATATCCTCGGCGAAATAGAATTGCCCGTCTTCTTTCCTGAGCCAGACATCCTTTTCACGCCATTTCTCCAGGAAGACCTGGATATGCGGTGACCCGCTCTCAAGGATCGCTTCGATGACCGGCGCGATGGTCCGTCGCGACGCACGCTCAACAGATTTGGCATTTTCCTGAAGGGCTGGCTGAAGCGTCTCCGCTTTTGCCGTCTGCAGGCCGCCGGATAATGCACCTGTGAAAATAAGTGCCGCAGCAGCAAGGAGCAAAAACAATGGGCGCATGAAATGAGATAACCATTAAAGGAGGAGACCACAGGGGCCTCCTCCAGGGGTTCAACGTCTGTCGATCAGGAAGTCTTAGTAGATGGACTTGATCTGGACGCAGGTCTTGGTTTCGGTGTTGTACATTCCGCAACCAAGTTCTTTCCAGTCGGACTTCAGAACAGCTGATTCCGGCAGGAAGTCGGTCCATGCGTCGCCAGCAACTTCTTCGGTCTGACTGATAATATCGAACTGACCGTCAGCCTGGATTTCACCGATGAGGACCGGCTTGGCGAGGTGATGGTTTGGAAGCATGACAGCGGTTCCGCCGGTAAGGTTCGGGAATTCCTGGCCGTACATGGCGGTGCGCACGGCATCGACGTCAGTCGTACCGGCTTTTTCAACCGCAGCAAGCCACATATTGAAGCCGATATAGTGGGCTTCCATCGGATCGTTCGTCACACGCTCTTCGCCCATGCGCGCTTTCCACGCCGTGATAAATTCGGCGTTGCCATCCGTGTCAGCTGACTGGAAGTAGTTCCAGGCTGCAAGGTGGCCAACGAGGTTGGATGTGTCGAGGCCGGAGAGCTCTTCTTCACCGACGGAGAACGCAACAACCGGAATGTCGTCAGCCGAGATACCGGCTGCGGCAAGCTCTTTATAAAAACCGATATTCGCGTCGCCGTTGATCGTTGAGATCACGCCGACTTTCTTGCCATCCGCGCCGAGCGCCACGACGTCAGCCACGATCTTCGACCAGTCGGAATGACCGAACGGAGTATAGTTTACGAAAATGTCTTCCGCCGGAATGCCTTTGTCCTTGAGGTATTGCTCAAGAATTTTGTTGGTCGTGCGCGGATAGACATAGTCCGTTCCGAGAAGGGCGAATTTCTCAATGCCGAGCTCTTCAAGGAAGTAGTCGGTTGCGGGGATCGCCTGCTGGTTCGGAGCAGCGCCCGTATAGAAGACGTTTTTCGAGCTCTCCTCGCCTTCATACTGAACCGGGTAGAACAGAAGACCGTTCAGCTCTTCAATCACCGGCAGAACGGATTTGCGGGAAACAGATGTCCAGTTACCAAAAATAACGTCGACCTCGTGAACCGTCAGGAGTTCCCGCGCCTTTTCAGCAAAGAGCGGCCAGTCAGAGGCCGGATCGACAACGACGGCTTCAAGCTTCTTGCCGAGAAGGCCGCCTTTTTCGTTTTGCTGATCGATCAGCATTTCCATTGTATCTTTAAGTGTGGTTTCCGAAATCGCCATTGTTCCGGACAAGGAATGGAGGACGCCGACCTTGATCGTTTCGTCCTCGGCCAGAGCCTGGCCTGCCATCAGCGGCAAGGAAAAAAGGGTAGCGGCGGCAGTTTGTGCGACGCGTTTCCTGAGGTTTGTCATTCTGGACTCCCGTTTGAAATTTGACGGCAGTGAACAAGCACGAAGCATGCCAGCCTTTGCGCGGCCAATAATCAGGCGCTGTCTGGAATTGTTGCAAAGGATCAATGGTTTAAAATCGCTTAAATTGCAGCGCCCCTAATTTCTGCACGCTCAGCGGGCATTCAGCGCACAAAATTTCGCCACTGCCTAAAAAATACCCACGGGCATCCTCCGGGTTTTTAAGGCTGGATATCCAGATTGAACATGAGGTTTCGCCCGAAACCCTGAGAGCACCGCGACGTTGCAGTCACTTGGGTCCAGAGGACGGCGATTCGCCTGCGTATCCACACAATCGGAATTTCACAGTGTTTGCCGCACCTCAAAATCGAGCGAAAGTACCCACATACCGCCACAATTCTCGTCAGATTGCGCACCATTGATTACAGCCGGAATTTAATTTACCTCGAATTTTCAGCGCCTTGTGTCATCCATACCGTCAAAATCCCCGCCCAGATCCTGCCACAATTTGATACAAATCAATGTCTGACTCTGCCAAATGGAATGGATAGGTTCCCAACGCGGATCTAACGCGGCATTTCTGTCATCTATGCGGTGGTGGGGGCGACAATTGCCGATAGAAATGATGAGCCGCGTACGTTTTTGGTGTCACGTCCAAATCTGGAGCTAAACATGAAAAAGATTATTGGAGCGATCTTCGCAGGCGCGCTTGCGATCGCAGTCTCCGGCCCCGCAGAAGCCGTAACATTCGATTTCACAGGCGACTTCTTCGGCAGCATTGCGCCGGATGGAGATCGCTCATTCACGACTGATGGCATCACCGTTGATGTGACCGCGGGTACGTTCCCTGCAAGCGCGTTTACAGGCGGACCGAACCCGTCTGACATCAGCTTTGCCGCACGCGAAGTCGATCAGGATCTCAACGGTCTTGGCGCAGACGAACCGGGCCTGTTCAACGACGCAATCGATGGTTTTTTCGGAAACGACGTGCTTGTCTTCACTTTCGATACGACTGTGCGGATCGACGAAATCACCTTTACCGAAGTTGATGGAAATGACGACTTCGCATTCGGTTCCGTGGATGGTGTTTCATTTGACCGTGTCGTGAACTTTGAAGATGTGTTGAGCACAGTTATTGTCTCTTCTTTTGCCTCAGATCCTGATGCAACCGGTCGCTCATTCGGCATC
>JBCDCZ010000022.1:0-27697 GCA_039180865.1 Pseudomonadota bacterium | reverse complement strand
CATCATGACAAAGATACCGGCACGATCGAGGTTACTTATCAACAAGACACCACGCATTCCTATCTGTCGGTGAGCGACGATGGCCCCGGCATTCCGTCGGAAATGCGTGAGAGCGTGCTCAAAATCTTTCAAACTCTGAAGCCGCACGATGAAGGCGACACTAGCGGAATAGGCCTCTCCATTGTGAAGCGACTTGTTGATAGAAAACGGGGCACTCTTCAGATTAAGGACGCAGCTTTGGGCGGTGCCGAATTTCTAATCAGATGGCCGCGACGGATAGAAAGTATGAGAGGCGGATTGCAAATCCGCTGATTGTAGCCAACGATGGACTGGACGCGTTGGTCCGAGCGATCCGAGCATTCCTTCAGGTAAATCACGACTGGTCTTTAATGTTTAATCGGACATATATTTCGCGGGTTCGGCGAGCTCAGTCCTTATGCGGTATTTGTTCGTAAAAACCGCCCCTAGACAGCACATCTCAGAATGCAAGTTCACTTCATCGACGACGACGAAACTTTCATTGAACTACTGGACACACAATGGCGCCGCCAAGGCGGTATAAAACTCACTCATAGTTGCGCCATTGGCGACGTCAGAGACCGTATCCTTTCGCATCCGGTCGATTGTATCCTGGTTGATATCAACCGCCCAGACGCGATTTCCATGCAAGACGACGTCGAAAACATCCGCGCCCTTTCGTCTGCTCCAATCATATTCATCACGGGCGAGAACGCGGAAGGTCTGCGAAGTGACGCAATAAGCGCTGGCGCTGAAGGTATTATCGACAAGGACAGCCTTTCGCCTGCACTAATCAAACAGATGTTCTACAATTCTGTTGCCAGGATGTTTGGGCATCACAGCCTTGAAACACCGGATCCCGAAGGGGAAGTCACCGCTCCGGTGCTTCCAAACTCCAATCTGAACCGGTTTCACGCACCGCTCGACTATTTACAACTCGGCCTGGAAACGATGATCGACATCGCACAACGTGGGGAAGAAGGCGTCAGCGTCAGTTTTATCCACCACCTCCTGGAGACGGTGAATGCAATAAAAGTATATGCAAACAGCGATTTAAGCACGGAAACACTGACACCAGCCCATGAAATCGTCGTCAGGCTGCGCACTTACTTTGAGGACCTCGCTCGCATTAAAGACATTAAAATCGAATATGATTTGCAAAGTGGCTGGTTTTCTCAGATTGGCCCTCCGGAACTTGCACAGATCGGTATCTATCATCTTCTCGAAGGCATTGTGCGCGCCTGTTCTCCGGGTGATGAGGTCTATTTCCAAATAAGAAAGATGAACGCTGCCACGGTCGTTTCGGTGGATATCAGCAGATTAGTGATCCCCGGACCCGGCGTTTTCTTTTCCGGACAATTGGATGATCTGACGTTCGGACCGGACGCGCGAGCATCTTTGAACCTGGCTGTGCTCATGTTGAACCTGCGCGCAGAACAGATTGAGGTTCATCCAACCACGTTAGGCCAGAGGCTCAATATTCACCTTTAGGGCTCGCCAAAGTCGATCAGTTGGTTCGTTCAGGTGTCATGTCACCCTGCAAAGCACGCGCGTGCGCTCGGGCTGTCTCGGCAATTTGTATCGCGTGCTCTGACAATCGCCTCAAACTCTCACTGCGCTGATAGGGGTCACCAAAATGGCTTTCGTCCCTAAGCGCTTCATATTGCAACCAAAGTTCTTCTTGCAAATCGCGGGCTAGCATATCGAATTTCTACTCGCATTTCCTAGGGTCAGGAACAACAGTGCAGCGAGCAGCCTCTGCCCGACACCACTAAATCATCACCTTGAACGCGGTTAAAAAATAAGACTCCTTAATGTTTGTCAATCGAATGACATTTGTTACCGGAAAAGATTCACGCAATTCAGGTCTGTGGGAAACAACTTGATTGGTATTGAGTGGAAAACCGTTCACGAAACAAGCTCGCCAGTTGCATTTTCAACCTGTGCCGGGTCGTGCCATCACTACGAAACCCAACGGTCTCAAACCCGCGAGCGCTCCACGATAGGCCGAAGAACTTCGGTCATTCGCGACAAGCGACCATTTGAAGCCAGTGAGACCACTTGGCGTAGTGAAAAATTGCGATACTGTGCTTGCAGCTGGCGTTCTATGATCGAGAACTTTTAAAAGTAAAACAAAAATCATGAATAGAATAATTTCTTCTATAAAGCGACGTGCGGGCGATCAGGGAATACTATGCGGGCGAGCATCGGGGGATCGCGCACATGACGGAGCATCTGAATGAACCGGAAAAACGGAAGCTGGCAAGCACCGAACCCGATGCAAACGGCAAATCGCGCGACGGGGAACAACAGACCTCGGTAAAGGCCGAATACGTCGTTGCGGTCGGCGCGTCAGCTGGCGGACTTGATGCTCTGGAAGAATTCTTCCGCGCGGTACCGGCCCGCAATAACATTGCTTTTGTCGTGATCCAGCACTTGTCGCCCGACTTTAAGAGCATGATGGACGAGCTCCTCGCGCGTCATACCGACATGAAGATCCACAGAGCGCAAACCGGTATCGAACTTGAGGGCGGAACGATCTATTTGATGATCCCCCGCAAGAACCTGATTATCGACAACAGCAAACTCAAGCTGATGGAACCCGACCTGGCGCGCGGCATGAATTTGCCGATCGACATCATGCTGGAATCTCTTGCCAAGGAAAAAAAGGAACGCTCGATCGCCATCATCTTGTCTGGAGCCGGGCGCGACGGTTCCCGAGGGATTGAAGCCATCAAGACCGAAGGTGGCTATGTGATGGCGCAGGATGAAACAACCGCCAAATTCGATTCGATGCCCCGAAGCGCAGCTGCGACCGGTATGGTTGATTACGTCGGCTCACCACTTGAATTGGGCGAACACATTCTGCGGATCACGAACCATCCAGCCGCAAAACCATTAGAGGAAAAGCCGCTCGTTCCCCCGAATTCCACAAAGCTTGAAGAAATTATTTCCATCATTCGCACATCAACGGATTTCGATTTCAGTCATTACAAGGCTGGAACGCTCGGGCGGCGTATCGAACGCCGTATGGGCCTGCTCCAGATTACGAACCTCGATGATTACATAGACTATCTCGTCCAATCCGTCGCTGAACGCGAGGAACTTGCCCGGGACATGCTGATTGGCGTGACCCGATTTTTCAGGGATCCCGAGATCTGGGTTGAATTCAAGCAAAGCGTGCTGAGGCCAATGCTTGAAAAAAGCGACCCACACGCCGACTTTCGCGCCTGGGTCGCCGCATGTTCAACCGGCGAAGAAGCCTATTCACTTGCAATTTGTCTCGCGGAACTCATGCAGGAGCTGAAAATCCGGCGCACGGTGAAAATTTTTGCAAGCGACATTGATCCGCATGCAATTGCTGTCGCAGGCGGAGGCATATACCCGGAACGGATTACAGGCGAAATCAGCGCGGAGCGACTCAGTAAGTATTTCCTGAAGCGTGATGAAAACTATGAGGTGATCCGACCGATCCGCGAAATGATCATATTCGCCAGACACAACATTCTGGTGGACGCGCCCTTCACACGACTTGATGTTGCGACTTGCCGTAACATGCTGATTTACCTTGAAACTCCGGCGCAGAAGCGAGCATTGACCAATCTGCATTTCGCTTTGAAAGACGATGGCTGCGTTTTCATAGGTCCCAGTGAAAGCCTTGGTGACATGGCACCGTTCTTCGAAACGCGCAATGAGACGATCAAAGCGTTTACAAAGGCCGGTCACGGCCGGGGGCGGCTACTCCTGAGCGAAGGTCTCACCTCCATCGGCAAACGGCTCAACCAGCCATCTCAGCGCGCAACCCATGGACACCTTCGCCCGCAAGGCGACTCGCTGATGCTAAGAGCTCTTGAACACGTCGCCGAAACACTCGGCGATCCAGGTGTGCTCATTGGGGCTGACAATCATCTGATTTACTCGTTTGGTGACCTCACCGATTTAATAACGCTTCCCAAGGGGGGCTTTACCTCTGATATCTCCAGGTTGGTGAAAAGCGAGTTGCGTGTTCCGCTTGCCGCGGCCTTGCGGCGCTGTGCCACCAACCGAAAATCTGTTTCCTACAAAGACATTATTATCCGAAGCGGGACTGAAGACGTGATGCTTTCGCTCCAGATTGATCCGCTACCGTCCACGCAAAAGGATGATCTGAATTTCATTGTGCTGTTCAAGCGGCAGAATCTTGCGACGCCGAGATCGGACGTCGAGAGCGGCCAGCCTGCCGTAATGGCGCATACCGCAAACGAAGAAGCCCTCGAGGTCCTGGAGGCCGAACTCAAATCGACAAAGGAAACCTTGCAGGCGACCATAGAAGAGCTCGAAACATCAAACGAAGAACTGCAGTCATCCAATGAGGAGTTGATTGCATCCAACGAAGAGCTCCAATCGACGAATGAAGAGCTTCATTCCGTCAATGAGGAATTGCAAACGGTCAATACAGAGTATCAGGCCAAGATCAACGAGTTGAACGAGGTCTCGGAAGACTTTGAAAACCTACTGAAAAGCACCAACATCGGCACCATTTTCCTCGACAAGAACCTGCGCATTCGCCGCTTCACCAAAAGCGTCTCAGACGTCATTGACCTGATCGACCATGACATCGGACGCAGGATAGACCAGTTTCGCACATCCCTTGGCGACATCGGTTTCATCGATGTTATCAAGGGGGTTTCTCAAACCGGAAAGCCGCATATCCAGGAAATTCAGCTCGTCAACGGGCTGGCTTTCATGATGCGTGTCCTCCCGTTCCAATCCGCAACGGGAACTGACAGCGGTGTTGTCATAACATTTATTGATATCACAAGCTTGGAACGCGCTGGGGCGGCTCTCGCCAGAGCTGAGACGGAATTGCAGGAGGTGTTCAGTGCGTTTCCCGCGCCAGCGGCGACCGTAGATTCCAACGGCATGATCCTGAAAACCAATCCCGCATGGCTCAATATATTCGAATACACCGCCGAGGCTAACAATGGCCGTCATCTCAACTCCTTCTTTAATTTGACCACCAACGATCCCTCCGTAAAGACCCACGAAGAAATCTGGGAAACTCTCACAGACAACTCCGACCTTAAAGACTGGCGGGTCTTGGGATTAAAAAACTCGGGCGCGCGTTTTCCTGCGGGAATCCACTTCACTGAGGGTGATCCGGCAATAATCGTTCTCGAAGATCTCTCAGATAAAGAGAAGCAGAACCTTGCCCTAAAGGACGCAATCAACGAACTGCGCCGTTCAAACATTGAGCTTGAGCAATTCGGCAGTGTCGTAGCCCATGATCTCAAAGAGCCTCTGCGTGCTGTACGTGGTTTCGCGAAGTTGTTGCGCGACGATATCGGCGAAGCCGAAACCGAGGGCGTCGGAGAACATCTGGACAGGATCGATAGCGGTGTTGCCCGCATGCAGGCGATGATTGACGATCTCTTGAACTTCGCAACCATAACCTCTGACGACAGTCATAGGGTGGAAGTCGACTTCGATAAAATCGTCGGCGAGGTCAAAAAGATCCTCAAAACAAAAATCGAGCAGACGGGCACCCATATCACGGTCGGGGAGCTTCCAACCTTGCGAGCCCGACCGGGGCAGATGATCCATGTGCTCCAGAATCTGATCGACAATGCAATCAAATACCGCTCAGATAATCCGCCTGACATCAAAATTGAGGCTGAACGGCTTAACGGTCGTTGGAAGTTTTGTGTTTCCGACAACGGTATCGGCCTGAAAGAGCAACATCGCGAGAAAATCTTCGAAATCTTCAAGCGGCTTCACGGCCGTGGAAAATATGCCGGGACGGGAATCGGCCTCGCTATCGTCAAGAAGATCGTCAACAATCACGGCGGAAGCATCTGGGTAGAATCAGAGATTGGTGTCGGAAGCCGCTTCTTCTTCACGATTGAAGGCGATGACTGAACACAGCAGCAAAGTCGAACGCACGATTCTCCTGATCGAAGACGAGGAGGTTGACGCTGAGTACTTCAGTCGCGCGTTAAAAAGCGAAATTGCGGATCTGAAAATAGACACGTTTTGTGACGCCGAAGGGGCCCTGGAGCATCTACGCGACATCAGTGAAGACGCCATTCGAAGCTTGCCGCACCTCGTACTGCTTGATCTCAACCTCGACCTGACCAACGGCTTTGAAGTGCTGGAGGAAATCAGAGGTGATGCTCGCTTAATGGTGCTGCCGGTTGTCGTGGTCTCGACTTCAAATTCCAATCGGGATGTCCAGAAAGCCTATCGGATGAAGGTGAACGCCTTCATCAAGAAGCCCGACGACATCACAGGCTACGGGAAGATCGCAAAAGCAATCGCGGCCTTCTGGTTCGATGACATTGTTCTCATTCCCTGAGCGCGACAGCCGTTTGAGACCAACCGCTAGACTGAATACTCCCGCGAAATTGCCTTCAGTTTTCCGATGATGTTGTGCGCAGTCAGGATATCACCCTCAATATTATGGCTCACTTCATCGATCATCCGTTGAAGAACGACCTCCAGCAGGGCGGACCGACGCTGTTCGTCCTCGCCCCGTGGTTGGGCCTGTTTACTCGGTGTTTTTTGCGCCCGTAACGCTGACACGAAACAGGCCGATTCAATCGCCGTCACAAGTGTCTGCGGAGACAGGTTCTCCTTAGCAAGAAACGCATCCGCACCTGCCTGATACCCTTTGTAGCGAACCAATCTCTCCGAAAGGCCGGAAACCAGGATGATTGGAATATGACGTCCCTGACGATTGGTGTAGTGCAAAAACCCTTCTGCGCTACCATCGACGAGGAAATAGTCGCAGAAAATCAGATCGATGGGCTCGCTGTCCAATATGCGAATGGCATCCTCATCGGTTTGACTTGAACTTACCGTAATGCCGTATTCGTCAATCTGCTTCAAATGCGATGTCAGGAGAATGATATCGTCTTCGTTGTCGTCGAGAATGAGAGCGTTGAGTGATTGTGGTGGCGTAAGAGTGGACAAAGGTTCCTCACGGCGGGCTTTAGGCGAGAAGTATTTGGGCAGTGGTCCATAATGACACAAACACGTCACATTTCCAGCCCGATTCCAGTGAATGTGGCAAGAATAAGAGAAGTGAATCACGTTCCGTTTAAGTTGTGACCTGTTAGTCACATGCGCTGCCATAACAAAAATTTAGGTCATATAATTCAATCACTTAATATCTATCCAATACAGTACTGTCGACTGCATAAATTCTTATGACTCTTGTTGTATCCGGTTACCTTACATCCAATATGATGTTGTATCGAAAACAGCGATCCCATTGAAAGTACCGGTGTTTTTTTTGGCTGCAATAGGTACCGTGGCTGCGTACCAGTTCGCCCACACTGTTCCGGAATCGTCGCACCAAACCCGTTTATTGTGTCTTCGGCGGCTCCGACAGCAGGGATCACTGCTTCTTTTATTGCGGGGCAACCGGATATATTATCCGTCCCTTCCGAGAGGCTCAACGCGCTAGACGAGGGTATACGGAATTACCGCAAGCAACTCTGGAGAAGATCAAACCAAGCGCATTCTCGGTTTCGCGTTTCAGGATAATGTCGATCGGCTAGCAAAAACGGTCGTCAGAAGAGCTGCCCGGCTGGCAGTGGGACATTCAGATGGACTGTCAACACATACCAAAACGCCAAAATGACAGCGACGCCTCCAATCAAGTGGGAAAAGAGACCTTTGACACTCCAGCTTTCATGGCGCGGCACAATGGCAGTAATCAATCCAAAGGCGACGATAGAAGACAGGATGAAACCGGCATAGGGGAGCGCAAGGACCCAAAGCGCCATGAGGACGGTCAAGGCAAGCCGCGGTTTCATGGAGCCACTCGGTGGGGCTATTGCCCCGACCAGTGACGCCTTTACGACACTGACGACAATCAGGAGTGCAGAGAAGCCAATCAGCCCAAATCCGACGAAGAGCGGCATCGAGGCTCCAACGCCATCGAATTTCTGGGCCTCGAAAATGACATAGGTGCCGAACAGCATCATCACCGCACCGGACCCGACATTCGCGAACAAACTTGTTTTCGAAGTCATTCCGTAACCCTCATTCTGCTGCTCGGGATGCGATTTTATAGCGTGCTGCGGCCCGGTATCTAATCAAAGGTGGCAAGACAACGGCGGCGATTATCATACAGACCAGCACGATTGAGATTGTGTTTCCAAAGAACATGCCGAGGAGATCGCCCTTCGCATTGCCGATCATCACAGACTGCGCAAAGCCCTGCTCTGCTATCGGCCCAAGCAGAAGACCCAACACAATCGGAGCCGCCGGGAATCCAAACCGCGCAAGAATCCACGCCGAGATGCCAAGGACAAGCATGATGATCATGTCGTGGTAGTTATTCTGGATCGCGAAGGCACCAATCAATGTCATCAACGCAACCGTGGGCACCAAAAACGTCTTAGGGGTCAGAATGACGACCTTGTAGATGTATTTTCCAAGAAGGAGACCAACGGGGAGCATGAGCACGGTAGCGATCAGCATTCCGGCAACGAATGTGTAAACGATATTGCCGAAATCGGTGAAAAGCTTCGGCCCGATCTGAACCCCGTGCACAAGCATCGCACCGAGGATCACAGCATCCGGTGGTGTTCCGGGAATACCAAGAACGAAGGTCGGAATGAGCCCGCTTCCGACAGTTGCATTGTTCGCAGACTCCGATGCGATAATGCCGCCCGGTTCACCTTTGCCGTAATTCTCGCCCTTCTTTGCTGAACGCGATGCTTCAGCATAAGCAACCAGGCTTGCAACCGCCCCGCCTGCAGCCGGAATGATCCCGATAACGGTGCCAAGGAGCGAACTTCTGAGAAGATTGCCACTCCGCGCTGATACTTTGCGGAAGGCGTTTACGGCTTCGCTCCCGCGCGTTTTCAAGGGCGCAATCAGATGGTGACCGGCATCGCCGATTAGATCAATGACGACTGGAAAGCATAGAAGCCCGATCGTCGCCGGAATGATCGGGATCCCGCCGACAAGCGCTGTTGTCTCATAGGTAAACCGGGAATCGCCGCTAACCACCGATATCCCGACTTGAGACAGAAAAAGTCCGAGAAAACCGCAGATGATCCCCTTGATCAGATTTCCCTCGCTGAGCGAGGCAATAATCGTCAGGCCGAAGAGGGCCAGCCAGAAATATTCCGCAGGCCCGAAGAGAAGCGCGATCTTCGCGAGTTCGGGCGCAAGCCAGAGGAAAGAGACAATCCCGATGATCCCCCCGGCAACGGAGGCGATACAGGCGATTGAAAGCGCAAGACCGCCATCACCACGCTGCGCCATCGGATAGCCGTCAAACGTCGTTGATATTGATTGCGGCGTGCCGGGTGTATTGACGAGGATTGCAGCGAACGACCCACCGTAGGTCGAACCCATGTAAACTGTGCCGAGGAAAATCAGCGCAGTCACTGGTGCCATCGTAAAGGTCACCGGCAACATCACTGCGCAGGCAAAGGTCGAGCTCAATCCAGGGAGAGCACCGAGAAAGATCCCGATGATCAGGCCGAGAAAGGCGACCGCGAGGTTCGTGACGCTGAACGCATCAATGGCGTGTGTCAGGAAGTCCATGGACTGATCATTCTGTTCGCGCCATCGTTACGTCTTCGTCGATCAGGCTTGGAATGTTTCTTGAAAGAACAGCCCGTGCCGCGCGATCAAGGAAAGCGTTGCACGGGCTCGTTTTCATAAGTGAAACCGAAACTATTGCGTTGCCGCGATGGCTTCGCCGACGGAGGTGTAGTCTTTAACGATCCCCGCCTTGAATTCTTTTGCTTCAGGATAGGGGACCAATAGTGGGACATACCCGCCCTGATCCATATCGGCGGCAACGGTTTCATCGCTCACGACTTTTGCGAAAGTCTCGGAGACCGCTTTGCGGATCTCTTCCGGTGTCCCGGGAGGCACACCGACCGCCCACCATGCTTTGTCGATCACCGGAACGCCGAGTTCGGTCAGGGTCGGCATATCCGGAAAAAGCGCGACACGCTCTTCGGAAGCCACTGCGAGCATACGGATTGCATCGCCGTCGCGCACGCCCTGTGTTGTGAATGTCCACGCAGCATCAACCGCACCGCTTTTGAGAGCCACCACACCCGATGCCGTATCCTTGAATGGAACGTAAGCGCCCTTCAGGCCCGTTGCGACAGCGAATTTGTGAAAGGCCGAATGGTTGGAGCCGCCGAAACCAGTTCCGGCGAAGGTGAGTTTGCCCGGGTTGTCTTCCATGGCCTTCTTCAAATCGGCGAAGGTCTTGAAAGGGCTTTCCTTACGCACGGCGACGACCTGCGGAACCGAGGTGTAATAGAGAACAGGATGAATATCCTCTTCCGTTTTGTACCCGGCATTCGCACCGCGAACGATTGGCTGGAGAACGGTATGCGGGAAGTTCAGAAGCGTCAGATTGTAGCCGTCGGGTTCGTCCTGGTTGATCTGCGACCACGCTTTTGCGCCACCGCCACCCGGCTTGTTGATGATAACGAGTTCCTGGCCGGTGACGGCCTTGAAGCGTTTTTGCATAAACCTTGCCGCGATACCTGATGGTCCGCCCGGACCAAAACCTACGACCAGTTTCACCGGTTTGTCAGGATAAGCTTGGGCGCCGGTTGCAACACCTGCCATCATGAGCGCCCCGGCTGAAACCAGCACGGCCGTTCGAGTGAAAATCTTGAACATGGGTTTCTCCCTAGATGAGCTGCACCCATCCGCGGGCGCACTTAACCTTTTGTTAAGCAAGCCACGTGCCACGCGCTTTTTGCGGCCCGGAACAAGGATCCCAAGAAAAAGCGCGAAATTTCGGCCCATAAATCGGGCAAGGAAATCGAAAATGGCTATTTTATCGCCAGACGGCGTCGAACCAAATTAATCGCGCTTGAGTGGAAGCGGCTGATCGCCAAGTAACGCAGCCTCGATGATTGCACGTGCCTCTTCCGGTCGAACTCCATTATCTTGCAACCGAGGCTCAACATCCAAAAGGATCGTCTCAACGTCCTGTTTAAGCTTCAAACGTTTGTAATGATCATCTTGGTGAAGTCCGATACTGGCAGCGATGATCTCAAGGACATTGAGGATGGCGAAGGGATAATCGCGTTCATGGGCGCAAAGCTCTCGATGATCGGCATGATAGACCGCGACGAGTGCATCAATCCCAGCGGCTGACGCTGCTTCAAGCTCGTCGCTATGGAGCTGGCGCTGCAGATCCGGCAGAGCGCGAAGCGAATTGCTCATCAACCCAATCTCCGGCTGCTGCAGGTCAACCAGTTCGACACCGGGTACAGCCCGCAGAAGAGTGCGGGCCGCGTCCGGAACACCGTCAACGCCCCAGTGGGCGTGCAACGCAAGGCGCATCTCAACCGGGTGGATCAGATGAGCTCTAAGACGATCAAGGCATGAGGCAAGAAAGAGCATGAACGGCGTCATCGACAGCTGATCACCATCATCAACCAAAGCCTGATTTGGCAGATGGGTCTCTGTGAACTGGACATGACAGGACGGGCACCAGGAAATGACTTCGCGTGTTCCGAAGGATTGAAAGCGCTCGATCGCCTGAGCGCCCATCCGCGATGCCCCCTCCAGATCGCCGGCTCGCGTCTGCAGGATGCCGCAACAATGGGACGGTCCGCCGAGAACCTGATAGCTGATCCCGAGATGGTCGAGAATATCGAGTGATAAGAGAGCAATATGCGGTGTTTTGAGGACGTTGCATCCAGTGTAAAAGACGACGTCCGGAGACTGGAATGAACCTTTAGCGTCGTCCTGGGTGACGGGCTGGCCAAGCCGCGCCAATTGGTCTCGGCTGAGCTGCATGCGGCTCAGGATTTTAACGCTGCGGGCAAGGTCCTGGAAACTCTGCACCCCCTTGCGACGCCGGGTTTTGGGGTCAGCATTGCGATGGCTCAGCTTGGTCCGGGCCATCAAAAGCATCTGCCTTGGATTAACGCCATAATCGCAGGCCGAGAGGCATTCCCCACTGAGAATGCACGCTTCGGCGAACCGCGTGGCTGCAGCATTACCCTCTCCGCCTTTGAGGAGATCGACAAGTGCGCCCGTGACCTCTTTCCCGTCCGCATTCTCAACACCGGCAGGTCCTGTGACCGGACATGCATCGAAACACGCCCCGCAGGCAACACAGGCTTCGCTTACGGCTGCAACACGCTGGTCGAATGCTTGAGCCAGTTTTTCAGGAGAAAGCGTCCCGTCTATCGGGGACATCCTAACGGGTCACACCGATAAGATGATCTCGCGTCACCATGGCTTCCAACTCAGCGGCTTCCATCTTATCGGCTCCCTCTGGCGGTTGCGGAAGCACAAGGTAGCGCATATCGGCATTACTGTCGTGGACGATGAGCTCAATGTCGTCATCGAGAGCAAGGCCGAACTCTGAGAGAACGGACCGCGGTTCGCGAACGGTGCGCGCCCGATAGGCTTTGGAAATGTACCAGGATGGCGGCTGGCCGAGAATTGAGCGCGGATAGCATGAGCATAGTGTGCAGGTGATGAGGTTGTGGATCTCATCGGTGTTTTCGACGACAACGATCTGGGCCTCACCGACTGGAATGCCGATTTCCTGGATCGTGCTCTTGCCGTTCTCAAGAAGCCGCTTCTTGTAATCGGGGTCTTGCCAGGCCTTCGCGACGACCTTTGCGCCAAGATGAATTCCACGGGATTCGAGCTTTTCGATTTCTTTCGTCACTTCCGGTGCCGTCAGCAAACCCTTCGCGATCAAGACGTCCTGAAGCGCATCGACGATGATCTTCGCCTCAAGATTACCCGCATCGTCTTCAACAACGAGCGGCTCATGATCGTCGTGGCTGTGGTCGTGTCCCTCACCCATTCCAGTCTCCCTTAAGCCGTTTCCCGTTCGTTCGCGGGTTCGAGCCAATGGTCGTAAATTTCAATGATCAGCTTATCCTGCGGCGGATGATCGGGGCTTTCCCAAAGGTCCTGCTGCCGGAACTCAACACGGTAAAGGTCAATTGCCGGTCCGCTCGTTTTGCCGATAGCAAGATCTTCCGGATTGAGATAAGTCCCGCAATAATGGACAACATGTCCGGTCTTGTGCCGAATGTAAAACGGGATCCTCACGTGGCCGGGTTTTCCAAGATCAAGTACGCGGACCCGGTCACCCGTCATGAAACGCTGGGCCATAACCTCACGCACCTTCGTCGGATTTCGCAGCCGCTTCCCAGATAACGCGTTTTTCTGCGATCGCTTTTTCAAGCTCTTCCTTGTCAATCACGTCCTTTTCAATGAGGACGTCGATCATCGCTTCCAGGCGCCTGCGATAAAACGAGTACTTCTTGTACTTTTCTTCGCCGAAGCTCTCAAAGCCACGCCGCATTTCATCAAGCGAAATGATCCGGCGCGTGCCGTCGCCTAGAAGATTGCGGATCGCCTCGGTCTGCTTTTCCCAATAAAGCCAAGGGAGTTCTTCTTTCGGAACTTCACCGGCAGGATCGCCACCGATATCGTGATAACCGCGCATTGCGCCTCCTTTAGAACCAATCAGCGAGGCGCAGCATTGGCTTCACGCTGAAAAATTTCAAGACACTTACTGCGCAATTGTACGAAATCGGGATCAACCAAAGTTGCGGCATCACGAGGCCGTTTGAGCTTGTTTTCGACGATTTCCGCAATCCGGGCGGGACGGCGGGTGAGGAGCAGAACCTTATCCGCCATTTGCACAGCTTCTTCCAAATCGTGCGATACAAGCACCATCGTCGTACCGGTTTTGGCGAAGATCGCCTGCAGTTTCTCACGCATCAGCATCGTCATCTCATAATCGAGCGCTGAAAACGGTTCATCAAGGAAAAGCACCTCAGGATCGCGGACGAGTGCCCGCAGGATCGAGACCGCCTGTTGCTGTCCCCCGGACAGCGTATAGGGATAGGCGTTGAGATCGATGGCAATCCCGAAGTCTTCAATGAGCTGCTCGACTTTCTCTTTGCGGGCACTCTTCGACATCCCCATGAGCTTCAGAGGATAGTGAATATTGTCGATGGCTCTCAACCATGGAAAGAGCGCTTCGCGATAATTCTGAAAGACATAAGAGATGCGCGTTTGTTTGATCGTTTGACCGTCATAGAGCACGTCACCTGCATCCATCGGCATCAGACCGGAAATCATGTTAATCAGCGTACTCTTCCCACAGCCATTCGGCCCGAACACGCTGATAAAGGATCCAAGCGGAAGCTCGAGATCGAATTGGTCGTAGACAGTCGTTCCGTTGAACGCCTTCGACAATCCCTTTATTGAGAGATAGCCGACGCGTTTGGTCTTTGAATCGCTGAGGCCGCTTGACGCGACCTCAGTGTCTTTGGTGTTTCCATCAACCAGGGCGATCGCCTGGGTTGCTGCAGTCGACATGATCTTCTGTCCTGCCTTTCTTTGGAACGGGGATTAGCTCGCGTCAAAATCCGACAGGGAGAGGATTTTCGTGCGAACATCCATCGGTTCAGTCAACACGCCCTCAGAGACAAAGACGTCAACGAAAGCCTGATAGGAGTTAAGGTCCGTTTCATTGAGATCTGTGAAGCCGCGCAAATAAGGCTTGGCGAGAAGATCGAGCTGGGTCTCGCGGATGGCCGTATATTTCGGGATGATCGCCTTGTATTTGTCGAAGTCGGCATTGGCGAGTTTGGTCGCTTCATCAATGATTTCAACGATTTTCTTCGCAGTCTCGGGGCGCTCTTTGATGAACTTCGTCGTCAGAACTGCAGCGCCCGAATAGAAGGGATCCGATATGACGGCTGCAACCGGATTGATCACCGCCCTCGTCACACCGTCTGTGGCTGCTGCAATCGAACCGACAGGTTCAAGCGACAACGTCGCATCAACGCTTCCACCCAATACGGCCGGAACCTGTTGTGGAACAGCAAGGTCAACCAGCGTCACGTCTTTATCCGGGTCGAGACCCGCCGAGCGCACAAGGTGCTTGGAAATCGTCCGCCATTGGATGCCGGGAACATGGCCAAGCGTCTTGCCAGTCAAGTCTTTGAAGGATTTAATCTCGCTTCCTTCCTTGACGATCAGACCGTCATTGATGAGATCAACCCCGATACCGCCACCCTGCAAGCCAAAAACCTTAAACGTTCCGGGAAACTTGGATTCGGCAATCATCGCGATGCCGGCAGCTGCTCCCGGAGGACCGAAATCAGCGCGCCCGCCAACAAGCGCGTCAATAATGTGGTTCGGCGACTGCATCTTGTTCGAGTTGATCTTGATGCATGCCTTCTCAAACAGGCCTTCCTCATGTGCCACGTAGTAGGCGGTGGTCTGCATGATTGGGAGCCACGCCGACGTCACTTCTTCGAAGCTTTCGCAGGCTGCATGAGCCGTACCTGTTGAGAGCAAGGCTGCAAAGCCTGCCGTGAGAAGAGATCTCTTGATCATCTTTGGACCTTTCGGTTGCGGTTGCAGATAGGTTTCATTTTCCCGACCAGTGAACGAGACGATTTTCGATCAACAGGAAGAAAACGTTGAGGCCGTAACCCATGGCACCGGTGACGAGGATCGAGCCGTACATGTCGGTGAGGTTGTAGGAGATCTGGGCGTCGATAATCCTGTGGCCGAGCCCATCAGTCGCACCGATAAACATCTCCGCGACGATAATGACAACGAGGGCCAACGAGACAGCGGTGCGCAATCCGATGAAGGTCTGCGGCAGCGTTTCAAAGAAGATGACGTCGAAGAAGATGCGCCCGCGCGACGCGCCCATCGACCGCGCTGCGAGAATGCGGGTCTGCCGTGCGTTCATCACGCCATAGGCAACGTTAAAGAGGATCACAAGAAGTGCGGCGAAAGCGGCAACCGCGATCTTTGAAAAGTCTCCAAGCCCGAAAAGCAGCAGGAACAGCGGAAACATTGCCGTTGCCGGCGTCGAGCGGAAGAAATCGACGATGAATTCCAGGCTGCGGTAAATCCGATCATCCGCACCAAGAACGATGCCAAGCGGAACACCGATTAAAGTTGCAATCGCAAAAGCCTGAAGAACCCGCCAGAGCGTGAACCAGAAATCGGCCATCACGTCGCCGGTCACTATGTTGACGGCCGTATCGGAGATCGTTGCGACGGGGGATGGGAGAAGATTTTTGTCGACCAATTCGAACTGAAAGGCGATCCACCAGACAAAGATCAGGAGTGCAGGACCAACGACGTAGACGATCCAGTCGGGAAACTTTGAGACGACTGCCTTTGGAGCTTTGGAAACCGTTTGTGTTTCTGTACTCAAAAACCGACCCTTCGCGCCTCCGAACCAGAAGCACGTCCCTGCGGCCCGCGGTGCGTCCCGCGCGCTCGGCTAAACAGTGTTGCGATAGGAAAAGTAGAGATTTCACCAGCGCTAATGTCCAGTGTTATTTCCGATACGTTACGCTGCAAAAAGTGCACCGCAAAGACTCACTGACAAGAGTTGATCGCTACGATCCGGGTATCTCGGATTTCATCGTCGCGTTCCGAGAAATCAGGCTTTTAACAATCTGATCAGCGAATTTTGCCGCGGCAACAGGCAAGGTCCGCCCGCGCAATTGGCCGAAATAAATATTACCGCCCTGAACATCCCGTGGATCCACGGGACGGGTCACAAGCCCTGGAGCGGCGCCATCGGCAAGAACGGGGTCCGGCAAACCGATCGGCAATTGAAACGACACGATATTTTCCGCCAGAGCATAATTTCGCAAAAACTCGAAATTATCAGATTCAATCACCGGCTCGTAGTGGAAGCCTGAATCGAGCAGAGCCATTTCAATGAGGTGACGCACACCATAGGCCCGTGTCGGCATGGCGACCGGATAAAGCAGACATTCCTTCAAACGAAGGATCTCCTTTTCCGCGAGCGGATGATCTTTTGACAAAACAGCATGAATCGGTTGCGGCATTGTCAAAATTGTCTGGAACTCCGACATGCGGATCGGCTCGAAAACCAGAGCGAGATCGGCCGAGCGTTCGATAAGAGCAACCTCAGCAGCATCACGATCGCGTACATGGACGCCGAAGGTGACGCCTGTATGCTCGCACCGGTAAGCGGTTATTTGCTTCGGCAGAAAATACGGGATAAGCGCTTGGCTGCAGGCAATCGACACGTGACCCCGCCGGACGCCGGAAAGGTCCGCAATCTGCGATTGGACCCGGTCCATTTCGGACAATTGCGTTCGAATGTGATGAATGAGGATCTCACCCGCGCTCGAAAGCCTCACCCCCCGGGGTAGCCGCTCGAAAATCTGAACCCCGAGTTCTTCCTCCATTCCAAGAATACGGCGGTTAAGCGCGGTCGATGTGATCGACAGAACCTCGGCAGCACCCCGTATGGATCCGGCACGAGCGACCGCATCGATATATTTCAGCGTTGTCAGATGTCTCATCCCAGCCATTTCATCCCTAATTTGAGTGCTGCATTTTTTGCAGCGAATTGGTGAAAAGATAGCAGAAGACAGGTGCACTCACACTGGGGCATCGTGCCCCTGCCACATGAGCAAAAGCTGGACGAAGGGGTGCTTCAAGCGCCTATCCGCACTCTTTCGTCCAGCGTCATTTTCTCCGAAAGACCGCTCATAAAGGCGCGCAACAGAGGGAAAAGACCATGGGTTTCAATCCGAAGACGTCACGCCGCACATTCATGAAAGGTTCGGCAGCCCTTGCCGGGACCGGCCTTCTGACGGGTCTTGGTATGAGCAGTGCTGCGGCTGCGAGCCTGACGGTCGGGTTCATCTATGTCGGGCCGCGTGATGATTTCGGTTATAACCAGGCCCATGCTGAAGGTGCTGCCGCTCTGAAGTCGATGGACGGGGTCACAGTCGTCGAGGAAGAGAACGTACCGGAAACGGTAGACGTCCAAAAGTCGATGGAGAGCATGATCGCGTTCGACGGCGCCACGCTCCTTTTCCCGACGTCTTTCGGGTATTTCAATCCGCACATCCTCGAACTTGCTCCGAAATATAAGAACGTTCGCTTCCAGCATGCCGGTGGTCTTTGGAACGAGAAGGATCATCCAAAGAATGTCGGGTCCTACTTCGGTTATATCGGCATGGGCCAATATCTGAACGGCATTGTCGCTGGGCATACCACAAAGTCGAAAAAGATCGGTTTTGTCGCGGCAAAACCCATCCCGCAGGTTCTGCTCAACATCAATTCGTTCCTGATCGGTGCACGGTCGGTCGATCCTGAAATCACATGTCAGGTCATTTTTACGGGTGAGTGGTCCCTTGCGGTGAAAGAAGCCGAAGCAACCAACGCGCTTGCCGATCAGGGGATCGATGTCATCACCTGCCACGTGGACGGACCGAAAGTAGTGATGGAAACCGCCGCGGGTCGTGGTGCCTTCGTGTGTGGCTACCACGCAGATCAAAGCCCGCTTGCACCGGAAAAATACCTCACCGGGGCGGAATGGAACTGGGCGAATGTCTACACGTCAATGGCGAAAACCGTGCTCGAAGGTGGAATAATCGACAACTTCGTCCGTGGCGGCCTTGCCGAAGACTTCATCAAGATGAGCGCGCTCGGACCGGCTGTCTCCGATGCTGCAAGAAACCAGTTCGAGGCAACAAAGGCAAAAATCATCAAAGGCGGCTACGCGGTTATCAACGGGCCGATGAGCGACAATGCAGGAAATGTGATCGCAACGGCGGGGCAATCCTTCGTCGAGACCGACATCGCTTTGGAAAGCATGGATTATCTTGTCGAAGGTGTGATTGGCTCAACGTCCTGAAGCCGAAGATGACCGCACATCCGGAGCGCCCAGATGGAAGCTGAGACCACGCTGGAGGGCTCGCCCGTTCCCAAATCCCGTACTGCGTCGCGGTCTCTTGCGACGCTCGCGCGAAAAGCTGAGGTTGTTCTCATTCCCCTCGGCGCACTGATCGCAGGTCTCGTGGCTTTCGCCTTCTTCCTGATCTGTCTCGGCAAAGACCCGATCACGTTCTTCTCGCTCGTTTATAAAGCGGGTTTCGGCACCGCTTTTTCCTGGGAAAACACGCTGTCGCGGACAGCCCCACTCCTGTTCGCAGCCCTCTGCGTTGCCATTCCGGCAAAACTCGGCCTCGTGGTAATCGGCGGAGAAGGAGCAATCGTTCTTGGTGGTGTCGCGGCTGGCGCCTTCGCGATGTTCGTACCCGGCCTTCCTGGACCCATTGCAATTGCTATGATGGCACTCTGCGGCATGGCGATTGGCGGAGCATGGATCGGCGCCATCGCAGCGATGCGGGTGAAGCGCGGCGTCAACGAGACGATTTCAAGCCTGCTCATGGCTTACATAGCCATCGCCCTGATGAATCATCTGGTCGAAGGGCCATTGCGCGATCCGGCCAGCCTCAACAAGCCGTCAAGCGCACCCCTTGAACCGCATTACCGCATCACCGACATGCCCGGCTTTGATGTTCACTGGGGTCTTGCCGTTGGGGTTATCGCATGTCTCCTCGCATGGATCCTTATCGAGCGCACGACCTGGGGTTTTGCTGCGCGGATCGTTGGAGGAAACATCAAGGCCGCGCGCGTACAAGGGCTGCCTGTCGGGCTTTTGATGATCGGGTTTTGTGCGCTTGCCGGCGGCCTTGCGGGTCTCGCCGGCATGATCGAGGTTGCCGCGGTTCACGGCACCGCAAACGCATCACTCGCCGCCGGTTATGGATTTACCGGGATCCTGATTGCGTTTCTTGCCCGCCAAAACATGCTGGCGATCATTCCGGTCGCCATCCTTCTCGCCGGGTTCGAAGCGTCAAGCGGCCTCGTCCAGCGGCGCATGGATCTTCCCGACGCAACCATCCTCGTTCTGCAAGGCTTCGTCTTCGTTGCAATCCTCCTGAGCGAAACCCTGATGGGCCGCTTCGCGATCTTCAAACCTGATCATTGGGGTGCGAAATGAGCGAAGCGGATCTTGGATGGTGGGCCGTTCCGATCGCCATGCTGGGCGGTGCGATCCGCGTATCGACACCTTTCATTTTTGTGAGCCTCGGCGAGTGCCTGACGGAACGCTCCGGGCGGATCAACCTTGGCCTTGAAGGAACGCTCGTTTTTGGCGCGATGAGCGGCTATGCCGTCGCCTTTGAAAGCGGGTCCGCATGGGTGGGTGTCCTGGCGGCAGCCGTCACCGGGTCTCTCTTCGGACTTTTTCACGGCTATGTCTGCCGCCTCCCCCGCGTCAACGATATCGCGATTGGCATTGCCCTTATGCTTCTCGGGATCGGGCTCGCGTTCTTCTTTGGTAAGCCCTATATCCAGCCGGTTGCGCCCGATCTTCCCGCAATCCCGCTTGGCTTCTGGAGTGAAATTCCGCAATTGGAAGCCGCGCTTCAGGTCAATGTCCTCTTCCTGATCGGCATTGCGCTCGCGCTCTTCATGGCATGGATGTTCAAGGCGATGAAGATTGGTCTCACGATCCGGCTCGTTGGTGACAGCACGGATGCCGCGCGAGCGGCAGGTATCAATCCAAACCGGGTTCGGCTACTTTCAACGGCAGCTGGTGGCGCACTTGCCGGGATCGGCGGCGCTTATCTGTCGCTCTACTACCCAGGTAGCTGGAACGAAGGCATTTCCTCTGGTCAGGGGCTGATGGCAGTTGCGCTTGTCATCTTTGCGCGTTGGAGCCCGGTCAATTGCTTCTGGGCAGCCCTTCTCTTCGGTGCAGCCGGTGCGCTTGGACCTGCCCTTCAGTCAGTCGGTGTCAGCGAAGGCTACTATCTCTTCTACGCCGCCCCTTACGTTCTGACCCTCATCCTTCTCTACGCAACAAGTTCGACGACGCGCGCGCTGACTGGCGCGCCTGCGGAACTCAGCATCACAAAGTAACGGATTACGCCATGCCAACGATCGAAGCCGACCCTTATCCCTGGCCCTACAACGGCGATCTCACACCGCAAAACACCGCGCTGATTGTCATCGACATGCAGACCGATTTCTGCGGTAAAGGCGGCTATGTGGATGCCATGGGATACGATCTGTCGCTGACCCGTGCACCGATCGAACCGATCAAACGGGTCCTCGCGGCCATGCGCGCGAAAGGCTACCACATCATTCACACGCGCGAGGGTCACCGACCGGACCTTGCCGATCTTCCAGCCAATAAGCGCTGGCGTTCGCAACAGATCGGCGCGGGGATTGGCGATCCCGGGCCATGCGGCAAGATCCTGGTTCGCGGCGAACCCGGCTGGGACATCATCGAAGAACTCGCACCGGAAGATGGCGAACCCATCATCGACAAGCCGGGAAAAGGAAGTTTCTGCGCAACCGATCTTGAACTCTTGCTGCGCACCCGCGGCATCGAAAACATTGTGCTGACCGGGATCACCACCGACGTCTGCGTCCACACCACGATGCGTGAAGCCAATGACCGCGGCTTCGAATGCCTGATCCTGGAAGATTGCTGCGGTGCGACCGACAAGGGTAACCATGACGCTGCGATCAAGATGGTGAAGATGCAGGGCGGCGTCTTCGGGACGGTTTCCGATAGCGTAAGTCTCGTGAAGGCTCTGCCGTGACCCTTGACCAAGACTCCATGCGCGAAACGCCGCTTTCCGTGGAAACCGTCAAGATGACGATGCGTTTCGGCGGCTTCACGGCACTCGATGACGTATCAATCAAGATCGCACCTGGGACCTTCCATGCCCTTCTTGGTGAAAACGGTGCCGGAAAGTCCACACTCGTCAAATGCATGATGGGCTTCTACACGCCGACATCGGGCCAGTTGCTGGTCAACGATCGTGAAGCCGACATCAAAAATCCGCGCGATGCGCATACCTGCGGCCTCGGCATGGTCTATCAGCATTTCACACTCGTGCCGTCCCTCACGGCTGCGGAAAACATCGTTATCGCACGCGACGACGTCCCCGCGGTGATCGACTGGAAACGGGAACTCGACGCGTTACACGCGTTTCAGGACACGATGCCGTTTAAGGTTCCGCTCTCAGAACCGGTTGGACGGCTTTCCGCCGGTGAAAAGCAGAAACTTGAGCTCTTGAAGCAATTGTTTCTCGGACGCCGTTTTCTGATCCTTGATGAACCAACATCAGTTCTCACGCCTGCTGAAGCTGGCGAGTTGCTCGGCATGGTCCGCGACCTTATCAGAGAGGGGGCGCTGACCTGCCTGATGATCACCCACAAATTCCGGGAAGTGATGGCGTTTGCCGACTCAGTATCCGTCCTGCGGCGCGGGCGCTATGCGGGCGGAGGAAAGGTGAGCGACCTTACGCCGAACGATCTTGGCGCGATGATGATCGGCGACAAGACGCTCGCGCAAAAGGCAAAACGAACACAAAGCAATGGTGAAAACATCCTGCGGATCGAGAAGGCAGTCGCCAATGACCGGTCCGGTCTCAAGACAATTTCAATCGACGATCTGACGGTTTCAAGCGGTGAGATTGTCGGTATCGCTGGAATTTCCGGAAACGGCCAAATGGAGCTTGTCGAAATCCTGACCGGCCAGCGGCCACTCCGCTCGGGGACAATCTCAGTGAAGGACACGACCTACCGCGCGGATCGTCGGCAGGCACGAGACATGAAGATCCGGTTCATCCCGGAAGAACCCCTGAAAAACGCCAGCGCCCCAAAAATGTCGGTTGCGGAAAACCTCGCCTTCCGCAGTTTTGACCACGACGATGGCGCACCGCGTTTCTGGTTGAACACAAAGCGTCTACAGGAACGCGCGCGCGATCTGATCGATATCTTCAATGTCAAGACGGCCTCTGAAGATAGCCCTATTGCCGCGCTTTCAGGCGGCAATGTCCAGCGCGCCACACTCGCACGAGAATTGAGTGAAGACGTCGATCTTCTGATCGTCGCCAATCCATGTTTCGGTCTTGATTTTTCGTCGGTGGCGGATATCCGCGCGCGCTTGATCGACCAGCGCAATCAGGGTGCGGCGGTTCTCCTGATCAGCGAGGATCTCGACGAAATCCTGGAATTGTCAGACAGGATTCTCGTCATGTCCGAAGGCCGTATTGCCTTCGAAAGCCCCGTTGAAAGTGCCGATATCAAGGAGATCGGTCAGCATATGGCGGGGCATGCCTGATGCCGAACATTTCCGCTCAACCGTTTCCGTTTGATCTGAAGCCCGACGCAATCGCCCTGATGGTGATTGATATGCAGCGCGATTTTGTTGAGCCCGGTGGCTTTGGTGAAACGCTTGGCAACGACGTTGCTCCATGCGCTGCGATCATCCCGACGGTGAAGTACTTGATCGAGGGTTTTCGAAAAGCCGGACGGCCCGTGATCCACACCCGTGAATGTCACAAGCCGGATCTCTCCGATTGCCCGCCCGCCAAACGCGAGCGCGGTTCTCCAAGCCTTCGGATCGGAGATGATGGACCGATGGGACGCATCCTGATTGCAGGTGAAGAGGGAGCAGACATCGTTCCAGACCTCGCACCGGAAGAGAACGAGCTTGTCATTGACAAACCCGGCAAAGGTGCCTTTTACGCGACCGACCTCGACCAGCACCTGAAAGCCTCCGGCATCGCGCAGATCGTCTTTGCAGGCGTGACCACCGAAGTCTGCGTTCAAACCACCGTGCGGGAAGCAAACGACCGCGGATATGAATGCCTCCTCGCGGAAGACGCGACGGCAAGCTACTTCCCCGAATTCAAAAAAGCGGCGATTGCCATGATCACCGCGCAGGGGGCGATCGTCGGGTGGTCGACATCGACGGCATCAATTGTGGGGGCGCTGTCATGATGCCGCGTCCTCCAATTGAGAACCTTCTAAGTGAAGGCTGGGATGCTCTTCCGTTCGAACCCTTCCGTGAGGGAATCGAAATCTGCACGCTGGTCGAGGGCGAACCCTCCGTCGCGGTCTTGCGTTATGAGCCCGGCGCCCGTGTACCCCGCCATCGTCACACAGGGCTTGAAACCATCCTCGTCCTCGCAGGCATGCAGAGCGATGAGGCTGGCAACTATGCGGCGGGAACTTTCGTCGCCAATCCCGTTGGAAGCGAGCACTCGGTCTGGTCTGAAGGCGGATGCGTCGTCCTCATCCAGTGGGAAAAACCCGTTGAATTTATTCTGGAATCCGAAGGGAGAGAAAAAGGTTGATGGATAATCTCGCCTTCACAATAACAGCGCTTCGTGAGGCCTATGCGTCCGGCACGCGCCCCGCCGATGTCATCCGTGAATGCTATCGGCGTATCCGGGAAGCGGACGATCCGGGGATCTTTCTTCACCTCATCAGCGAGAATGAAATGATCGGAATGGCGCAGGCTCTCGGGCGTTTCGATCCCAAAAAACCGCTTTGGGGGATCCCGTTCGCCGTCAAGGACAACATTGACGCCAAGGGCATACCGACAAGTGCGGGGTGTCCTGCCTACACGTACCAGGCAACCGAAGACGCATTTGCCGTCGCACAACTCAAGGCGGCAGGTGCGCTCCTGATCGGAAAAACAAACCTCGATCAATTTGCAACGGGTCTTGTGGGCGTCCGCACTCCCTATCCTGTTCCAAAGAACGCGATAGACCCGGAGATTGTTCCAGGCGGATCGAGCTCAGGGTCTGCCGTTGCGGTTGCCCATGGCATCGTACCCTTCGCGCTCGGCACGGATACCGCAGGATCGGGTCGTGTACCGGCAGCACTGAATAACATCGTCGGCCTCAAGCCAACGCTCGGCACAATCTCGGCGACAGGTGTCGTCCCCGCTTGCCGGTCACTCGATACAATTTCGATTTTCGCCCTGACCGTGTCTGATGCTCACACAGTGTTTCGCACCTGCTCAGTTTTCGATGAGACGGATGCCTATGCGCGGCCCGTTGATGCTCGGCCAACCGGTAACCTGCCGCCCTCATTCAAAGTTGGCATTCCGTCAAAAGAGACCCGCAGATTCCTTGGCGACGAGCTTCAGGAAGCCTCTTTCGACCACGATCTTTCAGAGCTGGAAGCCCTTGGCGCAGCGCTCATCGAACTCGACTTCACGACGTTCTTCGAGATCGCAGAGATGCTCTATGAAGGCACCTGGGTGGCTGAACGCTATGCAGTAATCGAAACGCTTTTGAAGGATAATCCGGAAGCCGTCCACCCGACTACTGCCGCTGTCATCAAAAAGGCCGAGGCTTTTTCGGCAGCCGACGCCTTCCGCGACCAATATCACTTCGCGGCACTGCGTCGGGCAGTGGAGCCGTTGATCGATCAGGTCGATTTCCTCTGCATTCCATCGGTACCGACATTCTACAGCACAGCAGATCTGGAAGCCGACCCAATCGGTCCGAACAGCAATCTCGGCCTTTACACAAACTTCGTGAACCTGCTCGATTTGTGCGCGCTTGCAGTTCCGACAAAGGAACGCTCAGATGGTCGTCCGGGTTCGCTGACCCTTCTTGCCAAGGCCGGGTACGATCACCTTTTGGCGAGTGCTGCAATCAGGATCTACGCCTCTGGCGCGGCCTTTATGGGCGCCACAGACTGGGCCGTTCCCGCGGCACAAAGCCCGGAAGCAG
The DNA here is from genome assembly GCA_039180865.1 of Pseudomonadota bacterium. Lineage (GTDB taxonomy): Bacteria > Pseudomonadota > Alphaproteobacteria > Rhizobiales > JACESI01 > JBCDCU01. The sequence continues at coordinate 2,300 of JBCDCZ010000022.1, read as the reverse complement.
GCCCAGCCGAAGGTGAGATGGCGATCGCGGTCGGCGGTGCGCACATGTCGGGTCTACCGCTCAACGGGGAACTGACCCGTCTCGGCGGGCGCTTTCTCAAAACAACGAAAACCGCAGACAATTATCGCCTCTACGCCCTTGCAGGCGGACCGCCAGCACGCCCGGCACTCGTGAAGAGCGAAGAGGGCACGGCCCTTGAGATCGAAGTCTGGGCCCTTCCCATCTCAGAGATCGGCACATTCCTCTCAGGGATTCCGGCTCCGTTAGGGCTCGGTACCGTCGCTCTTCAAGACGGTTCGACGGTCAAGGGGTTCATTTCGGAACCCTCAGGGCTAAAGGGCGCCCGCGACATTACGGAATTCGGCGGCTGGCGCGCCTTTGTCGCTACGGCTCAGCCATCAAACAAAAAAGATCACCAGACAACCACGTAACGGGAGCAATACAATGAAAAGACGCGACTTTTTGAAAGGAACGGCGGGCACAGCGCTCAGTGCATCCGTCCTGCCGTTCCTCAAGGTACTTCCAGCGAACGCAGCATCGGGCGGGACTGTCGTCGTTGCCATGGGTCAGACGATCAACAGCCTCGACATTCACCGCAAGGGTACGAACCGCCCGAGCTATCAGGTAGCGGTCAACGTCTATGACCGCCTCCTGAGCTTCGGTACCAAGCCGACGCCTGACGGCGGTTTTTCCTATGATTATCAGGTGCTCGAACCGGAAGTTGCGGAGAGCTGGGAAACCAGCGCCGACGGAAATGCGCTGATTTTCAAACTGCGCGAAAACGGCGTTTTCCAGGATGGATCGCCGATCACGGCTGAAGACGTGAAATGGTCTTTTGATCGCGCCGTATCGCTCGGCGGCTTCCCGGCAGTCCAGATGAAGGCGGGGTCTCTCGAAAAGCCGGAACAGTTCGAAGTCGTGGATGAGTTCACCTTCAAGATCAATCTCATCCGCTCATCGAAACTCACACTTCCCGACCTGGCGGTTCCGGTGCCGATGATCATCAATTCAAAAGTCGCGAAGGCGAATGCCACGAGCGATGATCCCTGGGCAACGGAATATCTCCATAAGAACCCGGCAGGTTCCGGTGCCTTCAAGGTCGCGCGGTGGGATCCGGGCCAGCAGCTCGTCTACGAGGCAAACGAGACCTATACGTCCGGCCCGGTCCCGGCGGTAAAACGCGTGATTGTTCGTGAAGTTCCGTCTCAGGCGACCCGGCGCGCGCTTCTCGAACGCGGCGACATCAATGTCTCGTTCAACATGCCCAACAAAGACGCACAGGAACTCGACGCCAAGGAAGAAATTACGATCCATTCGACGCCGATCGAAAACGCGATCTACTGCCTCTGCCCGAACCTGTCTTTCGAACCTTTCAAAAACAAGCTGGTGCGCCAGGCCATAGCGTGGGCGGTTCCTTATGAGGACATCTTCCAGACCGCTGCCTATGGACGCGGAGTACCCATGTTCGGCGGGAAATCCGGAAGCCCGTCCGATATTGCATGGCCACAGCCGTTCCCCTATTCGACCGACCTCGACAAAGCGAAAGCGCTTCTTGAAGAAGGCGGCTATAAGGACGGCTTTGAAGTGCCATTGTCGATTTCTCTTAACCAGGCCGACTGGATGGAACCGACCGCGCTTCTCGTTCAGGAGAACCTCGCAAAGATCGGCATCACGGCAACGATTGAGAAGATCCCCGGCGCCAATTGGCGGACGGCGTCCCTCGTCGAAAAGCGGCTTCCCCTTCATCTAGAGACGTTCGGCGGCTGGCTGAACTATCCCTGCTATTACTTCTTCTGGGCCTACCTCGAAGGGCACCTCTTCAATTCGTCGAACTACCGCAACGAGGAGATCGAAACCCTCACCGGTGAAACCCTGCACATGCCGGTCGACGATCCCGATTACGCGCCAAAGATCAAACGCATGATCGAGATCGCATGGGATGAAGTTCCGCGGATCGCCCTTTATCAGCCGGCACTTAATGTCGGAACGCGTGAAGTCAGCGATTACGAATACTGGTTCCATCGCCAGCTGGACGCCCGCCCGTTCAAAGCCTGATCAACGGATTTCGGTTACACCATGGGTGGACGCACCAAACTCATCCTGATGCGCATCGTGCAGGCGATCCCGGCACTGATCGGGGTCGTCGTGGTGAGTTTCATTCTAACAAGAGCGCTGCCGGGCGACCCGGCAGCCTATTTCGCCGGACCGGCAGCAACCGAAGAATCGATTGCCCAGATCCGGCAATCCCTTGGCCTTGATCAACCGCTCCCAGTCCAGTTCTTCGTTTACGCCGGTGACCT
>JBCDCZ010000021.1:0-27743 GCA_039180865.1 Pseudomonadota bacterium | reverse complement strand
GTTAACCGTTCAACCGACAAACGCCGCAGAGTTTCGGATGGTCAGATCGCCTTGAGCGGGCTAAGGAAGGAATCGACGCACCCGCAATTCGGATAACCGTATTGTTTTGGCGTTCGAAATGGAGTTGTTGATCATGAAAGACCTGCTATCGCCCCGCCCCCTTCACACGGTTACACGCGCAGGAACATTTTCGCGACCGCTTCCAGAACGCCGGCATCATCCGGATTTCGATAAGCTTCAGCTTCGCGGCTGGAAAGCTGCGGAAAAGGAAGGAACGCTTCCCTCAAAGGCGTGGGAGAAGGAAAAGCAATGGGCTTTACGGATGGGGCTTACCGGCTCTGACAGCCTTGAAGACAAGTCCATTCCAACATTTGCACGCGGAGAGCTTCCCCATTACGCAGGCATCAATACGTTCCTAAAGGCCCCTTACATTGAAGATGCGACCGAAGTTGGCGCCTATGACGCGGCCATAATCGGCATTCCTTTCGATGGCGGGACGACTTACAGGCCTGGGACACGGTTTGGTCCTCAAGGCGTTCGCCGGATCTCAGCGCTCTACACTCCCTATAATTATGAGATGGGTATCGATCTGCGCGAGCAAATGACGCTTTGCGATGTCGGGGACGTCTTTACGATCCCGGCCAACATCGAAAAGACGTTCGATCAGATTTCACGCGCGGTTTCCCATGTGTTTTCGTCCGGTGCCTTGCCGATTATGATTGGTGGCGACCATTCAATCGGGTTTCCGTGTGTGCGCGGGATTGCCGAATGCACATCGAAACGGATCGGCATCGTCCATTTCGATCGGCATATCGATATTCAGGAAAAAGACCTCGATGAGCGGATGCACACAACGCCTTGGTTCCATGCGACGGATCTTGCCAATGTTCCCGCTGTGAACCTCGTCCAGGTGGGTATCGGCGGGTGGCAGGTGCCACGAGAGGGTGTAGCGGTCGCCCGGGAACGCAACACCAACATCTTCACGATGCGCGATGTCGAGGAGCTCGGTCTCGCAGAGACTGCGGCGCGGGCTCTTGAGCTTGCCTGGAAAGATGCTGACGCCGTTTACATCTCATTTGATGTTGACAGTGTCGATTGCGGTTTTGTACCCGGCACCGGATGGCCTGAACCGGGCGGGTTCCTCCCAAGGGAGGCACTTGAGCTTGTCTCCCTGGTTGCCAAGGAAGGTATTTGCGGGCTTGAAGTCGTCGAAGTCTCGCCGCCTTATGATACGTCGGACATCACCGCGCTTCTCGCGACACGGATCATCGTCGATGTTCTCGGCACGCTCGTATCGCACGGCAAGATGGGAGCTCATAAAGCGATCATCGACAAACCCGTATCCATTCCGCAGGGACCGGAGTTCGAATGAACCACTGGGTATTACTGCGGTTGATCATTACCGGGAGCACCAGATGCACGATCACCCTGATCACATGATGACCACTGGCGGTACCGCCAATGGCGGGGCGCAAAATCTACCACGCGATCACAACGCTCACAGTCATGACCATCTTCATTCGCACGTTCATGGCTCCGGCGAGGCCGACCGGGCTGGTGAAATTGGTGTGCTCGCTGCAAGCTTCGTCGATGGTTTTCGGCAGGCCGAAGACAAGACCAGTTATCTTCGGGTGGCGGGCGTCCCCTTCAAGCGAAAAGGAACCGACGGCCTGACGCTGAACCTGGTCGATGTGGCGATCAATGCAAATTGGCAGGTCGGTACCGCGTCTCCCGCGTTCGGATCAAAGGAACTCGTCTATATGCCGTTTCCAGGAGAAATGGTGCGTGGCAGAGAAACCATGATCTTCACATATGTGTCGCTCACAGAGCGAGCAGACTACGATCTCAGGGACTTTTTGGCGGATAAGCTTGCGCAGGATCCGCAAAGCTAACGCGGCCTGAGCAAGGTATGGCCGTCAGATTTCATACGTCATGGGAACGCCCATGCGCTTGGCTTTAGCGACTCGCGGAGGTGGTTCAACAAAGGCACCGTGACCGTTGACCTTGTCTTCGATCAGCCTGTCCACAAAGTGCCGCGCTCCGACCTCCTTGCCTTCCGGATTGAAGAAGTTACCCTTGATCTGGATGCTCGCCTTCATCAGTTTTGAGAAAGCCTCCATCAGCGTTTTGTCCGGTTTTTCAGGGTCGGTCCAGAACGTGTCGAGGCTGCCCTGATGGCTGAGCCCGGCAATGTCATAGATCGCGATTCCGAGAACTTTGACCGGGATCCCGGCCTGAAGCGCTGTGATACCGGTGGTGCTGTTAACAAGGATGACCCCCGCACAACTGCCGAGCAGCCGGTTCAGATTACCGCCGTCGATCGTTGTGACCCGCTCAGAGCAGTTGTGATGATAGGCCGTCCGTTCGATAATCCCTGCCCAATCCTCGATATTGTTATCCAGCGGGTGAATCTTGAAGACGAGCTTGATGTCCTTCGCCGCATTTTCAGCGAAGGATCCGATCACCTCTTCAATCATTTCGCGCAAATGCGGATAATGGGAGCAGCGGCGAACCTGGTAGTCGCCCTGCATCTGCATTGGGACGACAAAATACTGGGCATCGGATTTCGTCAGAGCTTCAATGGTGCGGCTGGCTTCGCGGTTCTTTTTTCCTGAGCGCAATAGTCTGGGAACGTAGCTCGGATAATCGCGGATTGGATGATAGAGCCTGTCCCGCCGGTAATGATGAAAGAGGTATGGAAAGAAAACGGGTATGAAATTGTACACGACCTCATTGAACGCTTCTGCAAAGAAGGTGTGCGGATAAAAGCCTTCCGGATCATTTGCCTCAAGATCTTCAGCCAATCGGCGAATGAGTGCCGGGTCTTCCGGAAAGTGAGAGAAGACGCCCATTCCAGAGCGTTCAAGCGTTATCCAGTCTGGCCGGAAATAGCCGAATTCATATGCGAAGGCCCTCAATCCACGCTGATAGGCTACGGCCCGGGCAATTCGGTGATATGGCCTCTGGTCGGAATAGTAGACAATATCGGTAATGCCGTGTTCATCGATGAATGCTTCGAGGTATGTCCGCCAGTTCCGGACCTTTCCTATATAATTCGTGGCCTTGAAGCCGAAGCGGTAGATGAAATCTCCGAGCGAAACATTGATGATGCGATACGTTATGTTCCGGCGATCCATTTCGCGCAGGATCGCACGACCGAAACCGGAGGGATGCGGTTGAAGAAACAGAAAGCACCGATCTGGTGTTGGCGCGGATTGGTGCGCTCCTATTTCAGTCTGACTGTTCAACCCAACCACTTCCTGTTTTCGGGCACGCAGTATCAAATTAATCCGCCCGCCGCCAAATCCTGTAGCGCAGAAAAGGCGTCACGCCTAGCGCTCGCCGGAGGTGTGCGGACTAAAGACCTAGTCGATTGCTGAGAGGGTTCTAAGGGTCGGATTGCTGACACCAGTCAATATCTGGATAAACTTACCGACTTCGGTTGAATAAGAGTTTGCGACGTAAAGAACATCATTGTCGCGCATCTTGAATGCTTGAGCATGGAAGAACGAGCCATTCTCACGCATGTTCAAACGATAGATAACCGGCACCTTTTTATCGGGATGGACCGGAAACTCAGGGTCGAGTGCTTCGACAAGTTCTGGTTTTTCATACCGAAACACAAACAAACCAAGGGTGTTTGCGCGACGATCGTCAAGTCCGCCCGCTCTTCCGAGCGCTTCAATCAAAGAGAGATTTCCGCCACTGATGGGAAATTCGTTGACCTTCGGAACCGCACCAAAGGCAGTGTAGGTTTCCGGTTTGTGGGCGAGATAAATCTGGTCACCGGGACGCACATATATGTTCTCGGAAAGATCATCATAGATGCGATCCAGACGCTGCGTACCCTTGCGGTCGTTGCGGATGAACGTAATCAGGATTTCCGCCGGCGGCGACGTGACGCCTCCGGTGCGTGCGATCATATCAAGAAGCCGTGCTCCGTTAAGCGGAACGGGAAAGATGCCGGGTTGGCGCACCGCACCGTTCACGACGACCGATGCACTTGTGCTTTCCCTCAAGTTCACCACGACCTGTGGATCAATGGCCTTGTCTTGCAAGCCTTGTTGTATGGCAAAGCGGAGTTCCGCAAGTGTCCGTCCACGAGCGGTAACCCAACCAATGTACGGAACCGAAATTTTGCCACTTTGATCTACCAGAAACGGACCGAGTTCCGTTCGACCACCACCCCCGGGTCCTGCGAAGAGGCCGTCTTGGCCGGCTTCCCAAACGACCACAGACAACACGTCTCCAACCCCTATTACGTGGCGTGGCTTGACGCTATTTCCTTTGAAGGAGTGGCTGAGTTTGTGGGGCTGGAAGGCAAGAACCGTTGATATTGTGTTGGAGTCTATCTCAATCAGTTTGAACGGTACCCCGTCTATCGTGTCAGTTTCGTTGACCGCGATGACTTCAGACGAAAGAGGCCCGGCGGATGGAAGGAATGTGCAACCTCCCAACGCGACAACAGTCGCCAACAGGACAAACGAGAGTGCCCTTGTCACCAGGTGGAAAAGGCTCGTCAAATCCGAAAATTCCTTTGTTATTATGCGCTTCAATCGAAAGCATATAGCCACGATCAAACCCTGCCCCGGATTTGGGATACCGTACGGTCCAACCAAATACAATAGACCAAGATGCAACACTGTACCCATTTCCCGAGACGGCAAAGCCGTCGGGATTGTTTCCCCGTCTGCCGAATGAGATTGTCACTGCAAAGAAGAGGCAATCCGATTCGGTTAGCGCGTAAGTTCAAATACAATGGATAATGGAAAGAAACTCTTAATCACCGGAGCAAGCGCAGGGATTGGCGCGGAGCTTGCTAAACTCTACGCAAGCGAAGGTCACACCTTGTACCTGACTGGTCGAAATGCCGAGCGTCTCGAAGCGGTCGCGGGTGAGTGTCGCGCCGCAGGGGCGATTGTGGAAACTGCCACTTTTGATGTTGTTGACCGGGAAAAAGCCGAAGAATGGTATAATGGCGCGAATGCGGGCAGACCGGTGGACTGTTTGATTCTCAATGCCGGAGTGATGCGCGAATCGGAGGATCTTGGCGTATTCGAGAGTGCCGCTGATATCGAACTCCAAATCGCGGTCAACCTCACGTCCTGCCTGACACTATCAACGTTCGCAGCTCAAAAAATGGCTGAGAACAATCACGGCCACATCGTTTTCATCAGTTCGATCGCGGCGATCCAACCGCTTAGCCGGGCTGCGACCTACAGCGCCAGCAAGGCGGCACTTATCTCTTATGGGGAAGCGTTGAGCGGGCATTGTGCGGTTCATGGTGTCTCTGTCAGCGTGATATGCCCCGGCTTCGTCGATACCGACATGGCGGCTCAGTTGAAGACTTTCAAACCGTTTCAACTTACGTCGGAGGATGCCGCTCGCCGCATCCGGCGCGCCATAACGGACAAAAAACCGTTTTACGGATTTCCCGCGCCTCTCCTCTGGCTTGCAAGGACGAGTATGTCCCTGCCTCCGTTCTTGCGGCGCCCGCTCGTCAAGATGTTTGAATAGTCGAACGTCTCAGCCAGCTGCCAATTGGGCCAGTTTTGCCAGAGATACCGGATCGCGGTCGTATTCTTCCCACACTTTCGAAACAGCGGTCACTGCTTGTTTGAGCTGCTCTTCGGTGTGATCAGAGGTCACGAAGAAGCGCAAGCGGGATGAGCGTTCCGGCACGGCGGGATAGATAATCGGAAGCACGTTGACGCCTTCTCCAAGAAGCCGTGCCGCGATTGTGGTCGCCTTAATCGAGTCCCCGATCATGACAGGGACGACGGCATGGCCGTCGCTTGTGCCCGTTTCAAGGCCTTCCTGACGTGCGAGCTTGAGTAGACAGCGACCTGCCTCCTGGACCCGCTCGACGCGTTCCGGTTCGGCGAGCATCATATCGATTGCAGCGGAAATCGATGCTGCAACGGGGGGCGGCATTCCGACGGAAAAGACGAAGCCGGAAGCCGAGAACTTCAGGTATTCGGTCAGATCTCGTGAGCCCGCGATATAGCCCCCGCATCCGGCGAGCGTCTTCGAGCAGGTTCCCATCCAGATATCGACTTCGTTTGCGTCGATGTTCCAGTGTTCGTGCAGTCCGCGTCCGGTTTTCCCAAGGATTCCCAGCGCATGTGCCTCATCGACCATCAACCAGAAGCCGTAGCGGCGCTTGAGTTCGACGAGACGGGTGAGGTCCGGGCAATCGCCGTCCATGGAATAGACGCCTTCAACCGCGACCAGCACTTTGCCCTTCTTTGAGCTTCGGCGTCTAAGGAGGCCTTCCAAAGCTTCGAAGTCATTGTGCGGAAACGATTGGCGGCTTGCACCTGAAAGCCGTGCGCCTGTGACGATTGAATTATGTATGAAGGCATCGTGGATGATTGTGTCTTCCGGCTGCAGCAACTGTCCGATGGTCGACACATTCGTTGCGTGGCCGCTTACAAAAACGACAGCATCCTCAACGCCGTAAACTTCCGCGATCTTGCGTTCCAGATCACGGTGGATCGGCCGTTCCCCACCAACGACCCGGCTTGCGCCAGCCGAGATCCCATACCGATCGACGGCGTCACGTGCTGCTTTCTGGACTGCGGGATGACCATTGAGCCCGAGATAATCGTAGCTTGAAAAATTGATGTATTCCTTCCCGCCGATCCTGGTCAAAGCGCTTGCCCGCCCGTCATGGGCGCGAAAGAAGGGATTATCAATCTCCAGAAGCTCTGCGGCTGCCTTTTGAAGCCGCATTTCGCGGAACCCGGGCAGAATAGAGAAGTCAGCTCTGACATTCGCATCTGGTACCGGAGAAAGGGGCTCACGTTGCGCTGGCTGTGAAGACGCTCGGTTTTTGGTCCGCCGCACCGAAGACAGGGCCGCGCGCCGGTCTTCCACATTGAGCTTTTTGGAGCTGCCCTTTGTCGTCATTGGATCAATCCAGAAACCTGCGTTTGTTTTTCAGTGATCATTTCATTGATCTTCGCGAAGCCTTCTTCGGAAACAGCAGCATCACCTTCAAGGTGCTGGCTTGCAAGATCCAAGGCTGAACGATCCGCGTTGTCCGCCATCGCCTGATCGGAACTCTGGACGAGCTTCAGGATCTGACCTGCTATTGCTTCGACCGTCGCATCGCCCGAAATCGCAGTGAGAGGGATTTCCAGATCAAACCGTTTTTGAACTGCCATCCTGAGCTCCAGACCCATCAAAGAATCCATACCGAGTTCAGGCAATGGCCGTTTGATACCGATATCTTCAACCGGCAGACGAAGAATTGTGGCGATTTCACCAACAACCAGATCGGAAATGACAGCTTGTGCCTCGGCGGGTGATTTGCCCGCAATGAGCTCGGCAAGATCAATACCGGCTCCGCCGTCCTTGCCGTCTTCAAGGCCAGCTGTAATGGCTTCAAACAGCGGACGCTTGAGCATTGGCAAGGTCTGGTGCGCGGCATTCCAATCGAATTTCCCGATGAACACGACCGCATTATCGACGGACCCGTCATCCCGTTCGATCGCTTTCGAGAGAAGGTCGAGACCCTTTTTCGCCTTGATCATCGCGGCACCCAGGTGGCGTGACAGCTTGTCGGATACATCGCGGTTGCGGGCAAGGAAGCCGACATCGCCGATTGCGCCCCAGCCGACAGCGAGACCAGGCCGGCCAGCGCGGCGGCGTTCGCGTGCGAGACCTTCCAGATAGCCGTTTGCAGCCACATAGTGCGATTGGCCCGGATTTCCGATCAGGGTTGTCGCCGAAGAGAACAGGATGAAATGATCGAGTTCATCCTGCCAGGTCAATTGGGCAAGGTTCTTTGCGCCCGTCACTTTTGGAGCAAGGACCTTCTCGAAACGCTCATGGTCGAGTTGCGCCATGATACCGTCATCGAGGACCATCGCTGCATGGATGACGCCTTTGATTGCGCTCTTTCGTCTAATATCGGTCAAGACTGCATCGATAGACGCGCGATCGGTCACGTCACAGGCGACGGGTGTCACGGTGACACCGCGTTTTCCAAGCGAACCGATCAAATCGGCATGTTCTGTCGAGACCTTGCCGCTGCGGCTTGTCAAAACGATTTCGCGAGCGCCGTGATCGGCAAGCCACGCTGCGATCGCGCTTCCGAAGCCTCCGAGACCGCCGATCACCAGATGGGCGCCATCAGCCGAGAATGAGAGGGGCTCGGTTTCTACCGGCACCTTGATCTCTCCAGGTGTCGGCGGGGTGATCAAGATTTTCCCGATATGGCCGGAGCGCTGCATGAGCCGGAACGCATCTTCCGCATTGCGCCCTTCAAATACTCTATAGGGAAGCGGCGTGAACGTTCCGTCGCGGATCAGTCCGAAGAGATCCTCGATCAGGCCTTTCACGAGCTTTTTCTCATGAAGTAGAAGCTGGTCGACGTCGATGCCGAAATAGGAAATGTTCCTGCGGAACGGGCGCAGACCGATCTTTGTGTTGGCGTAATAGTCGCGCTTGCCCAGCTCAAGGAAACGACCGAACGGGCGCATGACATTCATGCCGCGTTCCATCGCCTCGCCGGCAAGGGAATTCAAAACGACGTCGACCCCTGCTTCGGTGATCGTGCGGACGTCTTCGGCGAAATCGAGCGAACGGGAATTCAAAACGTAATCAGCACCAAGCATCTCTAGGAGCGCGCGTTTCTCATCGGATCCCGCCGTTGCGATGACTTTTGCGCCAACCCATTTGGCGATCTGAAGGGCAGCGAGGCCGACGCCACCGGCTGCACCGTGCAGAAGCAGCCACTCGTCCTTCTTCAGCGAACCAAGATGGATGAGCGAATAATAGGCTGTGAGATAGGCAACCGGGAGTGTCGCGGCTGCAACGAGATCATATTGATCGCCGATCTTCGCAACGGCGATGTCCGGCACATGGACGACGCTGCCGAAGCCGTGCGAAGTGAATGCAACAACGGCATCGCCCTTTTTCAGACCTTTGACGCTGCGTCCAACGCGCCGAATGCGACCGGAACACTCCAGACCAAGTGACGGTCCGCCATATCCGTCTTCGAGCGCCTCTTCCGGCAACATGCCGAGTGACCACATGACGTCACGGAAGTTCAGGCCGCTTGCAGCGACTTCAATCTCGACATGATCGGGATCAAGCGATCCGAGATCGACTTCTTCCCATTTCAGACCGCTCAGAGCGCCAGGATTATCGAACGAGAGACGGACCGCGCCGGCATCACGCATCGGTCCGTCGGCAAAGCCGCGCGAAACGCGGTTCGCCCTCAGAGTATCGGCCGAGAGTGATATCTCGCTCTCGTTTCCGCTGTTCATGATCAGATCGAACAGTGCGGGGGCACTTTCGGAAGGTTCGCAATCAAGGCTTGATTCAACGGCCCGGACATCGAGGTGCCCCATTTCGTTTGCCATAACGCGTGAGAAAGCCCACAGCGCATTCTGGATGTCGCCAAGCCCCTTACGAGCCCCGGAAGGCCCGCTTTCATGCGGCATCAGATAAACGAGTTCAGCTTTGCGCTCTCCGAGTGCCTTACCCAATTGCACGGCGCCCATACACCAAGACAGGATCGTGTCGACCGGTTCTTCCGGCTCAGGTGCTTTATCGGCAATCACAATAAAGGTGAGTTTTTTCGCGGCGGCAATATCGGAATTCTTCAGCTGTTTTGCCCAGGATTCTTCGGTCTGGGCGTCCATTCCATCGCGTCCATCAACGATGAGAACCGGATGGGCGCCGCGGCCTTCCGCCTCGCTTGCAAGCGCCCTTGCCATTGCGAGGGATTTTGCATCGTCAGCGCACTCGACAACAACGGCCGTATTGCTGAGATCTTCTTCGTCGACCGCATCGCTGAGGTTAGCGGATTCAGCTCTCCCGCAATGAAGAAGAGATACGGATGTGCCACCGATCGTCGTTACCTTCGATGTGGGAATATCGCCGCCCGCGTCATTCAGGACCGACATCCATTCATCGGCAGATTTCAGACGACCGATCGGGAATTCACCGGCTAGCGTCTCTTCAAACCAGCTCTCCCTCAGACCGAAGGCGAGGTCATGGAAAAGGTCGACCTGGGGTTCGATTGCGACGAAGGATCCGGTTTCGCTCAACTGTCCAAGGACTTTTGTCAGGAAATCGGTATCGTGATCAAATTCGTGCAAGCGGCCAGTGCTGACAATCAAGTCAAATTCGCGTGCCAGGAATGCATCATCCAGCGGTTTGCTGGCATCGACGAGATCGATCCCGACCCCCTTTTGAACGCCAACCTGAAGCCGTGCCGCCGACGCCGAATCGGGATCGGCAACCAGGATCTCAACGCTGTTTTGCGGCGCGCGACCCTTTATGTGACGGGCAAGCTTCAGCCCGCTTCCAGCAAGATCGAGCACACGCAACGGACGGTCTTCCGGCCAATGTGCAAGGAATGTATCGAGCCATTTGAGCGCGATATCGAAACGGACTTTTGCATCTGGCGCATCGAAACTGAAATGTTCGAGAATGGCACCGGACGGTTTGAAGAGGGGTTCGCGCTCTTCTTCCGCATCGAAATCATCGTCTTCCAGCACCTCACCCGCTTTGTGAACGGCGAGATTGAGAAGCGTGGTGGCGGCGATCTCATCCGGGTTTTCTTCGAGAACACCACCGATCAGAACATCGAATTCGGGCAGCGAAGAAGCGTCCGCGAGTTTGACCATACCGCCCTCAATGAGGGTTGCTTCGTCACTTTGGACCAGAAGATCGATCGCCCGCATGAAATAGACGCGATGCCGCTCCGGGAGGCGATCGAGTGGGATAACGCGATCATTTCCTGCGAGGTCTTCGAGAAGATCGAAGGCTGCGCGTTGCGCGGCAGCTTCAAGTAGGAGCCGGCTTTCCCGTTCATCCTCGCTGACCGCCAGAGTGCTGGTGCTTTGAGCTGCTTCCAAAAAGTCCGCCGGTTCGAGGATCGACGGAATGCTCTTTCCGGAATCCGCAACGAGGCCGACTGCAGATTTCGGAAGCGGCAGAACTTTTTCACTAAGCCGCAGAACGAGGTTTTTGTCGTCCTCGAGGAGATCAAAAGTCGTTGCGCGGAAACGACCGCCAACAATCCGCATGATCAGCTGATCGTCTGCATCGTAGATTTCGAAGTCAGCCAACATGGAATACTTCGAAACCCGACGGATTTTCAGAACGGCACTTTCCGGGGAGCGGCCGGTTTCAATCTGTTGGATTTTACCAAAGAAAACCGGGACGTATGCGCGCCCTTCCTGTGCGTCGAGACCTGCCATGCGGTAAAGCGCGATCAGGCCACCAAAACACCCATCCAGTTCCGCCGGGTGAATGCCGAATGCGTTGCCCTGGTCATAAGCACCATCAAGCGGCTTCAATTGCGCTTGAATCGTGTCCGCATTGACTTTTGTGACGAGCTTTACACGCTGGAAGGCCGGGCCGTAATCAAGACCAAATCTTTCGGCAAGCCCGTAAATTTCAGCTCCGGAGGCAACCGTGTCGCTTGGGCCGTGGGCCAGAGCATTGGCTGGCGCATGGGCCTGGACCGCCCTAAAGACCCGACCACGGGCATGGAGCATGAAACCTTCATCGCTACCGCGCCGTCTGCTTGAAATCTCAACAGTTCCGGTTTCGATGTCGAGGCGTGTCTGGACTTCGACGAGGTAATCGTCGCTAAGCCGCATTGGACTTACGATGTCGAAATCCAGCAACTCGACCGGGCCGTCACCGAATTCGGTCCGTGCCGCAGAAAGTGCGATTTCAACATATCCAGCGCCTGGAAAGATCACCTGTCCTGAAACGACATGGTCGGCCAGGAATGGAAGAACTGACGCGTCGAGGTGTGTGAGCCAGACATTTGAAGTTTCATTGACCCGCCAGCCGAGCAGCGGATTGTCAAATCGGGCAACAAGGCCACGGTTTGATTCCACGGTACGGGCAAATTCAAAGGGTTTATTTTGCCAGGGGTAATTCGGAAGGTCGATCGATCTTGCCGGGTTCTTCCCGAAGACCTTTGCATCGTCGACGGGGGCACCCTGAGCGATCGCATCAGCCATAATGGCGGCAATCGGATCATGATCGCCGGTGACCTCATCGGCCTTCAGACTGGAAAGAATGGCGCCCTTCAGATCAGCTTCAGCGAGTTCCTGTTTCAGATAGCTCTGGAGGATTGGCTTCGGACCGATTTCGACAAAGGATGTTGCGCCATCTTCAATCGCGCGGCGGACCGCCGGTGCGAACCGGACCGGTTCGCGCAGATTGCGCCACCAGTAATCGGCGCCGAGATCGCTCCCGTCAATCGGCTCCGCGGTTACGGTCGACAGCATTGCGATTTCGGAGGAGCGTCCGTCAACTGTGCCGATAACGTTGCGGAACGGGGCTTCAACAACGCCGATGAGACGGCTGTGGAACGGATAATTGAGCCCCATGGCGCGTACGGCCACATGTTTGCGGCGCGCATATTTGGCAAAGGCTGCGATTTCTTCGTTAGGCCCCGAAATCGTTAAGGATTTGTGGCTGTTGACAGCTGCAATCTCGATATTCGTGAAACCGGATTGTGCGATGAAATCAACGGCTTCGGCTTCCGGCATCACCAGGGCTGCCATGGTCCCTGCCCCGGCAACAGCTTCTTGCTCGCTGGAGCGGTGGAAGACCAGGCGTACTGCCTCATCGAGGGTCAGCTTTTCTGCCGCGACGGCTGCTGCCGCTTCACCGATTGAGTGGCCGAATGTGATGTCCGGTTTCAGACCGGCAGCTGCAAGAGCGCGAACAATCGCGACCTGAACGGCGAAGATCAAAGGCTGCGAGAGGCTTGTCAGCGCGAGCTTTTCTTCAAGATCTTCGGCAAAAAGAAGATCGCGGATTATGTATCCGCCGTGCTTCTCAAACGCATCGTTAATCTCATCAAACGTTGTGCGGAAGATTGCATTGTTTTGATAGGCCAATCTGCCCATACCCGGCCATTGCGATCCGTTGCCGGAGAAAACAAATGCACACTTTCCGTTTTTGGGTTCGGCGCTTGCACTCTTGCTCGTCGGATGGCTTTTGCCCTCCAAATAGGAAGCGAAGCCTGAAAGAAGATCTTTTTTGGTTTTTCCGGTGACAACGAGTTTTTCGCGGAAAGCGCGGCGGCGATGGTAGCTCGCGGCGGAAATGTCGGAAACCTCGTCGGCTTTGGACGAAGCAATCAACCGTTCGTAGTTCTGGACAGTATCCCGCAACGCTTCGGTCGAGTTTGCGGATAAGAGCAAGGTGTAGCCGGATCCCGCATCATTCGTTGCACTGACCGCATTGGCTCTTTCCGGATCTGCAATAATGACGTGTGCATTCGTGCCGCCGAAGCCGAATGAATTGACACCCGCATAACGTCTGCGCCCAGAGCGCGGCAGCGGACGGCCTTCACTCGCGACCTCAATGTTGAGATCCTGGAAATCGATATCCGGATTGGGCGTGTCGAAATGAAGGCTCTTCGGCAGGTAGTCGTTTTCAAGAGCGAGGACGGACTTTGCCAGACCTGCAAGACCTGAAGCCGGTTCCAGGTGTCCGATATTGGTCTTGACCGAACCGATTGGGAGCGGTTTGGAACGGCGTTGACCAAGCATTTTGCCGATTGAGCCTGCTTCAGCCGGGTCGCCGACCCGCGTGCCAGTACCGTGTGCTTCAATGAATGCAAGGTCTTCGGGATCGACACCGCTTTCCGCATAAATGCGTTCAAGCAGGTTTGCCTGATCAATCGATGACGGGAGCGACATTCCAACCGTGCGACCGTCGGAATTGACGTCGCTTGCTATAATATCTGCATGGGACCGTTGGCCTGGCCATGGCGTTGCGTCCGACCGGCGCAGGACCATCGCAACGCAGCCTTCCGCGCGGACATAGCCGTGGGCTTCTTCGTCAAAGGCGCGGCAAAGGCCTTGCGGCGAGAGCATGGTTGCATGGGCAAAGCCGATAAACGGAAACGGGCTCAAGAGAACATTGACGCCAGCAACGATAGCAGTGTCGATCTTACCGGTTTCAAGGGCAACGGTCGCCTCACGCAGAGCCACGAGCGAAGATGAGCAAGCCGTGTCGACGACAAAGCTCGGTCCGCGGAAATCGAAAATGTAAGATGTTCTGTTTGCGATGATTGAAAGCGTGTTTCCGGTCATGAAGTGACCGGTGCCAGCGCTGATATCGAGCGACGCCATCGTTCCGTAGTCGAGACCGGAGGCCCCGACAAACACACCGACATCCTGACCGGCAATCTCAGAGGGTGCGACACCGGAGTTTTCCAGCGCTTCCCAGGTGACCTGAAGGAGGACCCGCTGTTGAGGGTCCATCTGTTCCGCTTCACGCGGTGAAATACCAAAGACTCCGGGATCGAAGCCCATCAGGTCATCGATTACGCCCGCAGCAAATGTATAGGTCTTGCCATGCTCTTTGACGCGCGGATGCAGGAAGTGGAACTTCCACCACCGATCATCCGGTGTTTCCGTGACGACGCATTTGCCGTCTTTTAAGACATCCCAAAATTCTGCAGGATTATTGGCGCCCGGTAACCGGCCAGACCAACCGACAATTTCAATCATAGAATTGAGTAACCCCTACTCACCCAAAATTATTCATCCGCAACGCTCAACGCACCACGTTCGAAGAACGATCTGGGCATAATCCCCATGCGTAACGGCCAGTCCCGATATTATTCAGCCGTTTGCGCAAGCGCTTTTAAGGAATCCCACGCATCCCTAGTTTACGTCTATCCAACACTTATTACCCTCGAGTCAAATCCTAACCCGGGCGTTTCAACAAATGGCGGCGATATTCGGGCGAAAATGGGTTAACTATCTGAAATACACTGAAAGAATTATCACGTTTACCGTGATCCAACTTAATCCGAACGGCGTAGCAGAGACCTGACGAGCGGTTTTCCGGCTTTCTCGAAGCATGCGTTTCGTCAATGCACGAGAAGGATGCCGGATGGCGAATTTGGGAACAAAAAAGTGGCGGAATCCAGCACGAAGGCATTGGTTCTTTTCAGCAATGATCTTCGCACGAAAGACAATCCAGCCCTTTATCAGGCTCTTCAATCCGGGTATCCGGTACTGGCACTATATATAGAGCCGGAAGACGGGTTGAGACCGCGCGGCGGCGCCAGCAATTGGTGGTTGCATCACTCATTGAATGCGCTTTCCGATCAGCTTGATGGCTTGAATGTTCCACTCGTTCTAAGACGCGGAAATGCGTTCGATATTTTGAAAAACATTACTCAAGGGTCGGGTTCAAAAAGCATTTTCTGGAACCGCCGATATGACAAAGATGGCGTTTCTCTCGGCGCGAATATCAAGCAATGGGCGCGCGAGACGGGCCTCGATGCGAAGAGCTTTAATGGCTCGCTTTTGCATGAACCGCATTCCATGCTGACGAAAACTGACGGGCCCTACAGGGTCTTCACGCCGTTTTGGAAGGCCTTTCTGTCGCAAGCAATCGTTCGTTCACCCCTCCCCGAACCGCAATCGCAAGCCACCCGGCCAGAAGCACCTCAAAGCGATGCTCTTTCTGATTGGAAGCTTGTTCCGACCAGCCCAAATTGGGCGACCGGTTTTGATGCGAACTGGACCCCCGGAGAGGCCGGAGCGCTCTCGCGATTACACTCTTTTTTGAGTGCCCGTCTTGGTGACTACAGTGAAAAGCGCGATTTCCCCTCTGTCGACGGGACATCGGGTCTGTCGCCGCATTTGAGATATGGTGAAATCTCGCCTTATCAGATCTGGGCCGAGGCCCATGCGGCACCGGCCGGATCGGAGACTTCAGTGAGCCGCGACAAGTTTATTGCTGAACTCGGCTGGCGAGAGTTTTCCCACCACCTCCTCTATCATTATCCGGATCTGCATGATCTGAACTACAATCTGAAGTTCGATCATTTTCCGTGGCGCACCGATGACGAGGTCAATCATGACCTCGAAGCCTGGCAGAAAGGCCAGACGGGATATCCGATCGTCGACGCCGGAATGCGCCAATTGTGGCAGACCGGTCATATGCACAATCGTGTGCGCATGATTGTCGGCTCATTTCTTGTCAAACATCTTCTCATTGACTGGCGCGAAGGCGAACGCTGGTTCTGGGATACGCTTGTTGACGCATGTCCGGCTGCAAACACAGCCAGTTGGCAGTGGATTGCCGGGTCAGGCGCTGATGCTGCGCCGTATTTCCGCATCTTCAATCCGGTTCTGCAGGGTGAAAAGTTTGATGCGACCGGAGATTACGTCCGAACATTTGTACCGGAACTTGCAAAATTGCCGCACAAGCTCATCCACAAACCATGGACGGGCCGCGCGAGCGAACTAAGTCATTGTGGCGTCACGCTCGGTGAGAGCTACCCGCATCCCATTGTCGAACACAAAGCTGCCCGTCAGCGCGCGCTCGACGCATTCGCAACCATCAAGACAGCCGCCGCTTAATCGAAGGCGAGCCTTCCACTACTCCAGTCGACCCAAATATCAAGACGAAGATCAAGACACGTTAGGACCTAATCTATGCGAATAGCCGTTATCGGTTCAGGGATTTCGGGAAACGGTGCGGCCTTTGCACTGTCACAGGCGAAGGACAGCTTCGGAAAACCGCTCCATGACGTTGTCATGTACGAGCGGCGTGAGCGCGCGGGCGGGCACGCCCACACCGTCCAAGTCGATTACGACGGGCGATCAATTCCCGTCGACATCGGCTTTATCGTATTTAATGAGCGAAATTACCCAAACTTTGTAGCGCTATTGAGGCATTTGGGCGTGCAATCGAAACGCACCAACATGTCGTTTGGTATTTCACGCGGCGACGGTGCTCTTGAATGGGCGTCGAGTAACGGGATTTCATCCTTTTTTGCGCAGCGGCGCAATATGATTTCGCCCTCATTTCTGGCAATGACACGGGATATGTTCCGCTTTAACCGTCTGGCGTTAAAGGATTATCAGGCTGATTTGTTGGGCGAGCGGTCGCTTGGCGCCGATTTGTCCGACCGGCGTTTTAGTGCAGCTTTCCAGAACAATTACATCGTTCCAATGGGGGCAGCGATATGGTCCACGCCGCATGCAAGCATTCTTGATTTTCCTGCGGAAAGCTTCATCCGCTTCTTCAAGAACCATCACCTTTTGACGCTCTTTCCGCCTTCCTGGCAGACGGTCGTTGGCGGCAGCCGGTCTTATGTTTCGCGTCTGATCGCACCTTTCCAGAGCGGGATTCGCTATGGTTGCGGGGTTCAGCGCATCTTTAAACGGAATGGCCAGGTCATCGTGCGCGATGATAAGGGGCATGAGGATCGCTTTGATCATGTGGTGCTGGCAAGCCATAGCGACCAATCGCTCGGCATGATCGATGACCCCTCGCCCGATCAACGACGGCTCTTGTCCGCAATTCCTTACCGCAACAATGACGTCTATCTTCACCGCGATCCGTCTTTAATGCCAAAACGCGAGAAGGTCTGGAGCGCCTGGAATTACATCGAGGCGCAGACTGGACGTGGCAGTCAGAAAGGCGTTTCGGTCAGCTATTCGATGAATCTGCTTCAGGGGATCGACAAGAAGTACCCGCTGTTTGTGAGCCTTAATCCGGCACGCCCGCCACGCGAGGACCTTACCTTCAAGAAGACGCGTTTCGCCCATCCGCAATATGACGCCAATGCGCTCAAAGCGCAGGAGCAGCTTGATCTCATTCAAGGTCGGGACAATCTATGGTATTGCGGGGCTTGGTGCGGTTATGGTTTCCACGAGGACGGTCTTGCCTCCGGCCTTGCTGTTGCAGAGCGTCTTGGAGGCCGTGTCCCGTGGCGTGACTACGCGAAAGACCCGGTTCCACAGCTCGAAGCGGCAGAATGACAACCGATCTTCTGGAAAGACCAAGTTCAATCGGCCACGTAACATCGAGCGCTAATGCAATCGCGCTCTACTCCGGCGAAGTGATGCATCAGCGTCTGAAACCGTTCGGTCATCGGTTTCAGTATTCGGTCTTCAACATACTGATCGATATTGACCGCCTCGATGATGCGGATCGTGCGAGCCGGGCCTTTACCGTCAATCGGGCCGGGCTCATCAGTTTTTATGAAAAGGATCATGGTGCGGGCGAAGAGCACGGGCTTGCGCGCCATATCCGCGGTCTTCTCAAGGATGCGGGGGTCGAGCAGATGCCCGACCGCATCCGCCTTTTGTGTTACCCGCGCGTTCTTGGCTATGTGTTCAATCCGATTTCGATCTACTTCTGCGAGAACGAGGGCAATCTCGTCGCCATGGTCTATGAGGTGCGCAACACCTTCGGCGGCAAACACATCTACGTCGAACCGTTGCGTGAAGGCCAGCATTCCGCTGCCGGTATCAGACAGGAATGCGACAAGCATTTTTATGTCTCACCGTTTATCGATATGCCGATGCGGTATTTCTTCCGTCTGACGCTGCCGAAAGACCGGCTCCAGTTCAGGATTCTTGAAAAGGATGCGCAAGGGCCGCTTCTCGCAGCCACACTGAGCGCGAAAAAAGTGCCCTTCTCGACGCGCGCCCTCTTCTACCAATCGATACGGGTGCCGTTCCTAACGGTGAAGGTGATGGCCGCCATCCATTATGAGGCCTTGAAACTCTGGATGAAAGGTGCGCGGTTTTACAGCCGTCACAAGGCGAAACACGAAACCGCCTGACTCTCACGTCAAATTGTCCGATCTTTATCAAACTCCTTACGGATATTGACAGAGCCAATCTTACTCTGTTGGAATAACTCCGATTTTTTCGGATATGGGGGACGCCGTCATGTCGCAGGAGATAGTCGTTCTTAACCGGGACAACTTTCGAAGTGTCAGCAAATCTGTACCACTTGTCGGTCAGATTGTTTTGAACATCCTGAAGGATCTGGAATACGGATCTCTCACGGTGGAATGGCCGAATGGGATGGTCGTTCGCATCGACGGTCCGAAAGACGGGTGCCAGGCGCGCATCAATCTCAAAAACTACGATTTGATCCGCCGGGTCCTGAAAAGCGGCGATGTCGGCGTCGGCGAGAGTTTCATGGACGGTGCATGGACAAGCCCCGACGTAACCAACGCTCTGCAGCTCTTCTGCGAAAACCAACACCTGATGATTGCGAGAAAACGCGGTTTCTGGACAAAAATGGCGTTGTCTCTCATTCAGTTCCGCAACCGCAATACGCGGTCGGGCTCAAAGCGCAACATCTCCGCTCACTACGACCTTGGAAACGAATTCTATTCCACCTGGCTCGATCCTTCGATGACCTATTCCTCCGCAATATTTGCGGGCAAACCGGTCGATCTGAAAACGGCCCAGGAAGCGAAGTATGAGAGCCTTGTGCGGCATGCGATGGTTAATCCCGACGATCATGTTCTGGAAGTTGGATGCGGCTGGGGCGGTTTTGCGGAATACGCAGCGCGTGAAATTGGTTGCAAGGTAACGGGCCTCACGATTTCCCGCGAACAATTGGATTTTGCGCAGAAACGGATCTTCGAAGCCGGCCTCAACGAGAAAGTTAACATTGTTTTCCGCGATTACCGGGAAGAGCGTGGCAGCTACGATCGGATCGCGTCAATCGAAATGTTTGAGGCGGTGGGTGAGAAGTATTGGCCGGTCTATTTCGATATGCTCAGGAACAGGCTCAAGCCGGGCGGCATGGCCGGTCTGCAGATCATTACGATCCAGGAGCGGTTCTTTGAGAGCTACCGCCGCACGGCCGATTTCATCCAGCGCTATATTTTCCCGGGTGGAATGCTGCCAACACCGCAGATTCTCAATCAGCTTGGCGAGGATCGTGGTCTAAATCTGACTGCGGAACGTATATTCGGTCATGATTATGCAGACACCCTCGCCGCTTGGCGGCGCTCTTTTCAGGATGCTTGGCCCAACATCGAACCGATGGGATTCGATGAGCGCTTCAAGCGCATGTGGGAATTCTATTTCCATTATTGCGAAGCGGGATTCCGGTCGGAGAATATCGACGTTCGCCAGCTGGTTTATACAAAACAAAGCTGACACCCATGAGTGAACGGCTCCTGCGGGCCGCCGCTTCCCCAAAACGACTGACCTTTCCTCTTCTTGCGGCTTATGCGCTGCCCGGCCTGCCGCTGGCAGCCCTCACGCTTCCGCTTTATATTGTCGTTCCTAATTTTTATGCGAGCGAACTCGGCTTATCGCTTACGGTGATTGGTGGCGTTCTCTTTGCGATCCGGGTCTTCGATGGCGTGATCGACCCCTTCCTCGGATATGCGTGCGACCGGTATGATCCCGGCCTTGGCAGACGACGGAGCTGGGTTCTGGCCGCAATGCCCGTGAGTGTTCTTGCAACCTGGATGATATTCGTTCCGCCGGGCGATGCCGGACCGCTTTATCTTTTCGGTTGGGGAATTGTCTTCTCGCTTTCCTTGTCGGCATTTCAGTTAAGTTACACGGCTTGGGGCGCCGAGCTTGCAACGGGATATGAAGAACGGAACCGTGTCGCTGCGGTGCGCGAGGTTGCGATCCTGATTGGGACATTGGTTGCGACAGCGACCCCTGCCCTCACAATCAGCCTGACGGATGGCGGCAACGCCGAGGCACTCTACTTCATCGCTTTGTTTGTGGCGATTGGGCTGCCTCTGACGACGTTTCTTGCCTTCTTTCAGGTTCCGGAGCCTGTTGACCGCTCCAAGCGGCGTGTCGCCTTTAAAGCGGGTCTCAGAGCGCTTGTGCGGAACAAGCCTTTCGTGCGTCTCATTATCTCTTTTGTCTTTAACGGCCTTGCCAATGCGCTTCCGGCAACCCTGTTCTTATTCTTCGTGACGGATCGTTTGCAGGCGGAGGATGCGCGCGGGATCCTGCTTCTCACTTATTTCCTTTGCGGTCTCATTGGCGTGCCGCTCTGGCTGAAAGTTGCCCACCATTATGGCAAGCACCGGACCTGGTGTTTTGCCATGGTGATCGCCTGTGTTGTCTTCGCCTTTGCACCGCTTCTTGGACCTGGCGATGTCTGGCTATTCGGCCTCATTACCGTGATTACAGGTCTGGTGCTTGGCGCGGATCTGGTTCTGCCGTCCTCCATCCAGGCGGATGTGATTGACGTTGATACTGCTGAGACGGGTGAGCAGAGGTCGGGGGTTTACTTCGCTGCCTGGAGTGTTGCGACCCAATTGTCGCTCGCGGCAGCAGTCGGGCTTGCCTTCCCGATCCTTGATATGGCCGGGTTCGACGCCGAAAACTCTGGGTCGCTTGCCGCCGATGCGCCGGGTCTCTTTACCCTTGCCGCTCTTTATGGCTGGCTCCCGATTGCCTTCAAGCTGATTGCTATTGCCCTGATGGTGCGCTTCCCGCTTGACCGGACCATGCATGATGAGCTGGAGCGGAAAATCGCCGCGAGCTAGAGCACGTTTAGCTTAGGTTGCATCAATTTTGTTTTGTGTCCAACGTGTGTGGATGGGCGCGCCAATACCGCAGAGCGATACCGGTGCATCGGTCGAGGATTTGGCGCAGGCCAGGCACCCGTTGGTGCAAAACCCTTTCGGGACGGGCGATTTTGCGCTGATGTCGTCGCGAAAAGCCTTGGACGTATCAACCGATATGCCCTTCGTTTTTCACTCGATCTCATCGCAAAATCTCCACGTCAAAATGGTTCAACCTAAGCTAAACGTGCTCTAGTCAGACCACTGTCTCTTCTGATCTTCGGTAAGATCCGGAAGCTCCAGCGGGCGCTTCTTCCAGTTCGTGAAGCTGTTCACGAACGGGAAATAGAGAAAATACGGCAAGAGATTGATCGCCTTCAATCCGTAGGTAAAGCGCTTCGGAAAAGTGATCTCGAACTGGTTCTTATCAAGGCCCGCCATGATCCTGTCGGCAGCTTTATCGACGTCCATCAGGAACGGCATTGGAAACGGATTGCTTGCCGTTGCGGGCGTGTCCACGAACCCCGGGTTGATGACCTGAATAAGGATCCCCATCTTGTCGAGATCGAATTTCAGGCTTTCCGCCATATTGATAAGACCTGCCTTCGTCGCACCATAAGCAGCCGATGTCGGTAGACCGCCGTAGCCTGCAACAGACGATACAAGAGCAATCTGACCGCGTCGACGCATCTTCATGGCGTCGATGACGGGAACAAGGCAATTAACCGTTCCTGTCAGATTGACCGAGAAGGATGCCTCAAAGGCATCTATGGTGAGTTTTTCGCCGTGGACCGGGTTGTAGATTCCAGCATTTAAGAGCGCGAGACCGATACCGCCATGATCCTGTTCCAGGGTTTCGATGATCCTGGCCATCTCGTCGCGCGAAGTGACGTCACCCGGAAAGGCGATAATCTCGCCATAGCCGTCTCCGCCTTCTTCGACAAGAGCGTCCAGCTTTGCAACATCACGTGCGGTGGCGGCAACGCGCCAACCCTTGCGGGCGAGCTTCAAGGCCGTCGTTCGTCCAATCCCGGTACTTGCTCCGGTTACCCATGCAATACCATCGAAGGGCGATGCGCTCTTCGCCATGTCAGTGTCTCCTTGCAGCCGCTAAGGTGCTGCAGATTTTGATAGTTTACTGGGAAGTAACGCCCGACTGACCCGGCACGGATCGCGGTGCCGGGCATCGAAACGATATCAACTGGGCAGGATGGAATTAACGATCCTGGTGAAGCGGTTCGTGAAACGCATGGGCGCGTCGGCGACGATGAAGCAGATGCAATCTTCGCCATAATCCGCAACAGGTTTGTGGTCTTCGCCTTCTTCCGCGACGGATACATCACCGCGCTGGTAGCGCCCGCTAACATCCGAAAAGGCGCCCTTCAGGACGAGGGTCAATTCCCTGCCCTCATGCGAATGGTCCGGCATAGCCATTCCCGGCCTGATCTTGAGCAGACTCACGGAGCATCCTTCGGGATCTTCAATGTTGAAGACTTTGACACCGGGGATTTTCGTGCGCCACGGTATGGTATCGGCTGTGTAGCCGATGAAATCCCGCAAAGGCTTGGGAAGAATATCGTCTGAGGCTGAAGGTGATGCCGATTCAACGCCATTTTTAACTGACGTGACCGGTTCGGAGGCTGGCGAGTCCATGATCGCATCGAGCATGGACGACATGTCGCCAAGGGCAACCGGTTCCATGCTGTCCAGCTCAGCGCCTGCAAGAGCTTCCAGCTCTCCGGCCCAGGCTTTATTCTCGGGCACCAACTCAAGATGGGATTCCACCAGCACCTGCGCTGGCAGAGCCATACCGCCCGCCACATATTCGGCGATCACGGCATCCATCATTTGTCCCTTTTCGTCATCCATTCGTGCAGTTCCTTGACTTACTGCGCCCTTTACGCGTCGAATTACTCAATGGATCACACCACATCAAACCTAAATTTTGGATAAGGTTACAAAAAAGCAAGGGGTGCAAATCTACATGCGCCAAAAATGCGCACCTGATGGTGCTGACAACCCCCTTTTCCTTGCGCATGGACCGAACTGCGATTAGCGTTCGGCGCACCGTGCGCGGCGGTCATCCGCCCTAACATTCACTCACCGAAACGTCCATCATGTCTGATAAACAAACTGTCTCTTCTGTTCTCGAACTTATTGGCAATACGCCGCTCATCCGGCTTAACAAAATCTCCGACGAAACCGGCTGCGAAATCTTCGGTAAGGCTGAGTTCCTCAATCCAGGTCAGTCCGTCAAGGATCGCGCTGCATTGTTTATCATCAAGGATGCCGTCGACCGTGGATTGCTGCGTCCTGGCGGGACTATTGTTGAAGGGACTGCT
Source organism: Pseudomonadota bacterium (assembly GCA_039180865.1). Lineage (GTDB taxonomy): Bacteria > Pseudomonadota > Alphaproteobacteria > Rhizobiales > JACESI01 > JBCDCU01. Next base: position 4,085 of record JBCDCZ010000021.1, on the reverse strand, counting down.
GGAAACACCGGGATCGGTCTTGCCATGGTCGGAAAGGCCATGGGCTATCAATCCGTGATTGTCGTTCCGAATTCCCAAAGCCAGGAGAAAAAGGATGCAATCAGGGCCTATGGCGGTCAGTTGATCGAAGTGCCGCCCAAGCCTTACCGCAACCCGAACAATTATGTGAAACTCTCCGGGCGTCTTGCAGAACACCTCAACGAAACGCTTCCGAACGGTGCGATCTGGGCAAACCAGTTCGATAACGTAGCGAACCGTCAAGCGCATGTTGAAACGACCGGTCCGGAAATCTTTGAGCAGACCGGCGGGACTGTTGACGGCTTCATCTGTGCCTGTGGATCGGGTGGGACGCTCGCCGGTACGGCTCAGGCGTTAAGGGCGCGAAAAGAAGGCGTAAAGATCGGAATTGCCGATCCAATGGGTGCAGCACTCTATCATTTTTACGCCCATGGATCCCTAAAGGCGGAAGGATCGTCGATTTCGGAAGGGATCGGACAAGGCCGGATTACGGCAAACCTTGAGGGTTTCACACCTGATCTCGCCTATCAAATCAGCGATAAGGAAGCGATGCCTTATGTGTTCGATCTGATGGAACATGAAGGGATCGTTCTCGGTGGCTCGTCTGCAATCAATATTGCAGGTGCCGTGCGCATGGCGCGCGAGCTTGGTCCGGGCCACACGATAGTAACGATCCTTTGCGACTACGGAACGCGCTATCAGGCGAAGATTTTCAATCCTGAGTTTCTGCGCTCAAAAGATATCGCGGTCCCCGCTTGGTTGGAGACAAAACCGGATTACGCCGTTCCTTACGAAGAGGTCGACGAATGAGCGAGGCACTCTTTCGCGATGATGCTTACCTGAAATCGGTCCAGGCTACCGTCACGGCTCACGCAGACGACGGCATCATAGTTGATAAGACCGTTTTTTATGCCGAAGGCGGCGGGCAACCCGGCGATTGCGGCACGGTGACCTTCGATGGTGTGAGCCTTCCGATCGTGAACGCCGTCTACGGACCAGATAAGAGCGCCATCGTGCATCAGCTTGAAGACGGTTCAGAGCTACCACCCGTCGGTTCGAGTGTCGCCCTGACGCTCGACTGGGAGCGCCGCCACGCGCATATGCGCATGCATACCGCTCTTCATCTTCTGTGTTCGATCATCCCGCATCCGGTGACCGGCGGGTCGATCGGGGCTTCAGAATCACGCCTTGACTTCGATATGCCTGAAAACGTCGATAAATCTGAGGTAACGAACGCCCTAATGGCCCTTGTCGCAGATGACCACAAAACGGCGGCACGATGGATCACGGATGAGGAGCTCGACCAGAATCCGGATCTCGTACGGACCTTATCCGTCAAACCGCCGCGTGGATCGGGGAAAATCCGCCTGATCGCAATCGGCGAGGACGGTGCGGTCGATCTGCAGCCTTGTGGCGGGACGCATGTGATCTCAACTGCTGAAATCGGCGAAATCCATATCGGCAAGATCGAGAAGAAGGGCAAAATGAACCGCAGGCTCAGAGTGCGGTTCGGTCCCCTGCCGCAATAAATCAGCTCGAAAGGCAAACAGATGATCGAAATTGCGGTCAGCGCGGAATGGGTAAAACACCATCTTGGTGACGACGCTGTGGTCGTTGTGGACGGCTCCTGGCATCTGCCGCCTGAAAACCGCAACGCCCGTGCCGAATATGAAGCCAACCACATACCGGGTGCTATCTTCTTCGATCTTGATTATCACTCGGATCGTGAGAGTAACCTGCCGCATACAATGCCAAGCGCAGAGCAGTTCGGGCGGGAGATGAGCGCGCTCGGGATCAGCGATCAACATAAGATCATCGTCTATGACAGCGTTGGGCTTTTTTCAGCAGCGCGCATCTGGTGGATGTTCAAGGTTTTCGGGGCGGACAAGGTTTTCCTGCTTGATGGCGGTCTGCCGGCCTGGAAGGCGGCAGGTTTTCCGACGGAGGTTGGCACCGTTCAGCGGCCTGTCACCGCTTTCAATGCCTCTTTCGATCCAACCAATCTCGTTGCGCTCAGCGAGATCAGTGGCGGTCTCGATAGTGGCGGCAATGGCGTTATCCTCGATGCGCGCAGTCCTGGGCGATTTCGAGGGGAAGAAGCCGAACCGCGCCCTGGCGTGAGGCCGGGCCATATTCCGGGATCGAGCAATCTCCATTATCGGAGCCTGCTTGATGATGAGATGAAGATGCTCCCGCCAGATGCGCTTGAAGCCCGTTTTGCAGAGGCAAACTACGATCCTTCGGCTCCAGCCATCGCGAGTTGCGGATCGGGCGTAACAGCCTGCATCATTCTCGCAGCAGCGCACCGGCTTGGTTACACCAATCTCAGGCTCTATGACGGTTCGTGGTCGGAATGGGGTGCGGATGAAAGCGTTCCGGTCGAACGCGGCTGAAGTGGCTCCAATACTCCGAAATGGTCCAGAGACCGGAAGAGCGAATAGGTCGTTGGGGTCCAAAGACCGACGGGTAGTCCGCTTTTCGCCAAGGCATCCGAAACCCAGATGTTGCACGGCCTGAAAATATGAAAGGTCTCCTCGGCTTCGAAAAACCGGTCGCCAAAGCCGAATGAAACACCGTGAAGGAGCTGCACCTCTTCTTCCTTGTTGCGGCTGAACGTTGCGTCGATAAAATCGAGCAACCGGTTGAACTGATCCCCTGAAAGCGAAATCCGGCGCGTATGGTGCCTTTCGATAATATGAGAGAGCATTTGTGCATGGATGACGGACCGGTCCCCCATGACGGCCTGCAGGGTCGCAGAGAGTGTGATGGTGGTCAGATCTCTTGCAACCGGATAAAAGGCGCGTGAGCCCCATCCAAGCGAGATATAGCGGGCTCTTGGGTCATGGATGGCAAGGCCTGTTTCAGAAAGATGAGAGAAGCGGCTGCGTACCGCCCCAATGTTTGGCAGGACGATATCGGCATGAAGGGCCGTTGCGGTAATATAGATATCTATCTCTTGGCTGGATCCGGCTGCAGCGAGGGCTGCGGGCGCGCGTTTCACATGGGCGCCGACAAAGGCTGCCGCCAGATAGAGACTCACAACAACAAGCGGAAGCAAAAAAGCCGCGCCAGCGAATTTCGCCGCGCGGCTCATAGCAATTGTGGTTCGGGCAATCGCAATCCTGCCCTAGTGAAGGATCTGGCTCAGGAAGAGCTTGGTCCGTTCGTGTTTCGGGTTATCGAAGAATTCCGCCGGTTCGTTCTCTTCGACGATTTGACCCTGGTCCATGAAGATGACGCGGTTTGCAACCTGGCGCGCAAAGCCCATTTCGTGGGTCACGCACAACATGGTCATGCCGTCTTCGGCAAGACTCACCATTGTGTCGAGCACCTCCTTGATCATTTCCGGGTCAAGGGCTGACGTTGGCTCGTCAAACAGCATAATCCGCGGGTTCATGCACAAGGACCGCGCGATTGCCACACGCTGCTGCTGGCCGCCTGAAAGCTGGCCGGGATATTTGTGGGCCTGTTCCGGGATTTTCACGCGCTCAAGAAAGTGCATTGCAATTTCCTCGGCTTCCTTCTTGGGCGTCTTGCGCACCCAAATTGGAGCGAGCGTGCAGTTCTCCATTATCGTCAGATGCGGGAAGAGATTGAAGTGCTGGAACACCATGCCGACTTCGCGGCGCACTTCGTCGATCTTCTTGAGATCGTTGGTCAGTTCGTTCCCGTCGACGACGATGCGGCCTGCCTGATGTTCTTCAAGCCGGTTGATACAGCGGATCATGGTCGATTTACCGGATCCGGACGGTCCAGCAATGACGATCCGCTCGCCGCGCATGACCTTCAGATTGATGTCTTTCAAAACGTGAAAGTCGCCATACCATTTGTTCATTTCGGTGATTTCGACGGCAACATCGGTCGTTGAGACCGTCATCTTGGAGCGGTCGGCGACGCGGTCTTCCGAACCGTTCGAAGAGACTGCGGTGTTTTCCTCAGACATTGATTATTCCCTCAAGCTTTAACTTCGGTGTCCGGTATCGAGTTTTCGTTCCATGTAGATCGAATATCGCGACATGCCGAAACAGAAGAACCAGTAGACAGTGGCGGCGAACAGATATCCCGTC
>JBCDCZ010000020.1:0-28172 GCA_039180865.1 Pseudomonadota bacterium | reverse complement strand
TGAAACGACCCTGATTATCACTGGCAAGAGCTTCGGTGTGACAAACATGATCGTCCTCGACCATGACGGTGAAGCGATTGCAGAATCGCTTTTGACTGTGCGCGGCGAGCGGGTAAATGCAGTGACGATCTATCGTCGGACGAGCCGTATCACTTACAGTTGTTCTCCGAAATGCGAGCGTTCATTGGCTCTCGGTGATGAGCAAAATGCCTTTGGAGCTGTTCAGTCGCAGATCCAATCGCGCAACGCTTTTGCTTCCGGTTCCGGCGGACAGGGCGTTGAATAGGCTTTCGAAACGCTGATCGAAACCCTGAATCCGAGTTGCCCGCCCCGCTCACGCGGGGCGATTGCTTTTTTGCACAGTCAGGCTTCTGCAAAAGCGCGCATCAGTTGGTGTGCTATAGCCATGCGCGGCGGTGACCAGATCCCCTCTGGATGCGTGCGCTCAAGAATTGAGCTGGTTTCTTTGCGGCTGAACCAGCGGCACATTTCCAGCTCATCATCGGTTACGATGTCTTTGCTGAGCGCTTCTGCGAGGCACCCAATCATGAGCGACGATGAGAACGGCCAGGGTTGGCTCGAATGATAGTGGATCCGGCCGGTTCTGATCCCGGATTCCTCAAAGGTCTCTCGACGGACCGCCTCTTCGAGCGTTTCGCCAACTTCAACGAAACCCGCCAGGCATGACACCATGCCATCGGGAAAGTGAGGGCTACGGCCGAGCAGACAATAGTCTTCGTCGACGGCAAGCATAATCACCACCGGGTCGGTCCGTGGGAAGTGGTGAGCGCCGCAGTTTGGACAGGTGCGCGAATACCCGGCCTGGGTCACATCTGTTGCGGTGCCGCATCGGGCGCAGAAACGATGGCTTTGATGCCACAATACCAGTGAACGCGCTTGCGCGGTCGCACCGATTTCCGCTCCATTCAATGTTCCGGCGCGTGTGAGCGCACGCAAATCCACTGCCTGTGCTTCGAATGGATAGTCATCCTTGCGCGGGACAGACGTTGCAAAGCTGGGGGCTCCGGCATCGTCGAGGCCAAGAAGAAAGGCGTCCGCCGGGTTGCCTCCAAGCGAAACGACCTCGTCGGCCGAAAACGTGGGTTTGTAAGGATCAACAGATTTGACCAACTGCCGAGCTTCACTCAACAGATAAAACGCTGCTCCGGGATGGTCGATAAGGACGGGAACATCAAGCGTTTCGCGTTGTTCCCCAAGCCTGTTTAGCCTGTTGCCGCTAAAACCATTGAGCGCGCTTTGATCTTCTCTGTCGAAAAACGCGTTGCTCATGGCTGGTGATTCCTGAAGTGGTTGTTGTGGGGGGCGGGCGTGAAGAGTGTGAGCCACCCTATTAATGGAGATGACCTGCTGAAGGAACCATTTTTGCCCGGCAGGCACGGATGTGATGATCGGTTGTGAAACTCTCGGGGAGTGAGATGCCACCTGTCGAACCCGTAATCTCATCGGCAAGCGCTTCGGCAATTCGATGAGCAATGCCGAAACTGATCTTGAAACCGCCAGTCGCAACGTAAAGCGGTTCGTTGGAAAACAGGCGGCCGACGATTGGTTCACGTTCATGACACTTCGGACGCACACCCGCCCAGTACATAGTCGGGGACAGGTTTTCGAGGCGCGGGCAAAGCTCCTGAGCCTTCGCAATGAACCCGTGATTATCAGGATCCGGCAGGTGCGGGTCGGTCCAGTTGTCTTCGCTCGTTGAGCCGACCGCGCAATACCCATTGTCATGCGGAACAATGTAAACACCATCGTCGTAGATGACCGGCATATCGTGGACGGCATCGCCAACGAAAAACGCGGCGGCCTGGCCCTTCACACCGCGACCAAGATCAAGGCCGTGTGCTCGACGCAAATGGTCGAACGCCTCATAACCGTGGGCTAAAAGAGCATTGCCGGACTTAAGGGTGACAGCACCCTTGTTGAAGCGGGCAAGACCGTTATCGAAGCGCTCGAAGTTGAGCCCTTCAAAGATCGAAACGCGTGTTGAAAGCCAGGTTTTCAGGACAGTCATGTAGTCGCGCGGGTCAATCCGGGCGGCGAGACTATCATAGACATAACCGAAGGGCGCTTTTTCTGGTTGAAGCCATTCTGAAAGATCTGAATCGGAAATACGTGAGAAGGTAAAAGTCTCCGTTGCGTGATGCCAATTTCTCTCTGCAGCCTTTTCCCGCTGAAGGGTAATATCGACGAAACGTTCAGACCTTAGCGGCATGGCCCGCCCGGTTCTCTTATACCCGCAGGATAAATCGGTGTCCGCTTCAAGTCGTTCGATAAGACCAGGTAGGGCTGCAAGAGCGTCAAACTGAAACTGCTTCTTGTCGTTCCATCCGGTCGGAATATGCGGCATAAGCGCGCCAAGGAGCCCGCCGCTTGCGCCGGCACCAATGTGATCGCGTTCTGCGAGGGCGACTTTAAGACCACGATCGTAGGCTGCCTTGGCCGCCCACAATCCGAAAATCCCGCCACCGATGATCACGAGGTCAAAAAGAGTGTCGCTCGTTTTGGTCAAGGTCATACCCTGAACTGCCTGTCCGCATGATCATAAGTGCGAACAGTTCGGGCCATGTTATAGCTGCGAAGAATGCTGTGTCATGGATCGGGTGTTGCCCATACATGAGGTTGAACCCAAAGAAAAGGGACCCGTTTCGGCGATACGGGATGAAACACAGTCCAGGTGAGGGGTATGGTAGATATCAATTGGGACGAGGACGGTGTTCCGGTTTCAGTCAAATTCGATGATCCCTATTTCTCATTAGCTGACGGTTGGGCCGAGACACGGCATGTCTTCATAAACGGCAATGATCTCCCGGCCCGCTGGTCTCGTGGCGAAATACCAAAGATCGCTGAGTTGGGCTTTGGCACCGGCCTCAATTTCTTCGCGACGGTGCTTGCTTATCGTGCCGCGGGTGGGACATTGCCCCTGTCCTACACGTCCTTCGAACAATATCCGGTGTCCAGGGATCAGGGATTGAAGGCATTGGCGCCCTGGGTCGATCTGGCGGAACTGGCCGAACATTTTCTCGAAGGCTTCCCGCCTGAGCCCGGTTGGCACACGGTCGAGCAGGGTAATGTCACTCTGACGCTTGCGATTGGTGATGCAAACGAAATGGTCGCGGATTATTCCGGCGTTGCTGATGCATGGTATCTCGACGGTTTCAGCCCCGCTAAGAATCCGGAGCTTTGGAACGAGGCGCTGCTTGATAAAGTGGCTAAGAAGACAAAGAAAAGCGGGACCTTCGCGACCTATACAGCCGCTGGCTTTGTCAGGCGTACCCTTGAAGCGGCCGGTTTCCAGGTTGAGCGTGTTCCCGGCTACGGTAGAAAGCGTCACATGACGCGTGGTATCCTACAAAGCACTATCTGAAATAAGGGATTGGCGTTATTGGGACACCGGATCTTCGATACATCGGAAGTCTGCCGGCAAACGGTTTCCCTGAAAATCGATATGGACAACGTTAATGTTGTGCCGCCTGCACCAGACCTGGATGCCGATTGGCGTGAAGCCGATATCGACCGCGGCATATTCCCGCATCGAGAGCCCGCCCGAGCGTCCTTGTAAAACGTCTTCCGAGCATTTCGCGCACACGATTGGATGCGTAAGATTGTATTTAAGGGCGGAGGTATCGGCCATATCACGAGCTTTATCGAAAACGACTTAGCCGCTCAACCGGCAAGTGCTTGAAGCCGTCAGTCTTCCAAAGATGTTAGCAGATTTTATTCACTTCAAGCTTGCTTATGGAAAGACTGCTTGAGCAAGAGGTCGTTGGAGGCACCCGATTTAAACGGAAAAGGGCCGCCATTGGCGGCCCCCGCAAGTCCGAGGCAAATCTTTAAATGCCCATCGATCATAAACATCTCGTTTCGCGAGAGCCTATCCCGATAACAAAGTCTATGCCTGCAGCAGAGGCTGCTCCACTGCCGCATATCCTTTGTATGACACCTCGTGCCTCAAAAACTTACTCGACATTGGATCACCTCCTTTCGCTTGTTAAACCTGTCAAAAGGTTGGCTTATTCGTTGCGATTTGCCAAGCCCAAAATTGTCGCGCCCCCATCTCTTAGGCAGCATGTTTGCCTATAAAATATGCGCCGGTCTGTGTCGCATGAAAAAGGTCACTTGACGCAGGACGCGATAGTGTTTCATCGGTTGTCAAAATGAGACATACAGTGAGGGAGTTTAGCAGATGGCGTTCTCCAGCGGAGGCAAGGTTCCGGCGACGGTTTTCACGGGGTTTCTCGGAGCAGGAAAAACAACAATCATTAGACGGTTGATCGAGCAGGTTGAAGGCAAGAGACTTGCACTCATCATCAATGAGTTTGGCGACGTCGGTGTTGATGGCGAGCTCTTAAGATCTTGTGGCAACGATGCGTGCCGTGAAGACGATATCGTTGAACTGGCCAATGGCTGCATCTGCTGCACTGTCGCGGACGACTTCCTTCCAACCATGACAAAGCTGCTCGATCGGGCCGACCCGCCCGATCATATCATCATCGAAACGTCGGGGCTGGCATTGCCGCAGCCCCTCATCAAAGCATTTCTGTGGCCCGGCATACGCGAACGTGTATCGATTGACGGTGTTATAACGGTCGTCGACGCACCGGCACTTTCCGAAGGTCGGTTTGCCGCCGATACTGCTGCTGTTGAGGCACAGCGGGCTGCAGATGAGGCGCTTGATCATGAAAGCCCGCTGTCCGAACTCTTTGGCGACCAGTTGAATGCGGCTGATATGGTGCTTCTCAACAAAGCGGACCTTGTCGAAGATCACAAGCTCGCCGATTTGCTTGCCGATCTTTCTGACCGCGTTCGAAAAAGTGTTCGTGTGGTTGTAAGCAAGGCTGAATCGATAGACTCGGCAGCTCTCCTCGGGATGACGGCAGCAGCTGAAAACGACATGGCCAACCGGCTTTCGCACCATGAAGCCGAACACGGACATGAAGAACATGATCACGATGACTTCGAGACGTTTATCGTGGAAACCGGAGCTTTCCAGAGCCGGGAAGAAGCCGTTCGGCGCATCGAAGAGGTTATGGCAGCGTTTGGTCTCCTGCGCTTGAAGGGATTTGCCGCAGTTTCCGGCAGTCCCGCGCGGCTCGTGATCCAGGCCGTCGGCCCGCGGGTCAATGCTTATTTTGACCGCGAATGGGCCGCCAATGAGATGCCCTCGAGTGCTTTGGTCGTTATTGGAGAAAGAGGCCTGAACGAGGCCGCGATCCGCGACACGATTGCCGCAGAGAGTCTCGCGGCTTAAATGCATCTCCTCGCCGCCGAACCGGGGCGTATCTTTGACGGGGATGAGGCGGTAGACCTCGGCCAGTCACCGGGTGACATTGTGTTTCTTTCGGCTGCAGATACCGAACTTGCTGTTCTGTCTGATGCATTTGCCGAAGCTGAAGCGCCCTTCAGTCTGCGCCTTGCTAATATTATGCGGCTAAAGCATCCGCTTTCCGTTGATGTCTATCTTGACAAGACATGTGCCTCTTCCCGCCTGATCGTTGCGCGACTTTTGGGGGGGCGAGGATATTGGTCTTATCTGATTGATGAGCTCTCCGCTCTTTGCCGGGCACGCGGCATTGAGCTGGCGCTTCTTCCTGGAGACGACAAGTCCGATCCGGATCTCGCAAATCTCTCAACCCTCGATGAGAATGCCTATCAGGACCTTTGGGCTTATCTCATAGAAGGCGGACCGGCTAATGCGCGCGGCTTTTTAAAGCGCGCGGCGGGAATTGCTGGATTGTCTGAAGAAGACCCCGTACCGCCCCGTCCGCTGCTGAAATCCGGCCTCTATTATCCCGGGATCGATCATCCGACGCTTGCCGATATCAGGAGAGAGTGGAGCCAGTCGGGCGCACCGGTAATGATCACCTTTTATCGCGCCTTGCTTGAAGGGGGTAACACCGGGCCGGTCGATGCTCTCATTAAAGCACTGAACGATAAAGGAGTGAATGCGCTTCCCGTCTTCGTTCCAAGCCTCAAAGACGAGACCGCAAGGGGCGTTGTTGATCAACTCATTGCAGAGACAAAGCCGAGCCTGGTCCTCAATTCAACGGGCTTTGCCGCATCAGCCTATGACGGATCAGGAGAGGTCAACCCGTTTCATAGTGCCAATTGTCCGGTATTGCAGGTTGTGCTTGCAGGGACTGGGCGGGCCGCCCATGAAGAAGACGCGCAGGGCCTCGCGGCACGGGATCTCGCCATGCATGTGGTCCTACCCGAGCTTGATGGCCGGATCTTATCGCGCGCGATTGCTTTTAAGTCCGACGGTGAGCGCGATGAGGCAACCGAGACCGACATCCAGCGCTATCGCGCAGATCCGGAGCGGGTCAATTATGTGGCGGAGCTCGCAACGCGATGGATCCACTTGCGCGAAACGCCGCCAGTACGGCGAAAGATTGCCCTGATCCTCGCAAATTATCCGAACCGGGATGGTCGGATTGGGAACGGGGTAGGATACGATACGCCGGCAAGCAGTGTTGAAATCCTCAGAGCCCTCCAAAGCGCGGGATACGAGACTGGATTGCTTCCCAAGACTGGCAACGAACTGATGGAAGCCCTCATGAAGGGGCCGACAAATGCAGGAATTCGCCAAGGCGGCATAACGTTCCCTCTGACCGCCTACAAGAGCGCATTCGAAGCCCTCCACGACCGTGTCCGATCAGAGGTCGAAGAGCGTTGGGGCCGTCCGGAAGACGATCCTTTCTTAGAGAATGGCTCTTTCCATCTTCCGGTCCTGCAATTCGGCAATGTCTTTGTCGGTATCCAGCCCGCCCGCGGCTACAACATTGATCCTAAGGCAACCTATCACGATCCCGACCTCGTCCCGCCGCACGGCTACTTCGCTTTCTACATGTTCCTCAAAAGCGAGGGCGCAGTAGACGCTGTCATTCACAATGGCAAACACGGCAATCTGGAATGGCTTCCGGGTAAGGCGCTTGCGCTTTCCGAAGCCTGCTATCCGGAAGCTGTCATGGGGCCTGTTCCCAATCTCTACCCCTTCATCGTTAACGATCCGGGAGAGGGGACGCAGGCGAAGCGGCGGCTTTCGGCCGTCATCATCGACCATCTGACGCCACCACTGACGCGGGCCGAAGCCTATGGGCCGTTGAAGGATCTCGAGGCGCTGGTCGATGAATATTACATGGCAAGCGGTCTTGATCCGCGCCGCTTGCGCCATCTGAAATCAGATATTCTCGACAAAACCCGGGACCTCAAACTTGACCTTGATGCGGGGATTGCCCCGGACGACGGTGAGGATACCGCACTTCAAAAGCTCGATGCCTATTTGTGTGACCTCAAAGAGGCACAGATCCGCGACGGCCTGCATATTCTCGGTAACGCCCCCGAACGCGAACAGGAACGCGATCTTCTGGTTGCATTGACCCGGGTTCCACGACGATTAGGCGAGGCTGGCGACCGCTCCATTATCCGCGCCCTCGCAGATGATTTCGGCCTTTCCTTCGACCCGCTTGATTGCAACATGGCGGAGGTCTGGGGCGGCCCCAGGCCCGAGGTGCTCGCAGCACTCAGCGACGCTCCCTGGCGCAGTCATGGGGATACTGTGGAACGCCTTGAATTGATGGCGCGCCAGGTCGTCGAAATGGGCGCGGATGGGCTGTCCCGAACATCAGAAGTGATTTCAGAAATCGAAAACCGGATCCGCCCGGCCCTTCGGGCATCCGGTGAAAACGAAATCGGCAATCTCTTGAAAGGGCTAGACGGACGGTTTGTATCACCGGGCCCATCCGGGGCGCCAACACGCGGACGCCTCGATGTTCTGCCAACGGGTCGAAATTTCTTTTCCATCGATAACCGCACGCTTCCCACACCGGCAGCTTGGACACTTGGTCAAAAATCTGCGGATCTTCTCGTGCGCCGTTACTTTCAGGACGAGGGTGGCTATCCAAAAGCGTTCGGACTGTCCGCCTGGGGGACGTCTAATATGCGCACAGGAGGCGATGATATTGCGCAGGCCCTCGCGCTTATTGGCGTCAAGCCGAAATGGGAGCCTGCCAGTTTGCGTGTGACGGGTTTCGAGGTCATCCCTTTGAGCGTACTTGGCCGCCCGCGGATCGATGTGACGCTTAGGATTTCCGGCTTTTTCCGCGATGCCTTTCCGGCCCAGATCGTCCTTTTCGACAGCGCAGTGCGCAAGGTTGCCAGTCTTGAAGAAGACGCTGCGGATAACCCGATCGCTGCCCGCTCTCAGGAAGTGATGGCAAAGGGGGCGGATGAACGCGATGCAACGATCAGGGTTTTTGGATCCAAACCCGGTGCCTATGGCGCGGGCCTTCAGGCAATGATTGATGAGCAGCTTTGGCAGACGCGGGAAGATCTCGCGCGGGCTTACATCGAATGGGGCGGCTATGCCTATGGCGCCGCGCTCGATGGAAAAGCAGCACACGGGCGCTTTGAAGAACGGCTTGGCGCTGTCGACGCGGTCCTTCATAATCAGGACAACCGGGAACACGATCTTCTTGATTCCGACGATTATTATCAGTTCGAAGGCGGGATGAGTGCGGCGGTTGAAACGCTGTCAGGGCAACAACCGGCGATCTACCACAATGACCATTCAAGGCCGGAACGACCGGTGATCCGCACTTTGGAAGACGAAATCGGTCGTGTGATGCGCTCCCGCGTCGCCAATCCGAAATGGATCGCCGGCGTCATGCGGCACGGCTATAAAGGCGCATTCGAAATTGCTGCGACTGTCGATTATATGTTTGCTTTCGCGGCCACGACCGGCGCTGTCAAAGATCATCATTTCGACCTCGCCTATGACGCTTTCATCGCGGATCAGGACGTCTTCGATTTCCTGAAAGATAACAACGCGCCCGCGCTTTCCGAGACCGCCAGCCGGTTGAAGGAAGCGATTGATCGCAATTTATGGACGCCACGCCTCAACTCAGCCTATGCTCGTCTTGAGATGCTGGAGGCGGAAGCACGGGAGGACCGATGAGCAACGAAACGACACCGGCAGACGAAGCTGCAGTGAACACCCGTCATGCGGAGAAGATGGCGAAGAAAAAGGCCGCGCGCGACAAAATCCTCGCAACAAAGACGGAAGAGCGTGGGCTCCTGATTGTGCATACCGGAAAGGGCAAGGGAAAGTCGACGGCTGCTTTCGGCATGGTGTTCCGGGCGATCGGCCACGGCTTCAAAGTTGGCGTTGTGCAGTTCGTCAAAGGCGCCTGGCAGACCGGAGAGCGCGATATCCTTGAGAACTTCCCCGATCAGGTGGAGATCAAGGCGATGGGCGAGGGCTTTACCTGGGAGACGCAGGACAGGGAGCGGGATATTGCATCTGCCAAGGCGGCATGGGCTGAGGCGGAGCGTATGATTGCCGATCCGGACATTAAAATGGTTCTTCTTGATGAGCTGAACATTGTACTGCGTTACGATTACCTGCCGCTCGACGAAGTTCTCACCGTTCTGCGGAGTAAGCCCGAAGATAAACATGTCATCGTCACGGGACGGAATGCCAAGGATGAGCTCATTGAGATTGCCGACCTTGTGACCGAGATGGAACTGGTGAAACACCCCTTCCGCGACGGCGTCAAAGCACAGGCTGGGATTGAGTTTTAGGCAAAGACCTGCCTGGGAGCAGATCGCCAAACGCGCGGGCCGCACCGACAAGAGTTGATGCGGTATGTGGTTTCCTGTTACGAGCAGGGCCTTGCTCAAAATGGGATGAAAAACGTGGGCGAACCGATCGTCAAAATTTGCGGATTATCAACGCGAGAGAGCGTCGACGCGGCCATTGCCGCAGGAGCGCAGTGGATTGGTCTTGTCTCATTCGAACCAAGCCCGCGGCATGTTGAGCTTGAACAGGCCACAACGCTCGCTGATCATGCGCGCGGACGCGCGAAGATTGTTTCACTTACCGTGAATGCGGATGACGATCGTCTGGCGGCTATCGTTGAACATGTACGGCCGGATCTCCTGCAGTTCCATGGCTCGGAGACCCCGGAGCGGATCGCGGAGATCAAAGCGCGATTCGGCCTGCCCGTCATGAAGGCTGTGGGCGTGTCTGAATTGGCCGACCTTGAGAAAATCGATCCCTATATCGGTGCCGCCGATCACATCCTGCTTGATGCCAAGCCTCCGAAAGGGGCGATCCTTCCGGGCGGAAATGGTGCCGCCTTCGATTGGGGAATCCTCGATCATTTCGACAAGCAGACACCGTTTATGCTCTCTGGCGGGCTTAACCCGCAAAATGTCCATGAGGCTGTGACAAAGGTCCACCCCTTTGGTGTTGACGTATCCTCTGGTGTTGAGCGTTCTCCCGGCGTAAAAGACCTACGCAAGATTGCGGATTTCGCAAAGGCAGCGCGCGCAGCCCACTAACCGTCTCGGGCTGGCAGTTTTGATTTGAAAGAAGAACCATGAATGTCATGAAACCGAACTCTTATCGCACCGGCCCGGACGAGCGCGGTCATTTCGGAATTTACGGTGGACGGTTTGTCGCCGAAACCCTGATGCCGCTGATTCTCGATCTTGAGAAGGCCTATGACGAGGCGAAGGCAGACCCGGCGTTTCAGGAGGAAATCAGAACCCTCAATGCGCATTATTCAGGCCGCCCAAGCCCGCTTTATTTCGCGGAACGTATGACGGAGCATCTCGGTGGTGCAAAAATCTATTTCAAACGCGATGAGCTGAATCACACTGGAAGCCACAAGATCAACAATTGCCTCGGTCAGATTCTGCTTGCCAAGCGCATGGGAAAAACGCGGATCATTGCCGAGACCGGTGCTGGGCAACATGGTGTGGCATCGGCGACGGTCTGCGCGCGGTTCGGTTATCCCTGCCATGTGTATATGGGCGCGACGGACGTTGAACGTCAGGCACCGAATGTCTTCCGCATGAAGCTTCTAGGCGCTGAAGTAAATCCGGTTACGGCAGGCGCGGGCACCTTGAAAGATGCCATGAACGAGGCTTTGCGCGACTGGGTCACCAATGTTGAGACGACTTACTATCTGATTGGCACGGCGGCGGGTCCGCATCCTTATCCGACCATGGTTCGGGACTTCCAATCGGTGATTGGAACGGAACTGCGCGAACAGATGATGGAAGCGGAAGGCCGTCTTCCGGATATGCTGATTGCGTGCATCGGCGGCGGATCAAACGCGATCGGGCTCTTCCATCCTTTCCTCGATGATGAAGATGTTCAGATCGTTGGCGTGGAAGCCGCAGGCCATGGTCTTGATACGGACCAGCATTGCGCGTCCCTTACCGGCGGTAAGCCGGGGGTTCTTCACGGCAACCGCACCTATCTTCTTCAGGACGACGATGGCCAGATCCTTGAGGGCCACTCGATTTCGGCAGGTCTCGATTATCCTGGCATTGGCCCGGAACACTCTTATTTGCGGGACACTGGCCGCGTGAATTATGTACCCATCACGGATGAGGAGGCGCTCGAAGCGTTTCAATTGTGCACAAGGCTCGAAGGCATTATTCCGGCCCTTGAACCGAGCCACGCGCTTGCCGAAGTGATGAAGCGCGCACCGACAATGCCGAAGGATCAGATCATCGTCATGAATTTGTGCGGTCGGGGTGACAAGGATGTCTTCACCGTCGGCAAAGCGCTCGGTGTCGAGCTCTGAGTGTAATTGGGACTGAACACATGGCGGTCACGATCTATCATAATCCAAAATGCGGCACATCGCGCAACACGCTCGCTATGATCCGTGCGTCCGGCGAAGAGCCGGAAGTGATTGAATATCTGAAGACTCCGCCCGGTCGTGAAAAACTCGTTGAAATCATCAAGGCAACCGGACTTACCGTGCGCGATATTCTTCGTCAGAAAGGCACGCCGTACGACGAACTCGATCTCGGCAATGAAAAGTGGAGCGCGGACGACCTTATTGATTTCATGGTCGACCATCCAATTCTAATGAACAGGCCAATTGTGGTAACGCCGAAAGGGGCTGTGCTGGCGCGTCCCTCAGAAAAGGTTCTCCGTATTCTCGAAAACGCCGATATAGGTAACTTTTCCGAAGAAGATGGCGAGGTCGTCAAACCATGAGCGCCGCCTGCGAATAAAGAAGAGTGTCGATGACTTATGAAAGACCGATCACCCGCATAGATGCGCGGTTTGAAAAATGTGCTGCAGAAGGACGTCCGGCACTTGTCACCTTCGTGACGGCGGGCGATCCGGATAAGGCGACCAGTCAGGCGATCCTGGATGCACTTCCCGTGGCGGGCGCAGACGTGATCGAACTTGGTATGCCGTTTTCCGACCCAATGGCAGAAGGGATCCCAATCCAGCTTGCGACCCAGCGTGCGCTCAAAGCCGGAATGCGCATGAACGATACGCTCGCCATGGTCCGTACCTTCCGCGAGCATGATAACGAAACGCCAATCGTTCTGATGGGTTACTACAACCCGATCTACTTCCGGGGACCGGAGAACTTTGTCAGAGAGGCGAAGGACGCCGGTGTTGACGGGCTCATCATTGTCGATCTTCCGCCGGAAGCAGATGATGAATTATGCCTTCCCGCCATGGAGGCCGGGCTGAGTTTCATCCGCCTTGCGACCCCCACCACTGACGACCGGCGGCTTCCGACCGTTCTCAACAATACGTCGGGCTTCGTCTACTACGTCTCGATGACGGGAATCACGGGCGCTGAGCTTACAAACACAAACCGGGTTGCGGATGCAGTGCGTCGGATCAAGTCTCACACCGATCTTCCGGTTGCCGTTGGTTTTGGCGTCAAGACAGCAGAACAGGCCCGCGTGATCGGGCTTGATGCAGACGGCGTTGTAGTCGGCTCTGCGCTGGTGAATGCGGTCAAGGAAAGCCTCGACGAAAACGGTCATGCCACAGGCGAGACCGTGTCTGCCGTGACAGCCCTCGTCGAAGATCTTGCCGGTGGCGTCAGAACGGCGCGTGTCGAAGCGGCCGAATAGGGGCGTTTACAAAGGAGAAGCGCCAATGAACTGGATTTCCAATGTCGTGCGTCCGAAGATCAATTTCTTCAATAAGCGCGATACGCCTGAAAATCTCTGGATCAAGGATCCCGAGAGCGGCGAACTTGTCTTCCACCGGGACCTCGAGCGCAACCAAAACGTTGTCCCGAATTCCGATTATCACATGCGCATTGAAGGGCGGAAGCGTTTCAGCTTCTTCTTCGATGGTGGAGTGTTCGAAGAATTCGAGACCCCGGATGCGGCCGTGGATCCGCTGAAATTCCGCGACAGCAAACGTTACACCGATCGCCTGCGTGAGGCGAAAAACAAAACCGGCCTGAAAGACGCCATTCTGGTTGGTATCGGTAAGGTTCACGGTGTTGAACTCGTTGCCGCCGTTCAGGAGGCCGACTTCATGCTTGGCTCGCTCGGCATGGCAGCAGGTGAAGCAATTATCGCGGCAATGATGGAAGCCGTGAAGCGCAAGCTTCCCTTTGTGATCTTTACTGCATCGGGCGGAGCCCGCATGCAGGAGGGTATCCTGTCACTTATGCAATTGCCGCGAACGACAGTCGCCGTTCAGGCGCTGCGCGATGCGAAATTGCCCTACATCGTGGTCCTCACTAATCCGACGACCGGTGGGGTGACGGCTTCCTACGCCATGCTTGGTGATGTCCACATCGCGGAGCCCGGTGCACTCATCGGATTTGCTGGGCCGCGTGTGATCGAGCAGACCATCCGCGAGAAACTCCCGGATGGCTTCCAGCGGGCTGAATATCTGCAAGAGCACGGCATGGTGGATATGGTGGTCCATCGCCACGAACTGCCGGAGACGATATCCCGAATTACATCGATTCTTCTCCATCAACCGGTTCCAGTATCACCGAAACTCGCCGGTTCGAACGCATCGGATACAGCCGAAACCTCGTCGACGGTTGGAGCCGACGGCAACGATCCTGGCGCTAAGGCACAGCCAGCTTCCGAAACCTGATTGCTGGATCATTGAAACCAATGTCCAAGGGGTATCAAAAACGCGATCCAGCCGAGACCCCGGATGAGGTCATCGGGCGGCTATCAAAGCGTCACCCGCCCGGTTTCGATCTCTCGCTGAACCGGGTTCGCCGGCTCCTGGAAGCGCTTGGCAATCCTCATCTCGATATTCCTCCGGCGATTCATGTGGCAGGAACGAATGGCAAAGGATCGGCGATTGCGTTCATGCGGGCGATGCTTGAGGCAGCCGGTTATTCCGTTCACGTCCATACCTCTCCTCACCTGGTGCGCTACAACGAGCGGTTCAGGCTGGGGCTTCCGCATGCTGGAAGTACGCTTGTCGATGACCGCTCCCTCGTCCAGGCGTTGCACCGCATCGAGCGGGTGAATGCCGATGAGGCGATCACTGTCTTCGAGATGTTGACGGCTGCGGCTTTCGTCCTTTTTTCATCCCGTCCTGCAGACATCACTCTTCTTGAAGTGGGGCTTGGGGGACGGCTCGACGCCACCAATGTGATTGAGACACCGCTTGCGAGTGTCATCACGCCGATATCCCTCGACCATCAGGCTTATCTCGGCGACACCGTCGAAAAGATCGCTGGCGAAAAGGCCGGCATCATCAAATATGGCGTTCCGGTCATTGCCGCACCCCAGATGAGCGACCGGGTGTATGATGTTATCGATTATGCGGCAGCCCGCGCGCACGCGCAGGTTATGCGATCAGGTCAGGACTGGACGGTCTGGTCCGAACGGGGGCGTCTTGTCTATCAGGACGAAGAGGGTCTCATGGACCTTTCCATGCCGAAACTGCCAGGCCACTACCAAATCATCAATGCGGGCACGGCAATTGCTGCGATCAAAACAGCCGGTATTTCGCTCAGCCATGACGAGATCGAAAGTGGACTGAAATCGGTTGAATGGCCCGGTCGCTTACAGAAGCTCAAAGAAGGGCCGCTTTTTGATCTCGCTGTCCCAGGAAGCGAGATCTGGCTTGATGGCGGTCATAACCCGTCCGCCGGCGAGGCGCTCGCATCAGCAATGGCCGATCTTGAGGAGCGGGTTGAACGGCCTTTGTTCCTAATCGCCGGGATGCTCAACACGAAAGATCCGGTCGGGTTCTTTGAACCCTTTGCAGGCATCGTGCGTCATGTCTTTACCGTACCCTTGCGCCACACACCGAACGGAGTTTCCCCGGAAGATCTGGCTGAGCATGTCATGAATGCGGGCCTCTCCGCAGAACCCTGCGACAGCGTGGGAGACGCGATCGATCTTTTATCGGAAGGCTGGCGGTTTGAGCGCCCGCCACGCATCCTGATCGGCGGTTCCCTCTATCTGGTTGGCGAGGTCATGGAAGACTGCGGTATGGCGCCCGTCTAACCAACTGCGAAAAGTTAGTACGGCTTGCTCAGTTGTTATTTGCGCAATGCTGTTGGCATGAGGTCGTTATCAGAACGGCCACGCAAAGGCGTTTTGCTAGTGTCCCCGATGTATCCATCGGGAGCTGCAAATGACGGGTCTTGAAAATCAGCGGGCGCTTGTCACCGGGGCCGCAGGCGGGATCGGAGCAGCAATCGTAAAAGCGCTTCAATCCGAAGGGGTGCGGGTCGCCGGCGCCGATATGCTCCCGTCATTTGCTGATATTGATATAGAAGGCGATCTAAACGACGCCCGATACTGCGATGAACTCCCCAAAAGGGCGGTATCCGAATTGGGCGGGCTCGATATTCTCATCAACAATGCCGGCTACATGGCACGTGGCATGATCACGGAAACGAGCGATGAGGATTATCGCAAGACGATGGCAATCAATGTCGAAGCACCATTTCGCTTGTGCCGCGCGGCGATCCCTATCATGGAACGCGAGGGGCGGGGCGCGATTGTGAACATCGCGTCCTGCTGGGGCGTCCATCCCGGGCCGGGACATCCGCTTTACGTCATGTCAAAAGCGGCCCTTGCATCGCTGACCCAGTGCCTTGCCCGCGATCACGCCCATGCCAACATCCGCGTCAACGCGGTTTGTCCCAATGAAGTGAACACGCCGATGATACGAACGGGTTTCGAACGTCGTGGGCTCGATCCCGAAACCGCTATCGATGCGTTGAATCGGTCTGTACCGCTTGGCCGCATCGCAGAGCCCGAAGACATCGCCGATGTTGTCGTCTTCCTTGCATCTGAGAAGGCTCGGTATGTCTGCGGAGCGCTCCTGGAAGTGAATGGAGCAAAGCCGGTCGTATGAAGCGCTTTGATGGAAAAGTGGTGCTGGTAACCGGCGGCCGAAGTGGAATCGGCGCTGCGACGACAAGAGCCTTTGCAGACGATGGTGCCCATGTTGTGACGGCACAACGTCAGCCCGATCAAGTGTTCGAATCCATTGCCGCCGATTTCCTTGATCCCGACACGCCCGAGAGAGTGATCGGGAAAGTGCTGGAAACGCAGGGTCGCCTCGATATTCTGGTCAATAATGCAGGCCTCATGGAAGAGGCGCTTGCAGCCGACACAACGTCCGAAACCTGGGTGCGTACCTTGCAGGTGAATCTGACGGCGCCCTTCCTCCTCATAAAACACGCACTTCCGAGCCTGATTGAGGCAAAGGGCGCTATCGTCAATGTGGGCTCAATTGAGGGGCTCGGATCTAATCCGCGCCATGCCGCCTATTGCGCATCCAAAGCCGGTTTGCATGGTTTGACCCGTGCCGTTGCCGTGGACCATGGCCCGGACGGCGTTCGTTGCAACGCAGTCGCGCCCGGCTGGATCGAGACCGATCTCAACCGGGACTTCATCGACAGTCTTGGCGATCCGAAGGTTTTTCGAGAGAAGATCGCTAGACTTCATCCGGTTGGAAAGACCGGGCGCCCTGAAGATGTCGCTGCACTGATTACCTGGCTCGCATCGGAAGAGGCCGCCTTCGTTACGGGGCAGATCTGGACGATTGACGGGGGCAGAATGAGCAAACTCAGCCTGCCAGAAAGTTAAAAGCCGGGTTTTGGCTTCGACAATCCGATTTCCGAGTTAAGAAGCGAGAGAAAGGCTGCTCCGCAGTCTTCATAAGGGGTTCTTTCGCCAACTCCCCATACCGGGCCAGGCCAGGTGGCGTCCGTCTCAAATCGAGCGATCACATGGATATGCAACTGCCGCACAATATTCCCGAGCGCGCCGACATTCACCTTTGCTGGGTTCGTGACTTTGTGAACGGCTTCAGCGACCATGGCGATCTCATCCATAAGAAGGCTCTGGTCACCGCGACCAAGATCGAAGATTTCTTCCGCACCGCCGACACGTGGAACGATGATAAGCCACGGATAGCGGCAGTCATCCATGAGAAGGATCGATGACAGGCGCAGATCGGTCACAAATATCGTGTCACGTTCCAGAACCGGGTCGAGATAAAAGCCAGATTTCGGCGTCATATCCGCCCCCTTCATGAGATCGTTTTCGGCAATCAGGAACATCTATTCACGTCACTTTCAGATTAAGCCTTCTTTGCCCTTGCAAAAACCGCTTCGCCTTGTGATATGATGCAGTGGGAGGTTGGCGATGGACGTGTCACTCGCCAACCGGGTCAGGTCCGGAAGGAAGCAGCCCTAACGAGTTCCGGCGCGGGTCACCGTCCAGCCTCCTGCCGCAAGACCAGCCTTGCCAATGGTCGTCATTTGAGCGGATCCCGCCCTTGACTGACAATGGCGTGCGGGCCGGTCCAATCAGGCACAATTCGGGTTTCTTCGTCGCATGGCGGCGCGGTGCGGGCAAGCGCTTCAGGTGAAGCCCGGCCTTAAAGCGGAAAAGATCGTTAACGCGCTCAGAGCTTTAGATAAGGTTCAAGCGCCACGCGAAGGGCACATGGACGGCGCACCAAATCAGGACAACCAGGCCTATCGCGTTCTCGCCCGAAAGTATCGGCCGAGTACATTTCAGGATTTGATCGGTCAGGAACCGATGGTTCAGACGCTCACCAATGCGTTTCGCCTCGGTCGTATTGCGCAAGCCTATATGCTGACCGGCGTGCGTGGTGTCGGGAAGACAACGACGGCCCGTATCCTGGCGCGCGCGCTTAATTACGAAGCTGATGGTATCGATGGCCCGACGATCGACATGCCTCGGCTTGGCGCCCATTGCGAGGCGATCATCAAGTCTGGCCATATCGATGTGATCGAAATGGATGCTGCGTCCCATACGGGGATCGGCGATATCCGTGAGATCATTGACGCCGTGAAATACAAGCCCGCGACCGCACGCTATAAGGTCTATATCATCGACGAAGTGCACATGCTCTCGCAGGCGGCCTTTAATGGTCTGCTCAAAACTCTTGAGGAGCCGCCGGAGCACGTCAAATTCATCTTCGCGACGACGGAAATCCGTAAAGTACCCGTGACGATCCTATCCCGGTGTCAGCGGTTCGATCTTCGCAGGATCGACGCGGAACGGATGGTCGCTTACCTGAAAGACATTGCTGAAAAAGAATCCGTCGATGTCAGCGAAGAAGCCTTGTTCATGCTCGCCCGAGCCTCCGAAGGCTCAGTGCGTGATGCGCTTTCCCTGCTCGATCAGGCGATCGCCCATGGCAGCGGTAAGGTTGATCAGGACGAAATGCGCAACATGCTCGGACTGGCCGACCGCGCACGGGTTATCGATCTTTTCGAGCATGTCATGGCCGGCCGCGTCGCCGAAGCGCTTGCGGAGATCCGCGCGCAATTCGATCTTGGTGCTGATCCGCTTGTTATCATGTCGGATCTCGCGGAATTCACGCATCTCGTAACAGTGGCGAAGGTTTCTGACGGCATTCCTTCAAACTTCGCGATCTCCAATCTGGAGCGAGATAGAGCCACCGCCTTTGCCGAAGCATTGCCTGTTCGTGTGCTATCACGGGCATGGCAATTTCTTCTGAAAGGCATTGAGGAGATTCAAGGAGCCAACAAGCCCCTTCACGCGGCAGATATGGTGATTGTGCGGCTTGCCTATGCTGCTGATCTCCCAACGCCAGACGAAGCGCTGCGCGCACTCCGTGACAATGGTGGTATGCCGGCAGGCAGTCCGCCTTCTTCAACTGGAGGCACGGGCATGTCCACCGGGCACGGTGGGGGGCAGGCGGTCAGTCAAAGTGCAGCGTCGGCATTGAGAACAGAAACAGCTCCATTGCCGGACGGCGAACCGGTCGCGCTCCAGGCAGGCGAAACGCGGCCGACGCAAAGACCGCGCCCTGTCCTTGCGACGAACAATCCGGCGCCGCAGTCGGTTCCGATGGACGACAAAGCTGCCGATCCTGTGCCTTTGACAAAAATCCAGCGGTTTGAGGATTTGATCGCTCTGGCAGAAGAAAAGCGTGATCTGGCTTTGCGGTCAGCGCTCATCAATCATGTCTCGCTCGTTGCGTTCGAAGATGGGCGAATTGAATTCGCTCCAACGGAAAGTGCACCTCAAGGCCTTGCTCACAATCTCAAGGCAGCACTCAGCGAGTGGACAGGACGAACTTGGTCGGTTGCCGTCTCACGAGAAGCGGGAGCACCGCCGCTTGCGGAACAATGGGCTGAAGAGGAGCGGCAACGCTCCCGTGACGCTGAGGAAGACCCGGTTGTCGCTGAGGTTTTAAGACGGTTCCCCGGAGCGAAGATAGTCAACGTCACCTACCGGGAAGAAACGAACGGCGATGCGGGCCTGCCGCCGGCACCCGACGACGACGATATGTGAGAGAGGAAACGACTTCATGAAAGACATTATGGGTTTGATGAAAAAGGCCGGCGAGATGCAGGCCAAAATGCAGGAAATGCAGGAAGAGGCGGCAAACGCGGAAGTTGATGGTACAGCCGGTGGCGGCCTCGTTTCTGTGAGAATGAGCGGGAAAGGTGAATTGAAAGGCCTCAAGATTGACCCGTCCCTAATGAAGGAAGACGAGATTGAAATTCTTGAAGACCTCCTGATCGCGGCCCACAACGATGCCAAGCAGAAGGCCGAGGCAATGATGCAGGAGAAAATGCAATCCCTGACAGCCGGATTACCTCTTCCGCCGGGGATGAAACTCCCGTTCTAGGACATCAGGATGACGAAGATTGCGCTCATCACCGGGGCCGGATCCGGGATCGGAAAGGCCGCGGCCCATGAATTGATGGCGGCGGGGTTTCATGTCGTCTTCAACGGGCGCAATCGCGATCGGCTTCGGGCAGCGCTCGACGAAGGCCTTAAAGAAAGCCCGGAGGGATCGGGATCGGTCAATGCCTGTGATGTGGGCGACGCAGATGGTGTCGCCGCAATGTTTAATACGATCGAGGATGAACACGGCCGTCTCGATGTTCTCTTCAACAATGCCGGTATCTTTATTGCCGGTAAGCTCATTGACGAATTGACGGAGGAAGAATGGCAGAATGCCCTTTCTGCCAACCTCACCGGGTCGTTTTTATGCGCCCGGGCCGCCTTTTCGCTGATGCGTCGGCAGGAGCCGCAAGGCGGGCGCATCATTAACAACGGGTCGATTTCGGCCCACGCACCAAGACCGGGTTCTGTGCCATATACGGTAACCAAGCACGCGATTACAGGGCTTACAAAGTCGCTTTCCCTAGATGGCAGACCATTCGATATTGCGTGTTCGCAGATCGATATCGGCAATGCGGCAAGCGACATTGCAATTCCCTTGTCAAAGGGTGCAATGCAGGCGAACGGAGACATCGTGCCGGAACCGATTATGGATCTTTCCCACGTCGGCGAGGCCGTCCGTTATATCGCCGAACTGCCGCTTTCAGCCAACGTTCAATTCATGACCCTGATGGCAACCAAGATGCCTTATCTTGGACGGGGCTGAGGCTCCTCGCTCGGCGCATCGGCCCGCGTCCGCGGTCTTGTCGCAATAAAAACACCGGTTGCGGCAATCGCCATACCCACCCAGGCGGCCATAGGCATTGCATCACCGAGTGATAGCCACGCCATGACGGCCGCGACCGGAGCGGTCAGGAAAAAGAGCGATGAAACCTGGCTTGCAGCCCCCGCGCGGATCATTGCGAGAAGAAGCCCGACGGCGATCACTGAATTGCCGATCACGAGATAAACCAGAACAAGCCCGAATTCGAAACTCCAGTCGAAGCGAAAACTCTCAAGTGCCAGGGCGAACGGCAAAAGTCCGAGGAATCCTGCCCCATATCCAATGAGATTGGCTGTAACTGGATGGTGCGAGAGACCAAACCGCTTTTCCCAAAGGGTGGCCGCAGCGATACCTGACAGGCCAAGAGCTGCACACGTAAAGCCTAGCAGGCTTGGCGGATCAATGTCGGACCGCGAAACGATGACGACAGTAGCCCCGCATAATCCGAGCATCAGGCCGAGCCACTGTTTCCATGAGACCCGTTCAGCAACAAAATAAGGAGCGCCTACGGCGACAAGGACGGGGTTCAGCGAAAGGATGAGTGCTGCGGTTCCTGCTGCGACACCGGCTTTCATCGCGAGATAAACCATCCCGAAATGGACCGACTGCATGAGAAAACCGACCACGGCAAGGTGGCCCCAGCCAGCGGCTTTTTCCGGAAGCGGTGGTCGGACGAAAAGCGCAATGGCGCCCATCAGCACAAGAACCAGAAAGAAACGCAGGACCAACAGGGAGAGCGGTTCGGCGTAACTCAGGCCGATTTTCGCAACCACATAGCCGCCGGACCATAGAAACAGGAAGATCGCGGGGGCGGCGAGGAGCCAGAAGGGTTTGCGTTCAGACATCCACTAAGCCGATCTTGCAGGAACTCGCCGGACCTTGCCTGCTCACAAGATCCGCGTCGAGTCCGTGTAATCCGCAAAACCGCTTTGCTGAAACGCGCCAGATCTAGACCATTGCACCACGTCTCTGATCTTAAATGACGAGCTCAAAAAGGATGCCAGACATGATGGCACCGCTCACGCCAAGCCCGAGATAAAGGGCAAAGACCTTCTTCTTCACGAGTGAGAAGACGGCAGCCATTGCGGGGATGGAGCTGACGGCTCCGGCAACCATGAAGGCCATCGCGGCACCATTTCCCATACCCTGTTCAATGAGGCCCGCAAGAAGCGGCGGGGCAACATAGGAATTCAGATAGGCAGGCATACCGAGAAGCGCTGAAATCGCAATTGCATCAACACCATCACCACCAACGAGACCGGCAATGGCGGACGCGGGGACATAGGTGACGAGAACCGCTTCCAGAACGTAAGCGAGTGCAAGCCATTTGATGAGAAACAGAGCGTTGGCAGCAAACTCTTCGCGAAAAACTGTGCGGCGCGGTGCTTCCAGCCAGAAGCGCCATTGTGGCGTGCCGTCGAACGGATTGGCGGTGCCGCAACCGCAGCCTGACCGCTGATAAGTTCGCAGTGGTTTATCGAGCGCGCCACCCTTCATCAGGAATTTCACCGTGTAGCCGCCAAAGAGACCGAGAGCGACGGCAAAGACTGCCTTGCCGACAGCAAAAGGCCAACCGAGAGCGGCCGCGGTAATCAGGAGGGTTGGCGGATCGATGAGTGGCGAAGAAAGCCAGAAAGCCATGACGGCTGAAAGCGGTGCGCCGAAAGCGAGAAGCCCGGCAATGAACGGGATGACTTCGCAAGAACAGAAAGGAGCAAGCCCGCCGAATAGGGCGGCAAGAACAATCATACGATCCTCGCGCCCCTTGAATGCCTCGGCAATCGTTGCTTCTGCTCCCGCCGCCTTTAACCCGGCGATCAGGACAACAGCAAAAGCGATGTAAGGCAGCGTCCCGATGAGCGCTGATAAGGCAAAGGTAACGAAACCTGAAACGGCAGTGGGATCGGCGAAGAGAACAATGAGCGGAACGCCGAGTGTCACGGTCCACGGGGTCAGGAACCAGACTTTCCAGTTGAACCGTTGGCTTAAGCGTGCTTGCGAGAAAGTGCTCATACGGTTTCGTCCTCGGTTAGCGGGGCAATCGACCCGGCATCGACACAGCATTCTTCCAGAATGAAACCGGCAAGCCTTTGAAGATGCGCATAATTGGCGCGAGAAATGATCTCCCGTCCCTTTCGCTCCTGCACAATCAATCCGGCCTGGGAGAGGGTTTTCAAATGATGCGCGAGCGTTGAAGCGGGAAGACCAGTTCGGTCTTTGATCTCACCCACCGTTAGTCCGCGCTCCCCGGCGCGCACAAGATTGCGGACGACGTCAAGCCGGGTTGTCGCCCCCATTGCGGCAAAGCTTTCAGCAGCAAGTTCCGGGTCCATAGTGATTCCAGCTCTGGCGATTTCAGAATAATAATTCGATAAAACTAGTTATATCGTTATTTGGAAAATTGCAACCGGCTTCGCGAAGATGTGATGACGCGGGGACGCCCCGTAATGGACGCATGCAGCATTCGGCGATAATTAACGCCCACGTGAAGTGTTGGTGAAGGGAAGAGAATGGCGCGCATTCTAGCCAGGGTCATGTCAGTGACCGTCCTGTTTATGCTTGTCTCAGGTGCTCCCGTATCGGCTCAGCAGCTCGGGGTCTCACCGGAAACACGCGAGCAGGCGGATCATTTTTTCCGACGGGGCTTGTCTCACGAGGAAAAGGGCGACTGGGTTACGGCCTACCGGGATTATGCGCTTGCCGCTGATACGCTAAAGACGAGCTTTGATATTCACCTCAAGGCAAGCGAAGCGGCATCACGGATCAGACGTCCTGATCTTCAAATGGCACATGCCCTCGCCCTTCTTCAAATTGCAGGAAATGAGAAAGATGACGAACGCCGCGCACGAGCCTACTCGCATATCGGGATCGCGGCGACAGGTCTCAACCGACTAAAAGAGGGCTTGGAAGCGTTTGAAGAAAGTGTGCAGCTTTACGGCAAGGCGCTCGGCGAAGATCATCCGGAATTTGCCAAAGCGCTGAGCAATCTTGCCCGGGCTTATGACCATTCGAACTTGCCGGATGCGGCGGAACAAGCATTCAAGCGTGCCTATGAGATCAGTGAGGCTGTGCTTGAGAACGACGATCCGGTGCGGCTTTCGCGCCTGGGTGATCTGGCATTCTTTTATGCAAAACGCTTCGAGAACGATCAGGCCATTCCGTATATGGAAGCCTACATCGCCGCTTCAGAAGAACAATTGCCTAAAGAGAGTCTGGCTCTTGGCGAACGATACGCCGCGCTCGCCGAACTTTATGACAACGCGAGTCTCAAGGGGAAAGCGGCGCCTTATTACGAGCGTGCGATCGTGATTTTCGAGAAGACGGAAGGACCATCCGCTGCGCTCACACAGAAAATGCGCAGCAAAGTCAGCACGATTTATACTGACCTTCAGCGTTTCGACCTTGCCGTTCCACACGCAGAAGCACTGCTTGCGATTTTTGAAGAAGCACTCGGACCGGATCACGAAAATACGTTGAGAGCTGCGAATAACCTCGCGCAGGTCTACACCTATGCTGGCGCCCATGAAAAGGCACTCCCGCTTGCCGAGCGGGCTGCCGCCCAGGGGGAAGACCGTTTCGGACCTGACAGCATTGAACTTGCTTCGCGTCTCGTAAATCTGGGACAGGTTCTCGATGCGCTGAACCGGCAATCCGAGTCGGTGCCACTCTATGAACGGGCGCTCAGAATCAGCGAGGCGAAACTCGGTCGTGGCGATGTCAGTGTCGCCCGTATCGCCAACAATCTCGGTTATGCCCTTGAACAATCTGGAAGCCCCGAGAAAGCGCGGCCGCATTACGAACACGCACTTTCGGTCTTTCGCGAGAAACTGCCGCGCGGGCATTTTCTGACGGAGATTGTTGAGCGCAACCTTGCTGCGGTGAACCGCTGAATTCCGAACGAACTAAGCGCGTCCTGGGCCGAATCGCCCTATATTGGGTGAAAACAGTGCACCCGAGGACATCATGGCAAAATCGGTTACCGGCCCCGAGATCGAACGGCTCGTCCAGCTGCTCGCGAAACTTCCGGGTCTTGGCTCTCGTTCAGCGCGTCGGGCTGTCCTTCATCTTGTCAAAAACAAGGACAAGGTGATGGTCCCGCTTGCCGCCTCCCTGAATGAAGCGGTTGACAGGATTGTTGTCTGCAAGGTGTGCGGCAATGTCGATACGCGTTCGCCCTGTACAATTTGCTGCGATGATCGGCGCGATCCTGCGACACTTGTTGTTGTTGAGGATGTCTCCGACCTCTGGGCGCTTGAACGGGCCTCTGCCGTTAACAGCCGTTACCACGTGCTCGGTGGAACGCTGTCGCCACTTGATGGGATCGGACCTGAGGATCTGAACATTGCAGGGCTTGTTGACCGGGTGTCGGAAGGTGTCGTTAAAGAAGTCATCCTGGCTGTGAACGCGACGGTCGAGGGTCAGACCACTGCGCATTACATCATGGATCAGTTGGCAGATTTCGATGTGTCCGTCTCCCGACTTGCCCATGGTGTGCCGGTTGGCGGCGAGCTGGATTATCTTGACGAGGGAACCTTATCCGCCGCAATTCGTCAGCGCACAGCGCTTTAGACGCTGTGCATCGATTGATCGGGAGTCTCTAGAAGCGTTCGACCCAGGGGCGAACGGCAAGTTCTTCCGTCCAGGCTGACCTGTGCTGTTTGATGAGTGCGAGATAAGTCTCGGCAATCGCATCCGGATCAAGCATCGAATCCGGATTGTCAGCGGTTTCCACCCGCTCTGGCCGGGCTTCGTTGCGGATCCCGCCATCGATGTTGATCCAGGCGACGTGGATTCCTTTTGGATGGAGTTCGCGCGCCATGGATTGCGCGAGCCCACGTTGGGCGAATTTGCCCATCGCAAACGGGGCGGATTGTGGAAAGCCTTTCACGCCGGCTGACGCACCGGTAAAGAGGATCGTGCCGCGCACGCCAGCCTCGTCCGGCTCCTGGGATAGCATGACGCGGGCTGCTGCCTGACCCACAAGAAACGAACCGAACGCGGTCACTTCGATGGCCTGGCGCACATCTTCCGGTTCAAGTCCGTCGAGCGAACCACGGACTCGGGCCGAAGGGTGAGCAACGGCAACCCGCAATGGACCGTCGAGGTTCGAGAAGACGGCCTTCACATCTCCGGCGTCGGCCACATTGGCAGCCACGACGTCTGCCCCCGTCTCATCTGCAAGACCTGCCAGCTTTTCGGTGCTTCGAGCGCTGAGCCGGAGGCGATAACCTTCTTTCTTGAGAAGGCGCGCGAGTGAAGCTGAAAGGCCGCTTCCAACGCCGGTCAAAATGGCGACTGGATCTTGCATGGGTTTATCTCCGTGACTGGAATGACGTGCGGATTTCGCGTCGTGGTCGGTACTTCATTTGTAGCCGTCAGACTGTGAGGTCCTCGCGTCAAGGGCAATGTGAACAGGGTGGGCATCGGTCCAAACATTACCTCAATGAGAAAAAAAGCGGCGGTTCCATGAGGAATCACTGGTCAAATCCATGTGATCTGCACCCCCGAAAGGCTTCAAAACCCACGGAACCGAACGGCTTTTCGTCGGAAACATCTGCCATTATCCCAAAAAATGACAATCCGTTAACCAAAATTGCAGGGGATAATGTTTGTGATCATACCGAGAATCACCACATAACTGCCGCCTTTCAGGCATTTCTAGCGGCAAAACGTTTCGAAGGTCCGTGCAAATGACAATATCCATGAAAAGCGGCGTTGTTGTCGCTGCGCTCTCACTATCACTCTCCGGCTGCCTCACAACGCAGGATGCCTTTACGGGTGACACCCAACTGCGCAAATCCGTGGCTGGTACCGGCCTTGGTGCTGCTGCCGGTGCACTTGCCGGTGCGGTCATCGGCAACAATGTCGGTGGCGGAAACGCACGGCGCGGAGCCCTCATCGGCGCCGGGCTTGGCGCTTTGACCGGCGGTGGCGTCGGCGTCTTCCTCGATCGGCAGGAAGCCGAACTGCGTCAGCAATTGCAGGGGACCGGTGTGAGCGTCACCCGCACCCCTGACGGCATCATCTTGAATATGCCAAGCAACGTCACCTTCTCGAGTGGCGCGGACCAGGTGCAGCCGAGCTTCTTCCCAGTTTTGAACTCAGTCGCGGTCGTGCTTGACCGGTTCGACCAGTCGATTGTCGATGTTCTGGGCCATACCGATAGCGATGGCGACGACAAATTCAATTTCGACCTGTCAGAACGCCGCGCAGCGAATGTTGCAAATTATCTAGTTGGACAAGGGCTGGATCCACGTCGGTTCGCGGCGCAGGGTTTCGGCGAAAACCGTCCGGTCGCGACCAACGCTACACCTGAGGGGAAAGCGCTTAACCGCCGCGTAGAAATCAGGATCTCGCCGCTTACCGCAGGTTAGAGGCGCGGTTATTCTCCAGCGAGGAGATCAGGTTCAAGAAGATCAGGCTGCCCGGGTTTATTGGAGCTTTGGGCGGCCTTTTTAGTATCAGCGGCCTCTATGTTTCCAGTGGGCTCCAGATCCCCGGCTCTATCTGAAAAATCAAGCGCTTCGATTTTCGCGCCGCGCGAGGTGATCTTGCGCGTTGATGTGAGGATCAGATCGATATCCTTCGTCGATTGCTGGAAATGCGCTTGCAATTTGTCTACCCGGTCATCGAGACGCGCAACGTCCTGCATCAGCGCCATGACTTCTTTTTGAATGATGTGCGCCTGTTCACGCATGCGCTGATCACGCAAAACGGTCTGAACGACCTGGATCGACAACATCAGCAACGATGGTGAAACAAGGACGACCCGGCTGCGATGGGCCTTCTGGATGATATCTTCGTAGTGCTCGTGAATATCCGCAAAGATCGATTCGGAAGGCACGAACATGAAGGCGGTGTCCTGCGTCTCCCCGGCGATCAGATAGCGTTCAGCAATATCTTTAATGTGCTTTTCGATGTCGCGGCGAAACTGCGTCTGTGCGGCTTTGACGACTTCGGGGTTTTCGGTATTGCGAACAGTGTTCCACGCTTCCAACGGGAACTTTGCATCAATCACAAGATCAGGCGCGTCGTTCGGCATGAAGACGACACAATCAGGCCGTGTTCCATTCGAGAGTATGGCCTGAAAGGCAAAGCTTCCCTGCGCCAAGCCGTCGGCGACAATCGCCTCCATCCGCGCTTGTCCGAAAGCACCGCGTGTCTGTTTGTTGGCAAGAATGCTCTGGAGTTCGACAACCTGAGAAGACAGTATCGTGATATTGCTTTGCGCCCGGTCGATGACTGCAAGGCGCTCGCCGAGCGCTTTTAGATTGTCGTGTGTAGATTTGTTGGTCTCGGCCAGGTTCTGCCCCAGGCGATGTGTCATGGAATCCATGCGCTCGCCTAGAACGCGGGTGAGGTCCTGCTGACGCGACCCGAAGACATCAGCGAAGGTCTGCATGCGCCCGGTCATTTC
>JBCDCZ010000019.1:0-28329 GCA_039180865.1 Pseudomonadota bacterium | reverse complement strand
CGCTCCAGCGCCGTTTCCCTCCCGAAGCGCTGTAAGCCGACATTTTATGCTCCGTTGACCAGAGCGCTTGAACCAGATCCGGGTTTAACTGGAAAGCCGATCGATGCTTCTTCTTTTAAGTGAATTTTCCGACACGTTCCCCGTCTTCAACGTTTTCCGGTATATCACCTTCCGCGCTGGTCTCGCGACCGTTACCGCGATGATGGTTGTCTTTCTGTTCGGGCCAGCCATCATCAAAGCGTTGAGGATCCGGCAGGGCAAAGGCCAACCGATCAGGGCCGACGGACCACAAAGCCATATCGTCGCAAAAGCCGGAACGCCGACAATGGGCGGCCTGATGATCCTCTCCGGCTTGTTTATCTCGACGCTGGTTTGGGCGGATCTCACCAACCCTTACGTCCAAACGGTTATTTTCGTAACGCTCGGTTTCGGCGCGATTGGGTTCTACGATGATTATCTCAAGGTTACGAAACAAAGTCACAAGGGGTTCCCTGGCCGAGTTCGCCTCTTGCTGGAGTTCCTGATCGCGGCCGCCGCCTGTTATTACATCGTTCGGATCGGAGAGAGTCCTTTTGCTACGAGCCTAACGTTCCCGTTTTTCAAGGACCTTCTCCTCAATCTTGGGCTCTTCTTCATTCCGTTCGCGGCCTTCGTTATCGTCGGTACTGGTAATGCGGTAAATCTCACTGATGGACTTGATGGGCTCGCAATCGTGCCCGTTATGATTGCAATGGGCACCTTTGGATTGATCGCCTACCTTTCAGGTAACTCTGTCTTCGCGGATTACCTTCAAATTCACAATGTGACCGGCACGGGCGAACTGTCCATCATATGCGGTGCGATCATCGGCGCGGGGCTTGGGTTTCTATGGTTTAACGCACCACCTGCCGCAATCTTCATGGGTGATACGGGATCGCTTGGCCTTGGCGGTGCCCTTGGAACCATCGCGGTTGCAACGAAGCACGAGATCGTGCTTGCGATAGTCGGCGGCCTATTTGTCCTTGAAGCTATCTCGGTGATCATCCAGGTTGTCTCCTTCAAGACGACGGGCAAAAGGGTGTTTCGGATGGCACCGATCCATCACCATTTTGAGCAAAAAGGCTGGACCGAGCCGCAAGTCGTCATCCGGTTCTGGATTATCTCTGTTGTTTTGGCACTGATTGGCCTCACCACCCTGAAACTGCGCTAATCTGATGATCCCGGTCACGACTTTTGCCGGAAAACGGGTTCTTCTGTTTGGCCTTGGAGGCTCGGGGCTTGCGACGGCTGAAGCTTTTGTCGCTGGCGGCGCAGAAATTCTCTGTTTCGATGACAATGCGGGGCGTGTTACCGAGGCCCAAGCACTCGGACTTTCTGTTGGCGATCTCCGGGACGTCGACTTTTCGGATTACGACGCGCTCATCCTGTCGCCCGGCGTCCCCTTAACGCACCCGCACCCTCACTGGAGCGTCGAAAAAGCCCGGGCAGCCTCCATAGAGATTATCGGAGATGTTGAAGTTTTCGCCCGTGAGCGCCGCGCTGCAGCGCCGGATTGTCCGTTTGTCGCGATCACAGGAACCAACGGCAAATCGACAACAACGGCTCTCATCCATCATTGCCTGAAAGCGGCGGGGCGCGACAGCGAAATGGGCGGTAATATTGGCCGTGCGGTTCTCACCCTCGATCCGCCGAGTCCCAACCGTCACTACGTGGTCGAATGCTCCTCTTATCAGATCGATCTTGCCCCAACCCTTGATCCGTCAATTGGGGTCCATCTTAATCTGTCGCCCGATCATCTCGATCGCCACGGGACCTTTGAGCACTATGCAAACGTAATAGCGCGGCTGGTGTATGGTTCACAAACAGGGATCGTCGGTGTCGATGATCAGGCATCGCATGAAATTGCCAAGGCCACGGAAGGACGTGGCGTCCCGGTCATTCGGGTTGCGCTGAAGGGTGTCGCCGATATCGAAGGGCGCGATCAAAAGGTCTTGAAGGACGGCCAGGTCGTTGCCGATCTTGAAGGGATTGTATCTCTTCGCGGAGAGCACAATCTGCAAAATGCCGCGATCGCATGGGCTGTGCTCTCGGAACTCGGCCTTACCCACGAAGAGATCCGTGCCGGTTTCAGGGGCTTTGGCGGCCTGGCGCACCGGATGGAACAGGTTGCCGAGAAATGCGGCGTTCTTTTCATCAATGATTCCAAAGCAACGAATGCGGAAGCTGCTGCCCGTGCGCTTGCCAGTTTTGACGGGATTTACTGGATCCTTGGCGGCGTTTCAAAAGAGGGCGGTATAGAAAGTCTTAACCATTTCTTTCCAAAAATCAGGCATGCCTTTCTCATTGGCGATGCGAGTGATCTTTTCGCAAAGAGCCTCTCGGGACACGTAGCGTTTACGCCCGCCGGTACGTTGGAAAGTGCCGTCGAAGGCGCTGCCAGAATGGCGATTGAAGCCGTTGAGAACGGTACCGTCGCCAATCCGGTTGTGCTCTTGTCCCCGGCCTGTGCGAGCTTCGATCAGTTCGCCAATTTCGAGGTGAGGGGTGACCGTTTCCGTGAAGCGGTAGTGGATGCGCTTCAGGCGTTGTGATGGGAAGTATGGCAAAAGGTTGCAGGGCCTTTGCCGTCCGGAGTGAGCGGGATGATTTCGAGGGCGGACCGATCTCCCCTTGGTAACTGGTGGTGGACTGTCGACAAGCCGATGCTTTTCGGTTTGATCGCACTTCTATTTGTGGGATTGATCCTGTCCTTTGCAGCAAGCCCCTCAATCGCTGAGCAGCTGAAACTTGAGAGCTTTTTCTTTGTGAAACGGCATGCGGTCTTTGTCGTTCCCGCACTTTTGTTGCTCATTGGAGTGTCGCTGCTCAGTCCGAAAATGATCAGGCGGCTTTGTCTCTTGGTCTTCATCATCGGTATCGGGCTTCTCGTCTACACCCTGATCGCAGGAGCTGAGATCAAGGGATCGCGGCGTTGGATCTCGATTATAGGATTTTCGCTCCAACCGTCCGAAATCGTTAAACCGGCTTTCATCGTCTTGTGTGCCTGGTTTTTTTCCGAAAGCGCACGGCGGCCGGAGCTGCCGGGCAATCTCTTCGCAATCCTCCTCCTCGGCGTGTTTTGCGCACTTCTTGTCGCGCAACCGGATATCGGTCAAACCGCACTTGTGGTGATGACATGGTGCGCCATGTTTTTTATGGCCGGCCTTTCCTGGATCTGGATCGCGATCCTCTGGCTTCTCGGCCTCGGCGGGCTCTTTGCTGCCTATCTTTTCGTTCCCCACGTAACGGGACGCATTGACCGGTTCCTTGATCCGGCATCGGGCGATACTTACCAGGTCGATCAGGCGCTTTCTGCTTTTCTAAGCGGTGGCTGGTTCGGTCGTGGTCCTGGAGAGGGGATCGTGAAGAGGCAGGTTCCTGATGCACACACCGATTTTATTTTCGCTGTGGTTGGCGAAGAATTCGGGATTATCGCCTGTCTGGTGCTTGCTCTCTTTTTTATGCTGTTGATCCTGCGTGGTCTCTATCTTGGAACACGCGAGGGAGACGGCTTCGCCCGCCTTGCGATCGGTGGACTTGTTATCATGTTCGGCCTGCAGGCGGGCATCAACATGGCCGTCAACCTGCAGCTAGCTCCGACCAAGGGGATGACGTTGCCGTTCATTTCCTATGGCGGTTCTTCGTTACTTTCCGTTGCAGTCGCCATGGGTATGGTGTTAGGTCTCGCGCGCAAACGGCCGAAACCGGCGCGCCCGATTATCACGCCTTATGTTCCGCAAGCGGTACATTAGTGCCTGGAAGCGTTCAGTACCTAACCCATCTATGGCTTCATCACCGTCCCACGAAAAAAAGATAGCCCTTTTGTGCGCAGGCGGGACCGGCGGACACCTCTTTCCGGCACACGCGCTTGCGAGTGAGTTAAAACGGGCTGGTTTTACAATTCATCTCGTGTCAGACGAGCGCATTGAGCGGTTTGCTGGTGACTTTCCAGCCGATCAACGCCATGCCATTCCCTCAGCCACTCTTGCCGGCAAGTCACCGATAAAGCTCGTTCGGGCGTTGTACCGCCTTGGAAAGGGATTCCTGGCTGCTCGTCGCCTGATCCGGTCCGTCAAACCCGATATTGTTGTCGGGTTTGGTGGTTACCCGACGCTGCCACCCGTCCTTGCCGCCGCGAGTAAGGGAGTGCCAACATTAATCCATGAAGCAAATGCCGTTCTTGGCCGGGCGAACCGGTTCTTGGCGCCAAGGGTGAACGCGGTTGCAATCGGTCTCCCGCTTGGCAGAACACCCGGACGGTCTCTTGCTGCGAAGCTTATCGAAACCGGCAATCCGGTGCGTGATAGCGTCATTGAAGCGGCAAAGACCCCATATCAACCGTCAAGCGTTGACACGCATTTTCACCTGACTGTTTTCGGAGGCAGTCAGGGTGCCCAATTCTTTTCGGCGGTTGTTCCAAGGGCCGTTGGATTGCTTTCCGAGGAGCAGCGTTCCCGGTTGAAGATTGTTCAACAGGCGCGCCTTGAAGACGAGCAGGCAGTCCGGTCTGCTTATCAGGTCATGGAGATTGAAGCGGAGGTCGCACCGTTCTTTTCCGATATGCCCAACCGTATTGCACATAGTCATCTTATTGTTTCACGATCGGGCGCATCGACGACCGCTGAGCTTGCCGTCATTGGCCGGCCCGCTCTCCTCGTTCCCTATCCTCATGCGCTTGATCATGACCAGGCAGCCAATGCTGCGGCGCTTGCGGAAAATGGTGGTGCGTGGATCAAGAAACAGTCCGAGATAACGCCGCAATGGTTGGCGGAAGAACTCGGGCGATTGATGGATGACGCAGATATACTTTCGAAAGCGGCAGATGCTGCGCTCAACCAGGGAAAACCGGATGCCGCGAAGCGCCTTTCCGACGCCGTATTCAATTTGGTAGAGGGTCAGCCAGCCGGTGCTGAAAGGCTTGTTGAGGACGTGCGCTCTGCCTGAGCACGCACTGAAGTTTGATTGGAGAGGGGGCAGTCCATGAAAATGCCGCAGAATATCGGTCCGGTTCATTTCGTCGGCATTGGCGGTATCGGTATGAGCGGGATTGCCGAGGTTCTTCAGACGCTTGGTTACGAAGTCCAGGGGTCTGATATGGCTGAAGGCGCAAATGTGGTGCGGCTTCGCGAAAAAGGAATAACCGTCCATGTCGGTCATCAGCCCGAGAATCTCGGCCAGGCCGCAGTAGTCGTTGTTTCATCCGCCATTCAACCCGACAATCCTGAACTCATCGCAGCGCGGGAGCGTTTCCTGCCCGTGGTTCGCCGGGCGGAAATGCTTGCGGAACTGATGCGTTTTAAGTCCGCAATTGCCGTTGGCGGGACACACGGTAAGACCACAACGACCTCAATGGTGGCCGCACTGCTCGAAGCGGGAGATATGGATCCGACCGTCATCAATGGCGGCATTATCAATGCATACGGCACCAATGCACGGATGGGCGAGGGCGACTGGATGGTCGTTGAGGCGGATGAGTCGGATGGTACGTTCGTCAAACTTCCGGCCGACATCGCCATTGTGACGAACATCGACCCAGAACACCTTGACCACTATGGAAGCTTCGAGGCGGTCAAAGAGGGGTTTCATCGCTTCGTTGAAAATGTGCCCTTCTACGGTTTCGCGGTGATGTGTACCGACCATGCCGATGTCCAGCAATTGGTGGGTCAAATCATCGACCGGCGGATCGTTACCTACGGGCAAAATCCGCAGGCTGAAGTGCGCTTCTGCGACCTCAAGTCTAAAAATGGAAAGACGCATTTCAATGTGCGTGTGACACGGCGCAGAACCGGTCAGGTGATTGAGCTTGATGATCTGGTTCTGCCGATGCCCGGTCATCATAATGTATCCAATGCGACCGCAGCGATTGCGGTTGCGGTCAGACTTGGCGTTTCCCCTGAAAAGATCCGTCAGGGTCTTGAAAGTTTCGGTGGGGTCAAACGGCGCTTCACCTATACGGGAAGCTGGCATGGGGCGGAGATTTTCGATGATTACGGTCATCATCCGGTTGAAATCGAAAATGTGCTCAAGGCCGCCCGGCAGGCTTCCGAAGGCCGTGTCGTCGCAATTGTCCAGCCGCACCGCTACACCCGCCTCCAAAGCCTTTTTGATGATTTCTGCACCTGCTTTAACGAGGCTGACACAGTGATCGTCGCACCGGTTTATGCGGCTGGTGAAGAGCCGATCGAGGGGGCGGACAGGGATGCCCTTGCGCGTGGTCTTCGAACCATGGGTCACCGCAATGTTCTGACATGCGATGGAGCTGCAGATCTGCCGGGGATCGTCGCGCGCCTTGCAAAACCGGGCGACTATGTCATGTGTCTCGGAGCTGGCAACATCACGCAGTGGGCGAACCGTTTGCCTCAGGATCTTGCTGCGTTTCCGGCACCGTCCAAGGAGGATATGGGCTCAGCTGGCGAAGGTGGACAATAGGTATACGCGGAACGCCTATGATGGATCTAGAAGCACACATTGCGCCGTTTCGCGAGAAAATCCGCGGGCGCCTGACATTTTCGGCTGCCATGAGCAAGGTAACCTGGTTTCGGGTTGGCGGCCCTGCCGACCTTCTATTCCAGCCTGCCGATACAGATGATCTTGCACTCTTTCTCGCCAATCTATCCCCGGACGTTCCGGTCTTTACGGTCGGAGCGGGATCCAACCTTCTGGTCCGCGATGGCGGTGTCGACGGCGTGATTGTTAAGCTATCGGCCCGTGGTTTTGGTGGAACGCGGGTGGAAGATGGCGATCGAATACGCTGCGGAACAGCCGTCCTCGATAAGAGGCTTGCCGCTTTCGCGTTTGAACAAGGGCTCGACGGTTTTGCCTTTTATCATGGTATTCCCGGAACCATAGGCGGCGCTCTCAGGATGAATGCGGGGGCAAACGGCGCAGAGACGAAGGATATATTGGTTGAAGCCGTTGCCCTTGATCGTGGAGGGAATCGCCACGTCCTATCGAACGGAGAGATGGGCTTTTCTTACCGCACCACGAAAGCACCGTCTGATTTGATTTTCGTCGAGGCGGTTTTTCAGGGTGAACCCGCCGACCAGGATTTGATCCGCGAGAGAATGGACGCTGTGCAGCATCACCGAGAAACAGTGCAACCCATTCGTGAGAAAACGGGCGGGTCAACGTTCAAGAATCCTGAGGGAAACAGTGCGTGGCGCGTTGTCGATGCAGCGGGATGTCGTGGTCTCGTGATTGGCGATGCTGAAATGAGCGAGCTTCACTGTAATTTCATGATCAATCGCGGTGAAGCGAGTGCAGGCGACCTTGAAAGTCTGGGGGAAACTGTTCGTGCTCGCGTGCTTGAAGACTCCGGCATCCGCCTTGACTGGGAGATCAAGAGGATAGGGCGCTTTCCGGATGGTGTTGATATTGTGCCGTTTACTGATCTTGAATGAAGGATGGGATCTGTGGCCTGATAGGTTTTTCGCAATACCGTTCACTGGTGCGTTGCCAAATATATCGTACGTATGAGGGTAGGCTAGGTTCTGGGTTCGCTTCTGAGGCAGATTTAGTCAGAGCAGCCGGTGACATTGGGACAACGATCTTCCATCCCGTTGGCACTGCGAAGATAGGACGAATAACGACGTCAATGCAGTCATTGACGGGTGATCGAGGGGAATGGAGTGACGGGATTGCGCATTGTCGATGCCAACATCATGCCAACAATCAAAAGTGGTAACACGAATTCTCCGACATTGATGATCACAGAAAAGGCAGGCCGCTGGATTGCCTAATTTTTACTTGATTCGTCTGGTTCAATATTTCGCTACAACCGGATATAGCTAATCTGGCTATCTTTGGTTGCAATTTTCACTTAAAAATCGCTTAGGGTGCCGCAGCGAAAAGTAAATTAAACTAAAGATGAAATGAGTGGTACAGATATTCCCATAAAAATATTTTATAGTATGGTTTTTTGTGAAAGCGCCAATTATTGGTATGGAATTTTTCTTTTTTTCGCATTTTTAGGAAAAGATTTTTGAACGCTACTCCTCAGTCTACAATTTTGAGTTGTTTGCTTGTACACAAATAAAATTCCCGTGAAACGTTGTTTGACTTTAGTAGCAATTAGCATAAGAATTTGTGAAATTGTTTTTTAGCGGCGTTATCCGATCTCAGGGGGCCGGTGCGTCAAACAGGGAAAACCAGATCCAGAGAAGGTCCGGGTGTGAACAAGTTGAAACCAGTGGTTGTTGCGAGTGCAACAATGCAGATTGCCGAGCAAATCAGATCTGCAATTCTAGATGGAACATTCAAATCGGGCGAGCAACTGCCCACAGAAATGGATATGTCGGTCCAATTCGGCGTATCAAGGCCGACAATCAGGGAAGCTTTAAAGCGTCTTGCGGCGCAAAATCTCATCACTTCAAGGCGCGGACCGACGGGGGGCACTTTCGTACGCCATTATGAAGTGAGTGATGCCGCCGAATCCGTTGTGACGGCCACAATGCTTATGCTGTCACTTGAATCGGTAAAATATTCAGAAATTCTCGATGTCCGTCGATTCATGCAGTTTCATTGTTGCCAGAAGCTCATCCGGAAGTGGTCCCCGGAGATCGGTGATAGGATTGATAAAGCACTTCGGGATCTGGAACGTCCGAATTTGAGCGATGAAGACTTCTGCGACTATGACGTGAATTTCCACCGCACGATCGTTGATGCGACCGAAAATCCTATGCTGCAATACCTCATGTACGGCGTGATTGAATCGCTTATGCCGGTCATGAGCGTGAACATTGCCTACGTCCAAGATCGCAGCAGCATCGTCAGTCAGTATAGAGCCCTGCGCGATGCGCTCTTTGCGGGTGACGAGACAGCTGCGAAAGATGCAATCGACCAGGTTATCTCCTATTTGCGTGATCTGTCGGAAACCGTTGAGGCGCAACGGACAAAGTCCGCCTGACAGGGTTTCGAGAGATCCGGGTTTGCAAACGAAACTGCCCTCATTGACAGGGGGAACGATCAATGAATTTATGACCGCGCGCGGCACCTTTGCCGAGTGCGGTTTTTTATTCCTTGAGGAGGTGCAATGTTTCGCGGCGTACTGATTGAACAGGGCGAGGACCAGCAAACCGTCGGGCTAACCGATATTGAAGAAAGCGCATTGCCGGACGGTGATGTCACGGTGGAAGTCCATTATTCAACCGTGAATTATAAGGACGGTCTCGCGATCACCGGAAAAGCACCGGTTGTGCGATCGTTTCCCATGGTGCCGGGCATCGATTTTGCTGGAAGCGTCATCGAAAGCGATCATGCCGATTACAAGCCGGGCGACATGGTTGTCCTGAACGGTTGGGGAATCGGCGAAAAACACTGGGGTGGTTACGCGGAAAAAGCACGTGTACCCGGTGATTATCTTGTTCCGCTTCCCGATGGTCTTGATGCGGCCCAAGCGATGGCGATTGGAACGGCTGGTTATACCGCGATGTTGTGTGTACTCGCTCTGGAGCGGCAGGGTGTCACCCCGGATCACGGCGAGATCATCGTAACCGGTGCGTCCGGCGGTGTTGGAAGCGTTGCAATCGCGCTCTTGTCCAAACTCGGTTACGAGGTTGCCGCCCTGACAGGACGGGTCAGCGAAGAGGGTTACCTCAAGGGCCTCGGAGCAGCGTCGATCGTAGACAGAGCAACGCTGTCAGAACCCGGAAAGCCGCTTCAGAAAGAACGTTGGGCAGGTGCCGTTGACGCTGCCGGAAGCCATGTTCTCGCCAATGTGATCGCCGGTATGAAATATCGTGGTGTCGTGACCGCCTGCGGTCTTGCGGCGGGCATGGATCTTCCCTCATCCGTTGCGCCTTTCATTTTGCGCGGCGTCTCCCTTATCGGAATTGACAGCGTCATGTGTCCGAAACCGGATCGGATCGAAGCGTGGCAGCGTCTCGCAAAGGACCTCGATCTTGGCAAACTTGGT
Organism: Pseudomonadota bacterium; assembly: GCA_039180865.1. Classification (GTDB taxonomy): domain Bacteria; phylum Pseudomonadota; class Alphaproteobacteria; order Rhizobiales; family JACESI01; genus JBCDCU01. Next base: position 18,398 of record JBCDCZ010000019.1, on the reverse strand, counting down.
GAGATGACCAATACTGTCGATCTGGAGGAGGTGATCGATCTTGCACCCAAGATTCTCAAGGGCGAGGTGCGGGGTCGGACCCTTGTGAAAGTAAAGGGATAGATCTGCAGCAACGAACGTTTATCTGCAGAACGCGAGTAATATGACGAACAATCTGGACATGCAAAGTCGTGCGCCGGTCGGCGGACGCTCAATCGTACGCGGTTTGATCGGTGAAGCCCTGATCGAAGACACAATTCCGGTTCTTTTGAAGAAGACCGTCGCGGCGTTCGGAAACCGTGAAGCCGCGGTTTTTCCGGCGCAGGCTATCAGGTGGACCTATTCCGCATTCGATAAAGAGGTCGACCGCTTGGCTGGTGGACTGCACGCACTCGGCTTTAAGAAGGGTGAGCGTATCGGGATTTGGTCACCGAACCGCTACGAATGGCTGCTCGCACAGTTCGCGACCGCGAGGATCGGTGCCATCCTTGTCAACATCAACCCTGCTTACCGCGTTTTTGAACTCGAATACGCTTTGAACAAGGTGGGATGTCGCGCACTCATAACAGCGCCGTTTTTTAAGTCTTCGGACTATGTGGGCATGCTCTGTGAGCTTGCCCCCGAGCTTGCGGATTGTGCTGCGGGCGCGCTTCGCTCAAAACGGCTGCCTCAATTGGAGACGATTGTTTGTCTCGGTGATGAGACGCCCGACGGAATGTACGGGTTTGACGCGATTATGGAGATGGGAGACGCTGTCGAATCCGGGGTTCTCGACGAGATAACGCGTGACCTCGACCGCAACGATCCGATCAATATTCAGTTTACAAGCGGAACGACGGGCCTTCCTAAAGGTGCGTGCCTCACACACCGAAACATTGTGAACAATGCGCATTTCGTAACCGCTGCGATGGAGTTCACCGAAGAAGATCGGCTCTGTATTCCCGTCCCCTTCTATCATTGCTTTGGCATGGTCATGGGGACACTTGGTTGTGTCACCAAAGGTGCCGCAATGATCGTTCCAGGGGAAGGTTTTGATCCGACGGATACGCTTCGAACGATTTCGGACGAGCGCTGCACTGCGCTCTTTGGCGTCCCGACGATGTTTGTCGCAGAGCTCGAACATCCCGAATTTACAACCTTCGATCTTTCCCACTTGCGCACAGGGATCATGGCGGGTGCGCCTTGCCCGATTGAGGTCATGCGAAAAGTCCAAAGCGATATGAATATGACCGGAGTGACGATTGCTTATGGCATGACGGAAACAAGCCCGGTCTCGTTCCAGAGTAATGTTGATGATCCGGTTGAAAAACGGGTCTCTTCCGTTGGGCGCATTCACCCCCATGTCGAAGTCAAAATCGTTGATGAGGCGGGCGATACCGTTCCCGTCGGCGAGCAGGGGGAACTTTTAACGCGCGGCTACAGCGTGATGCAGGGTTACTGGGCGGATGAAGAGCAAACGGCCCAGGCGATTGACGGTAAAGGATGGATGCACACCGGAGATCTCGCACGGATTGATGCTGAGGGGTATTGCAACATCACTGGTCGGGTGAAGGACATGATCTGCCGGGGCGGAGAGAACATTTATCCGCGCGAAATTGAAGAATTTCTCTACACCCATCCGGCCGTTTCCCAGGTTCAGGTCTTTGGTATTCCAGATGAGAAGTATGGCGAGATCACCTGCGCCTGGATCATCAAAAAGCCGGGCGAAGAAGCGGACGAGGAGGCGGTCAGAGCGTTCTGCAAGGAACAGATTGCCCATTACAAAGTGCCTGCCCATGTGCGGTTTGTCGATGAGATCCCGATGACGGTGACCGGCAAACCTCAGAAATTCATCATGCGCGAAAGGATGAGTGCGGAGCTTGGAGTTCAGGAAGCAGAGACAGCCTAGCATATCCTGAAAGCCTAAGGTTTCCTTAGATTATTGCTTTTTCGAGAAAGGGCTCTCCCTTCTCGATCCGGTGAAAAGAAAGATCCGACAGATCGAGGGTTTCATAACCGCCGGTTGCAATGAGTTCTGCGACCCCGCGCCCCATAGCAGGTGATTGCTGGAACCCATGACCGGAAAAGCCGTTCATGAAAATGAAGTTACCAACCCGCGTGTGAGGCCCCACAATCGCGTTCTGGTCAAGCGTATTGTAAGCATAGTGGCCGACCCATGAATTCACGACCTTGACCGCTTCGAATGCCGGAACGCGGTTTGCAATCGCCGGCCAGATCTTTTCTTCGAAGATCGCGTGATTGGGTGTGAAATCGTCGAAATCAACCGCCGGATCCGGATCCGGTGAGGCGCCCGTCATGTAATAGCGTCCGTCCGTGCGCACATAGACCCCGGATGGGTCGATGGTGAGCGGCAGGTCAGACGGAAGGTCCGTCGCGCAATCGATAATGAATGTGTAGCGCCGTCTTGGCTCAACCGGAATATCGAGACCGGCCATTCGCGCGGTGCGGGCGCCCCTTGTACCTGAGGCATTCACGAGTGTTCCAACAGGTATGGTTTCTCCGGTCTTTAGCGTGACGCTAGCAATACGGTCGTCTCGAACGGCTATGTCGACAACTTCGTTTTCCACGTACTCCACACCGTTCTCGCGAGCTTTTTTGCGCCACCACTGGAAGATCGTGTGGCCGTCGAAATAGCCTTCATCCTTTGTGTTGTGGCTGCCGAGCACGATCCCATCGAGATTGTAAAACGGGTAGACGGATAGAATTTCATCGGGGGTCAGGATCTTTGTTCCTGCACCAAGCGATGCCTGAAGTTCTTGCACTTCACGCAACGCCTCCGCAAAAACTTCGTTATCAGTAAGGTACATGTAACCGAAGCTTTGTAGCGTTATGTCGGGGGCTTCCGCGTCACCGATCTCATCGCGAAAATTCCGGATGAAGGACGCGCCATATTGCGAGATTTCAATGTTGATCCGGGTCGAGAACTGCTGCCTGATGCAGGAGCTTGTATGCGCGGTTGAGCACCATTCATAGGTCGGATCGCGTTCCACCACGAGAATACTGCCATCAAAAGCTGGATGGTTTGACAGGAACCAGGCGGCCGAAGATCCCATCATCGCCCCACCGATTATAACAACGTCATAACTGTCTTTCGTTGGCGTTTTCTTCAAATCAGGTTTCCCCAAGAACGTTAGAGGACATATTGGACTGACGTTTCTACGGCGTGGAGGAAAGAGGGAGCAGACGAGGACGCCGACAACAGCAGGAATGCCTCTTTGTCTTCGCGGATAGCAATGACGTTGAGATGCTCCATAGCCGTGCGTGCAACCGCTCCAACCGGAAACGACTTTGGCGACAGATCAACCTGTGAAAGGCGCTCAAGAGCTCCAAAAGTCAAAGGGCCCGAGAGACGCAGGGCGCACCAGCCATCGGACTGGCGCGTGAGATAGGCCGTATCGCCGATCTTGCCACCGACAAAACCGACAGGATCCGGCATGTCCTTCGTGAACAACGCGAAAACAAGATCGGATTGAAGACCGATCAGAAGCCCGCTTTCGCTTGTCATAGAGAGTGTCTTACCAGGTGCTGGAACGGCAACTCCGAATGCTGTCTTGAGGGCATCGGACAGTTTCGTCTTTCCGCGCTGTGGTATTGCGAGCGAGACGATGGAGAGGCCGGAGACTTCCTCAAGCTTTGTTTTGCCGAAGGATTTCCGGTATCCGTTGAGCGGCGATATCGCCTTGAGAGGTGCTTTAGCCACGGAGCCGCTCTCCTTCCGGATCTACGAAATGCGGCGACACGATCTCCACATCCATCGAATTGTCGCGAACGGCGTCGAAGGCCGTCACGATCTCGCCGACCCGTTCATCCCCGTTTTTGATAAAACCAAGGCCAATCGAATAACCGAGGCCTGGTGAATAGGCGACCGATGTCATCCACCCCTCATCGTTTTCAAGAGAGACAGGTTGCCCGTTGCTGATGAAATGCGCGCCTGCTGTCAAAATCCGGTTGCGGTCGAGAGGCCGAAAGCCTGCCAGTCTGAGGTCCGTCTCAGCGATCCCCGGTCGCTTGCCAAGCGTCTTGCCAATGAAGTCTTTTTTGGACGAGAGCATTTTGCCAAGACCCAAAGCTTGGGCGCCGACCTGACCACAAATCTCATTGGCTGTCGCATGGCCCTTTTCAATTCTGAGCACGTTGAGCGCTTCGGTCCCGTACGGAACCGCGCCGAACGCTTTTCCATCTTTGATCAATCGGTCGAAGAGTGCGTGCCCGTAGCGTCGTGGGACGGCAATTTCGTAAGCGAGTTCACCGGAAAAGGATATTCGGAAAAGCCGCGCGTTAAGACCGCCACAAATCGCAATCTCACCGCACGCCATGAATGGGAAAGCTTCATTGGAAAGGTCTGCCGGATTGTCAGCGATCTTTTCGAGAAGAGCACGTGACTTCGGACCTGCGACTGCGAATTGTGCCCATTCTTCGGTTGTCGATATCAAATGGACATCGAGATCCGGGAAGAGACACTGGCGGCAGAATTCCAGATGACGGTAGACCAGAACGGCGTTTGCCGTTGTGGTCGTCATAACGAAATGGGTTTCACCAAGACGTGCCGTTGTGCCGTCGTCCATGGCATGGCCGTCTTCGCGCAGCATAAGCCCATAGCGGACCTTACCGACGGCAAGCGTTGAGAACGTATTGGTGTAGACCTTATCCAGGAATGTGCCTGCGTTACGTCCCTGAATGTCGATCTTGCCAAGGGTTGTGACATCGCAAATCCCGACACCTTCGCGAACGGCTTTCGCTTCCCTGTCAACGCTGTCACGCCAACCCTTTTCGCCAGGCTTTACATACCATTCCGCCCGCAGCCAAAGGCCCGTTTCTACGAAACTCGCTCCATTCTTGCTTGCCCATTGATGACTCGGCGTCAGACGGGCCGGGCGGAAGTCCTTGCCGCGGGAACGCCCAGCAAAAGCGCCGATCGGGACCGGTGTATAGGGCGGGCGAAAGATTGTGGTCCCCGTTTCAGGGATCGTCTTCCCGGTGTAATGGGCAGAAATCGCAAGCCCCAGAATGTTAGACGTCTTGCCCTGGTCGGTTGCCATGCCCATGGTTGTGTACCGTTTAAGATGTTCAACCGACCGGAACCCTTCCTGGTGTGCGAGAGCGATGTCTTTTGACGTGACATCGTTTTGAAGGTCGACAAAGGCGCGTGATTTGCTATCCGCCACATACCAGAAGGGTGCACCTTCGTATGCTTCATCACTCGCTGTTGGCACCGGTGTAGGTTTCGGTTTGAAACCAAGATCTTCCGTCGCCGAAAGTGCTACTCGATTGGCTTCCTCAAGGGCCGCGGCAAGGGTCAGATATCCGTTTGCAGCACCGGCTACGCTCATGCCTCTCGGGAGATCGGATGAGGGGATAAACGCGTTAATCGCATCGTTCCATTGCGGTTTGCCGCGTTGGTGACAGGTGAGGTGAAGAGCAGGGTTCCATCCACCGGAAACCGCAAGGAAATCACATTCGACACCCGCACCGCTCTTCAAGAGGGAAAGGTTCACACCCTTACGTCCCTTCGTATCGATCACCTGATCGCCATAGAAAGGCATAGCCCCTTCCGGTGCAATCTTCCGGCAGTCACTGCGTGTGTCGATGACAGCTTTGACTTCGATGCCCGCCTCGGCAAAGTCGAAGGCTGTCTGCCAGCCATCGTCATTGTTGGTGAAGACAGCGACCGACTGGCCGGGCACAGCGGCATAGCGATTGAGGTAGGTTCGGGCAGCGCCTGCGAGCATGATGCCTGGCCGGTCATTGTTGCCGAAGGCGATTGGCCGTTCGATTGCTCCGGTACAAAGAAGGGACCGTTTTGAGTAGATCCGCCACAGAACCTGACGCGGTTTGCCGCCACTGTCCAAAAGGTGATCGGTCTTGCGCTCAAGCGCGCCATAAATGCCATGGTCATAGGTGCCGAAGACAGTCGTCCTCGTCATAAACCGCACATTGTCCTGGGCTTGCAATTCTTCGGCAATCTTTGATGCCCAGGCCGCCCCCGGCATGCCATCGACTTCAAGGCGCTCTGAGTTGAGGCGACCGCCGGGCAGGAAATCTTCATCCGCGATGATCACCTGCGCGCCCGCGCGGGCCGCGTTCACGGCGGCCCATAACCCTGCGGGGCCTGCACCAATGACGAGGAGATCGCAATGAAGATACCCTTTGTCATAGACGTCCGGGTCGGGGCGTTTTGAGAGGGCGCCAAGGCCTGCTGCAGAGCGGATGACAGGCTCATAGAGTTTCTCCCAGAAACTCTTCGGCCACATGAAGGTTTTGTAATAGAAACCGGCGCTTAAAAACGGGGAGAGCAGATCATTGACGGCAAGAAGATCATGCGAAAGGAAGCCCAAGTGATTTTGGCTTGTCGCTTCAAGGCCGTCATAAAGCTCGGTGACAGTACCCCGGCAATTGGGTTCCTGATGGGCCTCATGACCAATCTGAAAAAGGGCGTTCGGTTCTTCCGATCCAGCGGAGAAAATGCCGCGTGGCCTGTGATACTTGAAAGACCGACCCACAAGTTTAATGCCGTTTGCCACGAGCGCGGATGCAAGTGTGTCACCTTCAAAACCCTGGTAGCGCTCGTGATTGAATGAGAATGTCAGCGGCTTTGTTCGGTCGATGAGGCCGCCTGAGATGCGATGGGCTTTCATGACGGCATCCTCATTTCTTCGCCCGTCTTGCTTTGAGCGCGACGTCGCGGGCAAGCTCAACATTCAGGATTTCATGGGTGAGCGTGTTGCGGGTGACGACAAGCCAGGACCGGTCGCCCTGTTCGTGAAACCAGAGTTCGCGGTGGTCGCCTGCCGGATTGTCGCGAATGTAAAGGTAGTCATAATAAGCGTCCGCCGCTTCAAGGGCATCCGGATCGGGGCGCTCGATCAGGCTCGCATCGCCTAGATAGGTGAATTCGGATGCATCACGGGGGCCAAGGAGAGGGTGTTCGATAATCATTACGCCGGATCCTAATGCAGGTTCGGTTGGGCGCCTGCGCCCCGTTCGTCGATCATATGACCCGTTCGGAAACGGTCGAGCCGCATTTCCGTCGCAACCTTGTGCGGCTTTCCTGTCGCGAGGAGATGTGCGTAGCAAAAGCCTGAGCCAGGCGTTGCCTTGAAGCCGCCATAGCACCAGCCGCCATTGAAATAGAGACCCTCAATCGGCGTTTTGTCGATAAAGGGCGAACCGTCCATCGACATATCCATAATACCGCCCCAGGAACGCACCATCCGAGCTCTACCGATCATAGGCATTACCGCCATACCGCCTTCGCAAACATCTTCGACGACCGGGAGATTTCCGCGCTGGGCGTAGGTGTTATAGCCGTCGATATCGCCCCCGAAGACGAGCCCGCCTTTGTCCGATTGCGAAATGTAAAAATGACCTGCTCCGAAAGTGATGACATTCGGGATCACGGGTTTCAGCCCTTCCGAGACAAAGGCCTGAAGGACATGGCTTTCAATCGGCAACCTCAGACCAGCCGCAGCCATCACCTTACCTGACGACCCGGCAACGCAGACGGCAACCTTATCTGCCTTGATTGCACCACGGTTTGTTTCAACGCCTTTGCAGACACCTTTCTCAATCTGGAAGCCGGTGACTTCGCAATTTTGAATGATATCTATCCCGCGACTATCAGCGCCGCGGGCATAGCCCCAGGCGACCGCGTCGTGCCGCACTGTGCCGCCGCGTTTTTGTAGGAGGCCGCCTTTAACCGGAAAGCGCCCGTTATCGAAATCTAGAAAAGGACAGAGGCCCCGGATCTCGCGCTCGTCGAGAAGCTCCGCGTCCACACCGTGAAGCCGCATTGCATTGCCGCGGCGGGCATAGGCGTCCCGTTGGCTGTCTGAATGATAGAGATTGACGATCCCGCGTTGCGAAACCATGGCGTTGTAATTCAGGTCCTGCTCGAGGCCTTCCCAGAGCTTTAGAGACAGCTCATAAAACGGTTCGTTTCCGGGCAGGAGATAGTTCGAGCGGATAATCGTCGTGTTTCGGCCGACATTGCCACCACCGATCCAACCCTTTTCAAGAACGGCGACATTTGTGATGCCGTGATAGGTCGCGAGATAGAAGGCCGTCGCAAGACCGTGGCCGCCGCCGCCCACGATGACAATGTCATAATGTGCCTTGGGATCAGGTTCGCGCCAAACAGGCTTCCAGCCCTTATTGCCCGACAACCCCTGACTTATGATTTCCCAAACGGAATAGCGCATATCTCAATGCTCCATGAAGTATGCAGACTTTGGCTGAAAACCCTGTGCGCGACTTTTCACAATGCGCCTATGCCTTGTCAATTCAAGACGTTGCAGATTGATGGCTTCGTGTAAATTTGCCGCTCCCGCTCTGGAGCTGCTCATTTGGTTTTGCCGTCATAGGTCCATCGGTAGTGCGGCGGGGTAGGGCCTTTGTTCCGCCCACCTTGTTGTGTCTGTTCCCACGCATGGGCGAGGGCGCCGACGGATCTGGACAAGCAAAAGAGGCCGCGGGCCAGCGGCGGTGCAAATCCGAGTTCGGCGTAAATCACAGCCGTTGCACCGTCGATATTCATCGGGACCGGCTTTTCTTTCTGATTAAACAGGCAGACTTCAACGGCGCGCCCGATTGCAGCGAATCGCCCTGACACGATTCCCTCGGTTTGCGCCTTATCTACAAGCCCCAAAAGGCGCGGGGCACGCGGATCAACCGGTTTGTGAAAGCGGTGTCCGAAACCCGGAATGAACGCGGTTCGCTCTTCTTGCCATGTGGTGACCACATCAGCGGTAGCATTATAAAGCTGTTTTCCAACCTGCACCGATGCATCAATCTCGGAATAAAGCTCCACAGCTTGCTCGCCTGCGCCGCCATGGACGTCATCGAGCATGTTGACCGCACTGGCGAGAGCACCGTTGAGTGAGAGGCCGCAGGTCACCGCCATACGTGCCGTCGCAATAGAAGGCGCCTGTGGGCCGTGGTCGACTGCTGCGACAAGGGCTGCTTCAAGCAGAGCAGCTTCTCCGATACTTGGAAGATTGCCGCGCATCATCAGCCATATCATTTGCGGAAAAGAGACAGATCCGATTAGCGTTTGGATTGGCATGCCGCGAATATCGATGCGGCCAGGTTCCATATCGATGATTTCGGTGCGCCACCAATCCGCAACGTCGTTCATATGACCCCATCCTCTTTGAAAGCGGCGATATCATCGGCACTGTAGCCTAATGCTCCCCAGATCTCGTCATTGTCACGCCCGAGCTGTGGCGGAGGGCCTTCAACCTGCGGCCTGTTACCGTCCATCGTGAAGCCGGTTGTCGCGACACTGATCGTCTTATCGATGCCGGGTACAGTTTCGTAGTCGCGCACAAAGCCGCGCTCGCGGACCTGTGGATGGTTGAGGATGTCGGGCACTGTCATCACCGCCCCGGCCGGAACGCCCAACTGGTTCAGTTCGTTCGCCCAGACGGATGCTTGCTTCACGACCAGTGCCTTTTCGAGTTCCGCGTTAAGGCTCGCGCGGTTTTCCTTGCGGAGTTCACGGCTCGCGAATTCGGGCCTTTCAAGCAGGTCTTCACGGCCGATATGACGGGCGAGACTGACCCATTGCTCATCCTTGTTGGCGGAAATGTTCAAGAGGCCATCTTTGGCCTGAAAGGCTCCGGACGGTGCGGACGTCACATTCTCATTGCCATGCGGTGCGGGGCGGAGATCACCTATCAGGAAATTGGAAACGACCCAGCCCATGGTTGAGAGAGTGGCTTCGAGCATGGAGACATCAATGAATGTCCCGCGTGGTTGCGTATTGAGCGCGGCTGAGATTGCGAAGGCAGCGGTCAGTCCGCCGATTGTGTCGGCAATCGGATATCCGACCCTAAGCGGCGCGCTTTGTTGGTCGCCGGTAATTGACATGACACCGGACAGGCCCTGGATGATCTGGTCATATGCCGGGTGTTGAACCCATGGACCGTTCTGGCCAAATCCCGAAATCGCGCAATAGATAAGGCTCTCGTTTTCCTGCGCGAGAGTGTCATAGGAGAGCGATAGCCGATCCATGACACCGGGTCGGAAATTCTCGACAAGAATGTCTGCTGATTTCACGAGGGATTTCAGAAGCTCCTTGCCCTTTCGATGTTTGAGATTGAGCGTTACGGAGCGTTTTCCCGCATTTTGGGCAAGGAAAGATACCCCCATATTGGCGGCACTCAGGTCCGTATCGGCCCCGAGCTGACGCGCAAGATCGCCGCGTCCGGGTGCCTCGACCTTGATCACGTCCGCGCCCATGTGAGCCAGTTGATGGCAGCAGAATGGACCGGCGAGCACGTTTGTCAGGTCAATGACCCTGACACCGGAAAGAGGTTTAGGCGCCATGGCGTTGCTCTCCTTCCATCTTTTGCAGGCGTGCGAGGAGTGTTGGGATGAGAAGTGTCAGGAATGTCAAACGCGCCACATGGTGGACGGCAACGAATGCCGGGTTGGCATTGAGGATAAAGCCCATGGCGACCATGGCTTCAAGTCCACCGGGCGCGAAGGCAACTAGAATATGTATGAGCGGCATGTCGATGAATTGCTGGACGAGAAGGGCTCCGATCCCAGAGAAGAGTGCGGCGATTGCTGTTACCGCAAGTGCCGCCGAGAGCCCGCTTCTGAGTTCAGGCGATGAGCGGCCCTTAAACCGCGTGCCGATTAAGGTTCCCATCAGTATGAAAGCTGGGATTGATAACCACTCTGGGATCGCGCCGGGTGCGATGTCCGTTATATGCATGAAGACGGACGCGCCCATCCCGCTTAACAGAAGGGCAGCCGGAATTTGCAGGCGTTTAAAGCCGATCCCCAATATAAGACCGATAGCGCCGGTCAGAAGGAGAAAGCCGAGCCCCATATCTGCACTGGGCGGTTGCTGTTCGGGAAGATCGCTGCCGCCAAAGGCAACATAAAGAAGTGGGACCAGAAGGGTAAGGGCCAATACCCGAACACTTTGAACGATACTGATCCGGGCAAGATCACCTTTGGCTTCGAACCCGAGACTCAAGACGAAACTCAAATGACCGGGCGTTGCTGCGAGCATTGCGTCACTTAGCGAGAAGCGAAAAACACGAACGAGAATCCACGTTGAGACCGCCATAATCGCGATGAGAACAATTGCAAGAATGAAAAGGGCGAGCGGCCACTTTGCGGCAGACGCAACGGTCTCGGGCGTAACGCCGCTGCCAATGCTCATTCCAATTACGATAAAGGCCGCATCGCGCAGACGTTCCGACAGTCCTACATTCACACCAAGAAGACCGGCAATCGTAACGAACGCCGCTGGTCCGGTCAGCCAGGGTGCTGGAAAGGAAATCCAATAGGCAAAGAATGCGCCGAAGACTCCGATAGCAAGCGCAGTTGTGGCTGGACCTGCGGCGTTGAGTTTGGTCGCAATCCTTTCCATCAGTCGGTGGTACTTGTTGTTTCGGATCCGGACTTTCTGACGATTTTCGACAGATAACCGGAAAGGAGAGGCGCGATCAGGCAAAGACCTGCTAGGATCAGGATCGATAAAGTGAGCGGGCGTTCCCAAAGAAATGACCAGCTGTCATTGTTGATGAGAAGGGCGCGCCGGAGGTTTTCTTCCATCATGCCGCCGAGGATAAAGCCCAAAATCATCGGTGCCATCGGGAAATCAAGTAACCGCAGCACAATTGCGGCAATTGCGAATATCACCATAAGCTGAATATCAAAGGTATTGAAACTGACGAAATAAACGCCGATCAGCGAAAAAAACAGAATGAAGGGTAAGAGAAAGCGGGAGGGTATTGCAAGAACACGGGCGATGTAAGGAATGAGGGGTAGGTTCAGGATCAAGAGCACGATGTTACCGATCCACATGGAGACGATCACCGACCAAAAGACCTCAGGCTGGTCGAGATAAAGGCGCGGCCCGGGCTGGATCCCATATCCAATCAAGGCTCCGAGCATGATCGCAGTTGTTCCAGATCCCGGAATCCCGAGTGTAAGCAGGGGTACAAAGGACCCAGTCGCAGCCGCGTTGTTGGCGGTTTCAGGAGCGGACAAACCGCGGACTGATCCCTTGCCGAATTCTTTCCCTTTCTTTGGGCCTGCGAGACGTTGTTCCGTGCCGTAGGCTAGAAAACTAGCAATTGTTGCGCCAGCACCTGGCAGGACGCCGATCAGGAAACCGAGCAAGGACGAGCGCGCGATCACCGGGGTCATTTCCTTGACCTCCTCCCCGCTGACAGCCATCGAGCCGAGATTCTCGGACGCCTTCTTTTCCTTCATCCGGTCCGCATCGTCCTTCGGCTTGATAATCGCCATAAGGGCTTCAGAAAGAGCAAAGGTTGCCATGACGAGGAGGAGGAAAGATATCCCGTCAACAAGGTCGATCATCCCGAGTGTGAAGCGCGGTACGCCTTGCGTCTGATCCGTGCCAACGGTCGACAGCATCAGGCCGATCACCGTCATCAAGAGCGCTTTCACCATGTCGCCCTTGCCTGCGAAAGCGGCGACCGCCATCAGACCAAGCACCATTAACGCGAAATAGTCGGTCGATTGAAAGGCAAGCGAGACGCTTGCAAGAAACGGTGCCGCAATAAGCAGGAAAAGAGCAGCAATCACGCCGCCTGAAAACGAGGAATAAGCTGCGATGGCGAGCGCTTTGCCCGCCTTGCCGGATTTTGCCATCGGATAGCCGTCAAACGAAGTTGCGACGGTGCTCGCGACACCTGGTGCATTGATCAGGATCGACGATGTTGAGCCTCCGAAAATCGCCCCGTAATAAACGGCTGCCATCAGAATGATACCCGCCGAAGGATCGAGGCTTGCCGCGATCGGAATCATGAGGGCGATCGCTGACATCGGGCCGAGACCTGGCAACATGCCGATGAAAGTTCCGACGATGCACCCGATCATAACAAAGCACAGATTCTGCAAGCTGAGCGCAGTGGTGAGGCCGATCAGGATGCCGTCAATCATGGCTTACCGGCCTCTTGCCAGAAAAGAAGGAAAGGGCTCGATGAAGACGTCCAGTCCTTGGGTCATCAGGACCCAGAACGCCACGACGAGTGGCACGGAAACGAGGATGAGGGTAATGGCCTTGCGCTCTCCCAGAAGCCAAAATCCGATCATGAGAAACAGCGATGTTGAAACCAGAAAACCGAGCGGGCGGACGGTGAAGCCGTAGAGCGACATCAAAAGCAGGAAAAACGCGCCTTTGACCAAGTCGAAGCCTTTCAGGTCTGGCTTCGACGCCGATCCCGGGAATACGATCAAAATAAACGATAAACCAATACCGATGACCGAAAGGACTTCGGGCATGGTTCGCGCATGAAAGGCGGTGTTTGCCTGAAACGGCAATAGTCTGATGTGCTGGCTCAAATAGGCGTATGCAAGGCAGAAGAGCAGCAGAAGGATCCCGCCGATCCGATCTTTTGAAAGTGTCATCTCGTTTCCCCGGCCACTGCCATCAATGATTCAATGCGCGCCATTCTTTTGGGCGGCACGATTGAAAAACCCCGCCAGATCGTCTCTGACGGGGTTCGTTTTGGCTTTAGAGGAAGCCGAGCTCTTTCATGAGCCCGCCGATCTGGCCTTCCTGTTCTTCAAGAAAAGTGGTGAAGTCATCTCCCTTATTGAAGATATCGACCCAGCCATTGCGGTCACGCACGGCAACCCATTCTGGAGTCTCGTACATTTTCTCAAGCGCTGCCTTGTAAGCTTCTTTTTTGTCGTCGGGCAGTCCGGGTGTCGCAAAGAAGCCGCGCCAGTTCACAAATTGCGTTCCCGTAGCGCCTGCTTCGTCGCAGGTCGGCGTATCAGGCGTGACGGCCACTCTCCCGGTTGATGTCACGCAAAGAATACGCACTTCGCCTTGACGCGCGAGTTCGACTGCCTCGGACAATCCGGTCGAAAGCGCCTTGATCTCGCCTGAAAGCAGACCGGCCATTGCCTTTCCGCCAGCATCATAAGGAATGTATTTCACCTGGGTCGGATTGGCGCCGGTATTCTTCATAACAAGGGCTGCAACGAGATGGTCCATGCCGCCTGCAACGGAGCCACCGCCGATTGCAACATCGGTCGGATCGGCTTTGTAGGCATCGACGAACGTTTTGAAGTCCCCCATTGCGGAGTCCTTGTTGACGACAATGGCCGCGTAATCTCCGATGGTACCGGCGATCGGCGTGAGATCCCGGAATGATTGCGGAAAGACTTTCTGCAAGGAACGAATGACGATAGGAGTCGAATTCACCATGAGCACGCCGTCGTCTTTAGTCTCGATCAAATGCGCAATGGCTTTGCCGCCGCCACCGCCTGACATGTTCTCGTATGTCGCGTTGCCGACGATCCCGGATTTGGTGAGGGCTTCACCAGTCCCGCGTGCTGTGCCGTCCCAGCCGCCACCGGCGCCGCCTGGAATAAGAAAGTGGATTTTGTCAACTGTCTCATCGGCCGCCTGACCGCCCGTTGCCGCTGCTGCGCAAAGTATAAATGCGCTGGCTACGGTCTTCCAATTCTTGAGCATGTGTTCCTCCCAAAAATTACATGACTGAAATTGTACAAAGACCATAAGACGGTAAGGGACCGCGACTGACAACCGGTTTTTGGTCAGACATTGAGAATGGTACGGGGCTCTGGGGGCACTACTGACCGAATTGCCCAGTCATGATGCGGGGAGCGTCAGAATCGAGGAGAGGCTAGCGGCGACGATGAAAATCGCCAAAAAGCAGATCGCTTCAAGCCTGATCGCCCGCGCCAAAGACGAAGCCGCCATCGCATCACCAGTCTTGAGCGCTGGAACGATGCGGGTCTTGTTGCGGGCTGCAAGAACGAGGAGGACTGAGACCAGCGCGAGCTTCACCAGAAAGACCTGCCCATAGGGCGATGATCCAAGTACCGACAAATCGCCGAGAAGGGTGGCGGCGTAGACCATGCCGATGGTCAGCAATCCGACAACCACAAAGAGCGCCTGATTGCCAAAGCGCTCCGCGAGGTGTGCTGCTTCCTCTAACCTTGCTGGATCGGACACTGCGATCAAAAGCGGGTGCAGGGCCCCGACCCAATAGGCGATTGCAAGAAGGTGAAGCGTCACAAGCAATGTCAGGAAGATACGCGGCTCGCCGGTCGAGTGGCCGGTGAGGGAAAAAGAGAAGACGAGAAGGAACACGCCTGCGAGTTCAACCATCGGCAGCGTTCTTATGAACGCACCGCCGATAATGAATGTTAGGCCGATAACCCGAACGAGAGCAGCTTGACCATCCGGACCAAAGGCAACAACGGACAGAGCATCGAGATTGAACATGCCGAAGAAGCCCTCGTCATAGAGGTAGCCGGTCTTGAGGAAGATCAGGAGAATGGTGGTTTCGAGTGTGACTGGGAGGCTTCGAGAAAAGACGCTTTTTTTCAATGGCTTTTCCAGTTCGCTCGGAAGACGAAGGAACCGGATTATGAGAAGGCTGCCTGCTGTATAGAGTGCCGCGGCATAAAGCAGTGCCTGAAACAGCACAATCAGGATCTGGAAGACGGTTTCGCCCATCATGGGATGCTATGCTTAAATCATTGGGCGCTAGGTTTGTTTATTCCGATACGCTGAAGGAAACCTCGCCTTTCATGACGTGGCCATCACCGCTCATGCCACGCCAGGAAAGCGTATAATCGTGTCCCGGCAGCACCGTGACCGGTATCCTGACGATTGTGTTGGGCGTCTTGTCGGGAATGTCGAGTGCAATCTCCTTCGAACCGCTTTTGCCCGTCTCGTCTAGGATTGCTTTCATCATTCGTATCGGTCCGGCGAAGTTGAGCGTTACTTCCAATGGCGGTGTGTCGACCACCGCGCCATTGCTTGGAGTACTTTCCGTCATCGGTGAATGGGCGAGGAGCGGCGAACTCAGGAAGCCCAATGCAAAAGCAGCGAGAATGAGGTGTTTAATCATGGGAAGGAAAACGATTGTCTCACAGGTTTTGATTGCGCAGTAACGCCCGTCACTATTCGCAGAGCTTTCAATTGCGGTAAAGGCCTTCCAGTCGTGCTGCTGCCCGATAAAGGGTCATCTCGTCGTGATGACGGGCAATCAACATCGCTCCAATCGGACGGCCATCTGATGTGTCACCCACCGGAACCGTGATTGCCGGATGGCCGGTTGCGCAGGTCGGTGCCGTATTGGGGAGCATCGCGAAGGCACGTTCGACAATTTCTTCGCGACTCGCATTCGGACCCGGAAGTGGCGTGGTTGCCATCGGCAGTGTCGGCATTAAGAGAACATCGGCTTTCTCAAGGGCCTGATCATAGTCCCGCGTAAGGGCACGATTGAGGTTTTGCGCTTTGCCGTAAAATCGACCGCGGTGTCGGGACGCCATATAGTGCCCCATGATGATGCCAAGCTTCAGTGTCTCGGAAAATTCATCGGCTCTGGTCCGCCATGTGGCGTGATAATCAAGTAGGCTCTCCAGAAAGACGCCTTTCATGTTTGTCCCATAGGCG
Organism: Pseudomonadota bacterium; assembly: GCA_039180865.1. Taxonomy (GTDB): domain Bacteria; phylum Pseudomonadota; class Alphaproteobacteria; order Rhizobiales; family JACESI01; genus JBCDCU01. The sequence continues at coordinate 1,990 of JBCDCZ010000019.1, read as the reverse complement.
TTCTGGTGCATCATCAGTTCAGTTGTGCCTTCGAGAAAAATCGGCGTCCAGATGGCTGCGCCGACAGCGTGCAGCGGCACCGATACCTCTTCCACGAGAGCGCCGCCTGCACTCAGTCGTTCAGCCACTTCCCGGATACGGATATCGACATCGTCCTCTGCGCCGGGCTGACCGAAACCCTCTGGAACCAGACCGACCTTGAGACCGGCGAGCCCACGTGACAGCGCCATGGTATAAGGCTCTGCTTCAGCTCCTCTCTGACGCGGATCGAGCCCGTCCGGTCCTGCCATGACCTCAAGCATCAGGGCATTGTCGGCAACGGTTCTCGTTATTGGACCTGCATGATCGACCGTCAGTTCGACTGAGAAAATACCGGTATACGGGACAAGCCCATGGGTTGGCTTCAGACCCACAACCCCACAGAAAGAGGCTGGGATACGGACGGAACCGCCCTGATCGCCGCCGGTTGCCATATCGACAATGCCGGCTCTCACTAGCGCTGCTGAGCCTGAAGACGACCCGCCTGCGTTGAATCCGGGTTTCGCCGGATTATCGACCGGGCCGGGGACAGACGTATGGCTTCCTCCGGACGCACAGTAATATTCGCACACCGCTTTGCCCAGGATCTCAGCGCCTGCGTCGAGCAGGCGCGTGACGATCGTTGCGTCGATTTCCGGAACATACCCTTCCAGTACCGATGAGCCGTTCTGCATTGGAAGACCAGCGACGCAGACGTTGTCTTTAATCGCGACGGTCTTTCCGGAGAGTTTTCCCGAGGAGGCGCCCTTGATCCGCGACTTGACCGCCCATGCGCCGTAAGGATTGTCTGTTGGGTCGGGCCGCGCGCCAGGCGTTCTGGGATATTTTACGCCCGGAAGTGGTTCGACCATTTGATCGACAGCGTCATAAGCATCGAACAGACCCTGCATCAGGCCCCGAAAGGATTCCGCATCGTCTTTCGTCAGGTGGATCCCAAGCTCTTCCGCAGCGCTCTTGATTTCGGACGCATCGGGTCTTCGGATCGTCATCGGACTATCACATCTCCTTCCAGTCACCGGCACGCTCAAAGGCAGCCGCCGCCTGGTAAATGGTCATTTCATCATAATGCTTGCCGACCAGCATCATACCGACCGGCAGTCCATCTTCCATACTACACGGGACCGACATTGCCGGGTGGCCGGTAATATCGAAAGGTGCCGTGTTTTCAAGCATTTCAAAAGCGCGTTGCAGGATTTCGGCAAGCGGAGCATCGGGGCCGGGTATGGGCGTCGCGCGCATCGGGGTCGTCGGCATCAAGAGAAGGTCATACGCACCGAGCATGTCATCATAGGCCCGACGCAACTTCCGCGCGATGTTCTGCGCTTTGGCGTAGTAATGTCCGCGATGGTGGCGTTGAAAATATTCGCCGGTGAACATGGTGATCTTCAGGCTCTCGGATAATTCATCCGCACGGCTTCGCCAGTTGGCATGATAATCGAGGAGCGATGTCGTATAGAGGCCCTCCCAACCGGTCCCCATGCCGTTACCCTTCATCATCTGATTGGTTGAGCCTTCCACCGCAATCGGGGTCCAGACGGCCATACCCTTATTGTGCATCGGTATGGAGACTTCATCGATGATCGCGCCGAGGTCCCGGAACGTCTGCACGGCACGCATAACGCTGGCATCGACTTCAGCTTCCGATTCCGGCCGACCGAAGCCTTCGCGCACCACCGCGACCCGAAGCCCGCTCGCGCCCCGGTTCAACGACGATGTATAACGCTCGACTTTCGGAGCATACTGCCTTGGATCAAGCCCATCGGGACCCGCAAGCACTTCCAGAAGGAGCGCATTGTCTTCCACATTCTGGGTCATCGGGCCGGTGTGGTCGATGGTGTTTTCAATCGGCATAACACCGGTGTAGGGTACAAGCCCGTGGGTTGGTTTCATGCCGTAGCAGCCGCAAAAGGAGGCGGGCATACGGATAGAGCCGCCCTGGTCTCCGCCGATT
>JBCDCZ010000018.1:0-28641 GCA_039180865.1 Pseudomonadota bacterium | reverse complement strand
GCTTCTTTATCCGGGTTTTACAGCCCTCGATCTTGTCGGACCGCATTACATGTTCGGCAGCCTCTGGGGCGCCAAGGTCCGCCTTGTTGCAAAGGAAAAAGGACCGGTCATGAGCGACCTCAATCTTGCGATTGTCGCCGATACCACTTTTGAAGAATGCCCCAAGGACCTCACCATCCTCTTTGCGCCAGGCGCAATCAGCGGCGCACTCGACGCCATGCAGGATGAAGAAACCCTTTCATTCCTCCAGGACCGCGGCGCGCGGGCAGAGTATGTGACAAGTGTCTGCACAGGCTCCCTTCTCCTCGGTCAGGCCGGGCTCCTCGACGGATACAAGGCGACCGGTCATTGGGTCTGCCGCGACCTACTGCCGCTTTTTGGAGCTGAACCCGTCAATGAACGCGTCGTCGTCGATCGCAACCGCATTACCGGCGCAGGCGTCACGGCAGGGCTCGATTTCGGGCTTTCCATCGTCGAGCGACAACGCGACACCACCTATGCGAAGTCGATCCAGCTCCTCGCCGAATACGATCCAACACCTCCGTTCAATGCCGGCACGCCGGAAAAAGCAGGTGCAGAAGTCACTGAAATTATGGCAAGCATGTTCCAAGGCTTTGAAGCAAAGCTGCGCGAAGTTGCCAAAGAACGGATCTAGGGTATCGGACGATGACCATTCGCAAGCTTTTAATCCTCGTTGCTGCCCTGCCCCTCCTTTTTGTTGGGCAGGCGGCTCAATCTGCCGAAGAAGCAAACCCAAGTCTCATCATCGAACTCAACAATCTTCAGCCGAACGGCAACGCCTGCCGGGCGAGCTTTCTCGTTCAGAACAAACTGAAAAGCAGTCTGAAGAGCCTGGAATTCGAGATCGTACTCTTCGATAGCGATGAGCGGATCACGCAGCTTTTGAGCATAGCAACCGGAGCATTTCCGGAAAACAAATCGCGCGTATCCCAGTTCGACCTGCCGGAGACGGACTGTACCGGCATTGGCCGGATGATGCTCAACACTATCACCGTCTGCGAGGGTGGTGATCTTTCTGCCGAAACCTGCCTCAACGCGACCGAGACCCGGTCGCGGGCCGGCGTGGACCTCGTTTACTAGGAGCGTTTCATGCCAGATCTGATTGCAGGGTTTTTGCCGAAAGGCGTTGGCGTCTCGGGTTTGGCGGCGTTGGTCGATTATGGCGGTGCGCTCGTCATGCTCCTTCTCCTCGGCCTTTCCGTCGCCGCGATGACCGTGCTGGTTTACAAGGTTGTGCAGTTCACCTGGCACAGTGTGGGGTGGAACCATGAACGCAGCCAGCAGGCAATCCGGCTCTGGTCGAACGGGCAGGCGGCGGAGGCGCTTCAGGCGCTGTCAGCCTGTAAATCCGGGCGTCCTTCCGTTTTTGCCGCAGTCATCGGGCGCCTCTCCAAAGATGGCCGCAACCCACACAGCGAGGACCAGGCCGAAAAAGATGCGCAGAAGCATTTATCGGGTCTTCGAAGCAATCTCAGGGTGCTGGAATCCGCAGCTCAGCTCGCGCCTTTGATCGGTCTATTCGGGACTGTCATCGGCATGATGGGGGCTTTTCAGGAATTACAGGCCGCCGGGGCCGACACGGACCCGGCGGCCTTGGCAGGAGGCATCTGGGTCGCGCTGATGACAACGGCAGCCGGCCTCGCTATCGCGATCCCAGCGTCCTTTGCGCTCTACTGGCTCGACGGGCGCCTGCAACGCGAACAGGAATTGCTTGAGGCTGGTCTCACCGACATTCTTGCTGCGGCAGACCGCCTGCCAAGCGAACCAAAAGCTGTTATGGGAAGCGCCTATGCAGCTGAGTGACACGCGCCCACCAAGACGGATCATGTCACTCACGCCGTTGATCGACGTCGTGTTTCTTCTGCTCGTCTTCTTCATGCTGAGTTCGACATTCCTGCGCTTTTCCTCCTTCAGCGTTGAAGCAGGGGGCGCTGGAACCGTCTTAGTAGAACCATCCGATGTGGTTTTGATCCATGTCGACCAGGAGGGCGCATTGCGGGTGAACGGCGCGTCGGTGCTTCCTGAAGAGTTCAATGAACGTCTTGCAGGCATCAAGGCCGAGGGACGGGAAACGATTGTCCTTGTCATGCGAACCGGAACAAAGGTTGAAGATCTCGTTACGACGCTTGCTACAGTTCGGTCGCACGCTTTCAAAACAATCCGGGTGGTGCGATAGCGATGCGTCTTCAACCACCAAGATCATCGCGCAAGGAAGCGGATCTGACGCCGCTTATCAACATTGTTTTTCTAATCCTGATTTTCTTTCTGGTCGCAGGAACGCTTCGCCCTTTCTCCCATCCCGATCTTGAACTCGTAACCCTTGATGAAGAAATATCCCCGGCGCTGGCACGCGGTCATCTCATCATCGATGCCGAGGGCGCTCTGGTGTTTGACGGAACCATCATTGCGCTCGAAGATCTCGAAACGGCTGTGGCGGATCCCGAACAGTTTTCGTCAAACCAGCCATTTATTCTGATTGCCGATCACAGGGCCGATGCAATAGAAACGCTGAAGGTGATAGAAGCCTTGAGAGCCCTCGATGTCACGGATGTTTCGATCATGACCCAGCGTGGAGGCGGACGATGATAAGCGCTATGCGTTGGTCTTTCGCAGGTCTGATTGCGGTCGGTTTTCACGCTGCACTCTTCTTCGGGTTCGATGCGGTTCGTGATGGCGAAGAAAGCCCGCCTGCGGGAAGCCTTGTGTCCGTTTCCGGCAGCGTTGCGAGCGTTCTCGGCAGCAAGACCGTTCAGGAAGTCGAAAAAGAAACGCCGGTACGGGAAGTTTCAGAACCTGTTCTCAACGAAGTCGAGCCAGTCTCGTTGGAAACGGTGAGTTCGGTGACACCGCGTGTTGCGCCCTTGGAGGTCGCGGAAGCCGTACCACCGCAGCCCGACAGGATCGAACCGGTTCAACAACCTACGAAGCTGCAGCGATTGACCGCAATCCGCGCAGCACCGGTCGTCCCAGTGGCTGCAGTTGAAACCTCGAAGAAGCCGCTTAAACAAGAGACTTCTACAAAGAAAATAATGCGGATCGAAGAAACCAAGCCTTTACAGAGATTGGTAGCGCTTCCCCCGAAACCTGTTAAGCCTGAGCGTGTTCTTGAACCGGTCAAGGCTGTACCGAAAGAACCGCCACGCAAAAAGATTACTGAAACCAAATCCAAACCTAAGAAGACAGTTCGGAAAGCAAAGACACCGCCGAAACGGCAGGCGGCCCGGCAAGGATCCAACCGCGACGGGCAGGCAGGCGCTAGAGCCGGTGGTGGCGGTAAGAGTAAGGCCCGCAAGGGCGAAATGAATGCTTACGCGCGAAAAGTCCGCGCCCGGATCCTCTCCAAAAAACCGGGGCGTGTCGGCGAAGGGCGTGTGGTGATTGCGTTCCGCTTGACGAAATCCGGAGGCATGTCCACCGCGCGTGTCGTCAGCTCAAGCGGCGACAAAAAGGTCGACAGTGCCGCAATGCGGGCTGTGAAACGCGCCGCCCCCTTCGGCAAACCGCCAAGCGGTGCTTCGAGCCGACAACTATCTTTTACAATTCCCTTTTCGTTTCGCTGAGTCGAATATCGGATTTAATGGACTTCCCCTGGTATTTGGCGCGTGGCCGGATCATCGTGCCGCTCAAGGCCTGTTCAATTGCATGCGCGGCCCAACCCGCCGTTCGGCCAACCGAAAAAATCGTAGCGACCGCGTCATCTGGCCATTCGAAGTGACGAAGAGCTGCGGCCAATGCGGTGTCGATATTTGCAGGTAGCGAGAGTCGCTTGGACGCTTTGTCTACAGCTTGAACGATTGGTGAATTCTGCGGAAGGAGGTTGAGAAGATAGATCGCTCTGGGGTCGCCAGCGGGATAGAGAGGGTGGCCAAATCCAAATGAATAGGGCGGCTGCTCGGCATTTCTTTCCAGAAACGGCTCCAATCGATCCTCAAGTGCCGCATGCAATGCCTCGCTGGCAAAGGGCCTTACACCGCCGTGGCGTGGGCCGCTTAAGGTTGCGACACCGGCAAGCAATGCGGCAGCAAGGCTTCCACCAGTCGACGCGCAAACGCGTACAGCAAATGTCGATGGGTTAAGTTCATGGTCGCTCAACAAAACCAACGCTTGCCGGATAACATCGGACGTTTGTGGCGTGAGGCCCCATTTGGCTCCAATCCGTTTATGAACAGGCCCTGACAGCGGTTCTGCCAAACAGGCATTGGTCACCAAAGAAAGAGCCCGCCCAACATCGACGGAAATATCTGACGGGTCTCTATCGGCAAGCGACGGTGCGCTATCCGCCTCATCCGCAAGAGCTTTCATCGCCCGCGCGAATGGCGACGTCCCTGAAATCCGGACCCGCGTTTCCGGAAGGACAACATGATCAAAGTCGCACAGAAGCGCAGCAGCATCTTCCAGGGTCATCTGCTGTGCACAGTCTTCAATTGCATGTCCCCGCAACCAGATCGTCCCAGCGCGGACTTCAGAAATGGACGTGACCAAAACCGGATCACCCCACCGAATGGCCGCCTGAGCAACATCTGCCCGCGCACGGGGACGACGGTTCAGGCGGAGCAAGCGATCCAAATCGGGCAGGAAATACAAGCTGTGCCGAGCATCACTCGGGTCGGCCTTTAGGCGAATGCTGTGCCGGGAAACATAAGCATAAAGCGTCTGAGCCTTAACGCCCAGCAACGCACAGGCCGCGTTTGCGTCAATCCAATCGTCCCTTTTCATATTGATTATATTGATCAAGATTTACTCTCGATCAAGGAATTGCACTCTGGCCACGCACATCAATGGAGCATTCATGGCCAAAACATTCCTGTCTCAAATCGAAGAGCATCTTGCTTTTTCTGATCCGGCAGCCGTTCAGGTGATTGAGTCTGGCACTGCCGAATTACCGTCTTGTTTTCCTGTGACGGACCTAGCAGTCTCCACAATGCGGGCGGCAGCAACACAACTTGCGGCACTGACGAGTGCGCGTAACATCGTCATTGACCGGCGCCTCGCATCACTTTGGTTCGGTATGACAGTGCGGCCACAGGGATGGGTCTTGCCGGATCTCTGGGATCCCGTTGCAGGGGCCTATCAAACCTCGGACGGATGGATACGGCTTCACACCAATGCCCCGCACCATCGAGAGTCAGCTTTGCGCGTGCTGAAGTGTGCCGCCGACAAACAAGCTGTTCGAACGGCCGTAAGCACGTGGCACAAATCGGAATTGGAAGGCGCCATAATTGCGGAAAATGGGGCTGCGGCGGCAATGCATTGCATGGCCGAATGGGCGGCAATGGCGCAGGGGCAAGCAGTCGCAAAAGATCCTCTAATTGCCTGGCATCATACTGGGGAATGCAAATCGAAAGTGGCCTTGCAAGGTCTGAAAGTGCTGGATCTCACACGTGTGCTCGCCGGACCGGTCGCAACCCGTTTTTTGGCCGGGTACGGCGCGCGAGTTCTGCGGATCGATCCGCCGTGGTGGAATGAGCCGGCGGTGGAACCAGAGGTCACACTTGGCAAAAGGCGGGCGGGTCTGGATCTGACACAGTCAGAGGATCGGCAAACCTTTCACGGTCTCCTCGCCCAAGCAGATGTTCTAGTTCACGGATACCGGCCCGGTGCCCTAAGCGGGTTGGGCTACGATCCAGAGCGTCTGCGCGCGATCGCGCCACATGTCATTGACGTCGGCCTTTGTGCCTATGGACTGAACGGTCCCTGGGCCGATCGACGCGGATTTGACAGCTTGGTACAAATGAGTTGCGGGATTGCCCATGAAGGCATGGTCCGAAAAAAAGCGGCGCACCCCGTCCCCCTGCCGATGCAAGCCCTTGATCATGCGACAGGCTATCTGATGGCAGCGGCCATTTTGCACGCGATCAGGGTTCGCAATGAAACTGGGGCGATTCTGTCTGCCCGTTTGTCCCTGGCAGGAACCGCCGCATTGCTGATGTCGAAAGCAGCCCGCGACTTTACCGGTACGGATATCGTAGAAACGCCGGAAGATCGTTCCGAGGATAAGGAATTGACAAGTTGGGGTCCTGCGCAGCGTCTGCGCTTTCCAATCCTTATGGATGGCGCGGAACCAAAGTGGCCGTTTCCAGCCGGAAACTTGAGAATTGACCCACCAACCTGGTAGTCAATGCGCCGCCACAGCGGACGACACACCTATACGAACAATGGCCTAGCCCAAATGAAATGGCGCTTTTCGCGACTTCAGTGTTTGAAAAAACTGTCCCTTGATATTCGCTTTAGGGAAATCACAGCGTCGCATTCAAATTCAAGTTCAACCTCAGAAACGCGTCGAAAAACAAGGGCCGCACCCTTTGTTCATTTTGTATCGCTTTCCGGGAAAAGGTAGCCGTCGGCAAGTTCCATGTCCGCGACTTATTCGATCTGCGCCGCTTATAGTCTGGTGATCAACCGCAAGCCGCTGATTGCGATATCTGCTTCAAATTTCCGACCAATGGCAACGATGCCGAGGCTGCGCAATTTTCGGATGTCGAGCGGCGCTTGGGTCCTATAGGCCGTAAAACCTGAAATATTGAATGTTTGCGTGGTCCATTGCGGAGCGGCCACAAAACTTTGACGATACGACTGCCACGGGCGGTTTAAGTCGCCGGTGCGCAAATGCAAATTGTACTCCTCATTGTTCCCCAATGTGTCCAATTCGATCGCAACGATCTCTTCGCCCTGTCTCAAAACATCGACCGTTGAAACGTCCAAAGCCATTTGAACGAACCCGCCATTGCTTTCCAACCTCACCGCGCCGGTCAAATGCAACGCCGGACGACCGTCTAAAACGGTTTTCTCCATCTGCCCTTTCGAGATCCCGCCCATGACAGTGTCGGCGACGTAACGCCAAGCATTTCCATTCTTGGCGATAGCTTTTGGATGACTGAAATCGTCGAGAATGATCATTCGGGTATTCGCTGCGACGCCTTTGCTTGCGATAATAGGTCCGGCTGACACCATGAGTGCAATGAATGAACGACGAGCAAGCATTAGGAAGCGGCCTCCGCTTAATTCCGATAACTCAATACCTAGGACAGAGGGTGCCGCTCATCCATCCCTTAACCGAAAATCAAAAGGCGCGAAGTGCACTCATCCCAGAAGCAATTTCCTTGGCTTTTTCCCGCATTTCACTCACATCCTCCCGTTTGCCATCGAACCAAATCGTGGGTGTTTTGCCGTTCGATAGCACACCAGAGATCATGCAGCTTTGGAGCGTTGAAGTTGTTTCATGACTGCCGCGACACGATCTTGCGTCTTCTGAATTCGTGTCACTTGCCGTTCCGAAGTCCGATCACCCATCGATTATGAAATCCTGACGCTTACCTCGTTGCCCGCTGTTTCTGAGCAATGACGATGGATGCTCGTCGCCCAAAGGTTTTGCCGCGTGACCGACCAACGACAGTTATCGGGAGCTAAACCCAGCGAGTGCGTCACGTTTCGGTTTGTGACCACCGGCAAACGAAGAAAACTTGAGCCGGTAGGCAATCGCGACTGACCAAATTCAAGGCGCGAGCCACGTCCCCTGCCAATTGTCAGATCGTAGATACTTCGCACGCTGATGTTGATCGCCGAGATGAAGCAAATCGATGGATTTCACAGAGCAACGGAGCACCGAAAATCGGGATTGATCAGGCGTCTTCGTATATTCGAAGGCACCCGCAATTGCGCTGCCCGGTGCAGGTTCAATTCCGTACGAGTCGCGGGATTTTGGCGGTACTTTATCCCAGGCAGACAGAGTTATGGCTTCCGTGAGTAGCTCCACCTCGGTAAGCAGTCGGATCTGAATTCGCGGTTTCGGCTCCCAGATGTGCAATTCGGCGGCGGGATACTTTTTTAGGGCTTCAAACTTTGCACTTTTTGTATCCGTATGAACGTCAAGCGTTGCCATTTCACGATCAGCGGCCCTCAAAACGACAGTTCGCGCTTCCGGATCGCCTCTTGGCGACACAGTCGCGAAAGTGGGGTGTCGGGAAGGTGCACGACGGTCTGCAACCCCGCGTCCCAAGAGCTGCCAAGCTTTGTCTAAGAAATCCGCGAGGGAGTTAAATTCATTCACAACAGGAGTTTTTCTTCCAGCCCAAAAATACCGTGTGATCGAACCGTACTCATTCTAGAACCTACGCGTCAAAACGCGGTCACTTAAAGGCTACGCCGCACCAGCCCGGTTCCGCAAAGCTTCGCTTACACTCGGCGGCATCCATATCCTGAAACTGACTCACTGGGTTTCTTAGCGGCTCTGCCGCAATATCTGCAACTGCGATCGCTTCCCACGCACCCGGACAATTACGGGGCTTGCGCTCAAGAATAATTATGAGTAATTTACTCATATTAAAGGACGCGCCAGCCACCGCAAGCCAGATGCCTTTAAGGTCCAGTTCAGGAGACCGTGACGCTTTGGCTTTTTCAAACGAAGCTCCGTAAAGGGATAGCCTATTAAAGGCCTTTTCTTTCATGGGCTTAGCGGCCTTCTGTACTGAAAAAACGAAGCACACCTTTGCAGGGTGGTTATCTCCGCGATGGATTCTCATCTCGGGACACCCCCTCGGCCAACCTGCAAAAGTCGGGACCGGATGGAGCGGGGGCTTCAATCCGGTCCCAATTCATAAAGGCAAGGATACAGTATGAATGGACGGTACGATCGTTTGCTTGAAATGCATCGCCTCGCGGCACAAAACGGAGACGGGCTGATACCCGGCTTTTATGACCTTTTTCGCGATTGCATGCTGGAGATCCTTCCGGAATGCACGGTTGTCGAAGGCTCCAAAGCCCATCTGGAAAAGGAAACGTCACAAGCAAACACCATTGCGCCGTCCGGTTTGGAGAAAGCGCAATCAGAAGAAGAACCGCAGTCTTCTCATTTATATCTCGTGAAAGGCTAAAACCATGGGCACCCCGTTTCCGCGCAAGAAGATAAACAAGAACGAAACACCCAAAGGACAAACCAAGGGGGATGGAACACCGTGCAAGAAGCGCATGGAACCTCTTCCGGGTCGCCTGTTTGTTGACGACCTGGGCTTGGATGACGTCGACAAGAACGTTCTCACGGCTATGCGTTTTTTTTGCACGTCGTATACGCATCCGCCAAGCCAGGCCTGGGAGGTCGCGTTCGACGAAACGGTTAGAGCGTTTGGACATGCGAGTGGACCGGTCATCGCCTACTCGATCATCAATCTTCTCCGCACCCTCAAGCACGCCCGGACAACCGTCTTCAAATTCACCAATCCTACCTGTCCGTGTTGTCGGGAAGAGATCACAGATATGGAAATGCGGGCGATCAAGACAATTCAGGCCTTGCGGCACGGTGACCCTATGGCAGCCCAGACACAGGCAATGATGTTATGCGAAGGTGTTGCCGGTCAGTCCTTGATCGAAGCCTGCACGGCGCTCGTTGTCCTTCTCCCCCCACCAGAAACATCAAAGCCCAAAAAGCGCATGCGGTTTCTCTGATCGCGTTACTGCTCAGACTACCCTAAGGGTACAGACCGCTACTTTGTCAGGATGAGTTTGCCGTTTGACGTGATCCTCAATCGGTAATCGACATTCTCGTGTTCGATCAGGACTTCATTTCCCGACCCGATCAGATCTCTTGTATTTAGCCGTTTAACGCTATCGCGGGCCAAAGCGGATGCCCCGGGCATTTGTTTGTTCTTGTCGGGATTTTCAGTCATTGGCCTGGCCTCTGGATTAGAGCGTTGTCACCGACAAGTGATTGTCAAAAGCAATCCCGTGCCGGGCCACGTGCGATCCGTTGTGAAGAGAATCGAGATAACCGGTATCGCTGCTGGCAACGAACCCCATACGGTCTGCTGCAACACCGCAAACGCCCAGTATCCTGTCAGACCGAAGAACGGTCCCGTCGACGATCGATATCAGGGCAAATGCATTGTCACGCGGAGCGGAAAGGGCTGCTGCCACGCCATCGCGGCTTATGGCAACAGAACCGATGTAGTTTCGGCGCTGACAGGCGGTGTCGGAGAGACAATCCCAGAAACGGATCTCATCGCCAAGCGCTAGCCTCCCTGTCAAAGGTGGGTGATCATGAGCCGGTCCCTCATATTGCGCTCCAAAGATGACCTGTCCCTCAAAAGTGATTGCGAGATGCCGCAACGAGAGCTTATGGAGGTTTTGAGGCGGCTGGTGGCGCTCGATAAGGGTGCCCGTATCACGGTCCACGAAAACAATGGACGGTTCCATCAAAGGAATATTAAGTTTGGCTCGACCGAAATCGGGATGCGTTTCAATCCCGCCATTGGCGATCACAAGGTGGCGCCCGTCAGGGGTCAAAACAACATCATGCGGCCCGATGCCAAAGCTGGATATCTCTCCGATACGCCGATAGCCGTCTGTTGCATCATAAATGCCAATCTTTCCCTCGGCTGCTTCGAAATCGTTTTCGGTGGCGTAAAGAAGTTTCCCGTCCGGCGAATAGACGCCATGCCCGTAGAAGTGGCGGCCTTCCGGCGCAAGGACTGTTCTTGGCTCCAACAGTTTTTTACAATCAAAGACAATTGCGAAGTTACCGGGCCTGCGAGCAAAGATGACCGCATCACCCGTTTGACGGTTGAAAGTCACATCGTGTCCGCGATCCGGAAGCGGGATTTCTCTTATCACTTCGAACGCATCGTTGAGCAGGACCGCGCCATAGCGTCCGTCAGGTCGACGGCACGTTGCGGCAAAGACCATATCGGAGCGCGATAGAGCGACAGCCTGTCTCTCGGCGAGAGCGGAAGCAAAGAGAACGCCTGCACCCTTTAGAAATGTTCGCCTGCCGATCCCGGACGCTTTCATTATCAATCTCCGTCGGACGCATTGAAACCGGCCCGAAGCCCTAGGACTGGCCCGACCTGATCTTCATAGAGGGTCTGCAAATTACCCATCACAACGCCGGCAAAGCTCAGTTTGCCGTGGAGACCGGGATCGGCGGCTGCGGCGATAATGGGTTGATCAACCTGATCAATTGCGCCGATTGCGTTCTTGTATTCAAATCGGGAAGCGTTGATCATCCATTCCTTGTCGGATGGCAGAAGGGTCAGAAAACCGGCGACCTGTTCGAAATCGGACAAAGCCATCATGTTGCTTCTGATTAGCGCGAGCGCGAGACCGCTTCGCCAGAAAGCGCTTCGTTTCGGACGGGCTTTTTCGACCGATGCTCCAAGCGCGGCTTCAAGCTTCAAGAGTTTGATACGCTCGACACCATTGACGAGGACTTCGAAGAACTCCCTACCCGTCTCTTTGGGTGTTCTAAAGAGAGCATTCTCCGACGATGGATTAAGGAGTGCCTCGATAAATCCATCCGGCCGCTCCCATTCAATTCTCAACGTCTTGGAGATCGAGTGAATGTTCTTCGAGACCGCGACAGCAAACGAACAGCGAAACGGGTCATCGCTAAGATCTGAGAGCGCATTGCCGTAAAGAAGAAAATCAAGTCCCGGAAGCCCTTGAAGCGCCACGCTCTTCTGAGCCAGCGCATGCGGATCCGTAACGCTTGGGTCCTGCGCGGCAAGAACCCGCTGGATTTGCTTCAGCGCCCGACCCTTTCGGTCCGGCCAGAAGAACAATCGTTCAAACCGATTGTCTTCGACAAGCGGGCCAAAAGTCAGGATTTCGATCCGACCGAAATCCTGCACGACACTGCGAAAAGCGGCGCCAATCACTTCAGGACTGTCTGCTTTCCAATCTCCACAAGCATCATCCAGGGTCTGTGCAAGCGTGTTCGTTGAGACTTCAAATTGACGGAAAGCAGGTTGGATATATTCGGTAATGCTGCGCTCAGCTGCGTGCAGATAAAAAGGATCACGCTCTGCGATCAAACCCGTCTGAGCCCCGGCAGCCGTGGCGCCAAAAAAAGTAAGTACGAGGCTATAGCGAAGGATCTTCATCACAGGCTTTCCAGAAAACGTATGAGAGCCTGCCGGTCTTCCCTGGGAAGGGCAGCGAAGGCGTCACGCGCGCTTTCCGCCTCGCCGCCATGCCACAGGATTGCTTCGGTCAGGTTGCGCGCGCGGCCGTCATGCAGGAAGAACGTGTGACCGTTTACAGCCTCGGTGAGACCAATCCCCCACAATGGCGCCGTGCGCCATTCGCGTCCGCTTGCCGATCCGACCGGTTGATTGTCCGCAAGCCCCTCTCCCATGTCATGCAAAAGGAAATCCGAATAGGGCCAGATCAATTGAAAGCGGTGCTCCTTCTGGGGAGCGTCGCGGCTTGTCACGAATTTCGGCGTATGACAGGCGACGCATCCGGATCCATAGAACATTTCCTTTCCGCGCAAGACCTGCGGATCTGTGACATCGCGCCTAGCCGGTACCGCCAGGTTTGCCGTGTAGAAGGTAACGAGTTCCAGGACGGGATCAGGGGCTTCCGTACCCCCAAGTCGAACCTGGGCACCATTAGGTAAGCTGAGGCAGGCTGGCTGGGCTTCCGTGCAGTCACCATAATGCTCAGGATTGAGTGGTGACGAAATCCCGATATCACCTTTGAATGCGGCTGCGTTTTGGCTTTCCAGACTGCGTTGCGACGCTTTCCAGCCGAAGCGGCCAATCGTCAACGAACCATCGGGCGCTCGAACGACCGATACCTTGCCGGAAATCCCGTCTTGATCGCGGTCGTCGGGATCATGCCTTGCCATGATATCGGCCGGATGGATGGCTTCGATCAGGCCAAGACCGATCATTTGTTGAGCGATGCGCGGGGAGAGTGTCGTTTCAGGATGAAGCGGCCCGTATCCAGGATCGGTCATTGCGTAGGTCGGTTTTCGCAAGGATGCGGTCTCGCCATCGGGAAATTCGAAGATCCGCTCTTCATACTGAATGAAGACATTACCCTCACCCGCGAGGCCCTGGATCGCGGCATCCTGAATCTGACCACCATAGACCGGGTCGGGAATATTCAGTTTTGCAAGCGTCCGAATGGCTTCCTTCTCAGCATCGGATACCGCCGGTCGCGCCAAACGGAAGAGCATCGACGTGAAATCCGGATCGCCTTCCGGGGGATGCCCGCGCCCGTCCTTTAGATGACAGCTTTGGCATGCTCGGGCGTTAAACAATGGCCCCAGTCCATCGGAAGCCTGTGTGGAGGATGGGGATGACACCCAAAGCTTACGAAAAAGCGCATTGCCAAGCTTGAACTGCTCTTCCTGTTCGAAAGTCAGGTTGTCTGCACTTTGCGAAAACGCATTGCGGTTCATTATGGACCGATTAGTTCCGGCGCCGCCCTGCGAAGCCTCGTAGACTTCCGCCTTCGAGAAATCGCCGGTGGGAGACGTCACAGCCTTCACCCGCTTCAGATCTTCTTGCGATAAATCAATCCGCTTGAAGTCACCCAAGAGTTCGTGGCTTCCGGGTTGCGCAATCATTGCTGCTTTAAAAAGCAGACAGCAGGCCAACACCTTAAGGGCTACCGTAGTCGACATCCCTCGCCTATCTCCTTCGATGTTGCGCGTTTCAAGCGAAGGGTCCAATCACTGGAAAACCGCGTTTGGATTGTCGAGGCTGTCCGATCCTTCAAACTCGATTGTGTCGAGTGCGAGGGCGGCAACGGCACGTTCAATAGAACGTGTTTGATCGACCAGAGCATCAATCGCAGCCTGGACGACAGCATTGCCTTCGGTGTTTCCCTCCCCGATCATTTGGTCATAGGCTTCGACGGTTTCGGCGCGCTCCGCCATTGTTTCCATCGCCGCGATGGTAACGTCGAGTTTATTCAAAAGCTCGGTGTTTACCCCATTGTCCGTCGCAGAGACGAGGTCCGCAATTGACGGTCCACTTACCAAAGAGCCATCAAGACGGCGGTATTCACCGCGATAGACATTGCGTATGCCGACCGAATTGTAGAGATGGCTGTTGTGCGTGTTGTCTGCGAAGCAATCATGCTCTTCTTCGGGGTCGTTCAATAGAAGCCCGAGTTTCATCCGCTCACCGGCCAATTCACCGTAAGACAATGATCCCATTCCGGTAAGGATGATCGACAGACCCGCATTGGTGTCGCTCAAAAGCGCGGTGCGGGCATCACCGTTGGACGTCCAGTTCGCAACCATTTCTTCAAGATCGCTGATGAGGAGATCCGTTGCTGCCTGGAGATAAGCGCGGCGCCGCTCACAACTTCCGTTCGTGCAGTCGGAAAGACTGAAATCGGTGAATGGACGGTTCCCCGCCCCCGGCCCATTTCCATTGAGATCCTGACCCCACAGAAGAAATTCAACCGCGTGGTAACCGGTCGTGACGTTTGCTTCGATTTCACCCGCTTCATTCAAACTCTGAAGCAGTGCCGGTGTTATGCTCGCTGCGTCGACCGGTTCACCATTAACGGTGATCTTCGGGTTCGCAATGATATTGGCTGTATAGAGCGTATTCTCGTCGCTCTCTGTGCCGTAACTCACATCAACGTAATCAATCAGACCTTCGTCGAGCGGCCAAGCGTTCACACGCCCTTCCCACTCGTCCACGATTGCGTTTCCGAACCGGTAAACTTCCGTCTGCTGGTAGGGGACCCGCGCTCTAATCCACGCGGTTCTCGCCGCTTCCAGATTGCTTGCGCTCGGTGTTTGCAGGAAGGTCTCGACTGCCGTCTTGAGATCGCGTGCTGTTGCAAGCGAGTCTTCGTATTTTGCCAGTGCTATATCTGAATAATGACCGAGAACACTCTCAGGCGTTGCTGCCGATCGACTGATTGTAGGTACAGACAGGGCTGCACATACAATTGCCCCAGCGGCCAAAACGGATCTCGTTCTCATTTGCTTTACTCCCTCTATCAAAGCAACTGACAAAATTTTCCCAAGCAGTTTGGAGCCGTTCTAAAATAGAACGGTTCTAATCTTGAGTAATTTACTCATAATTTAGAGCAGACGTTATGTTCGGTCAAATAGTCATAACTGATTAGATGCTTTTTCACACATAAGCGTTCAGACAATAGCCAACACCACAATCTCGGCGGCTTCTTGTTGAGTTCCAACACGATAAGCAAAACCCAACCCGACAGAATGCGTGTCGAGGACGCTTGTCCAAATCCTCATTTCAGGACGCGTCGGGCCGGTTCTCTAACGCAGTCTGCTTAAACGGAGGATGTCCAGCGCAACCATATGCGCCAGACTTCGAATGCGACCCTGCCATTCACAAAAGCTACTGACACTTACCAATGGGCGCCATTGCGCAACCGCTGTTTCCCCGATTGACATATCGGATCTTCAGGCCGTAGCAGAACCCCCGGTTTTCGGTCTCGCATACCGTCTCAAGCGCTTCGCGTTACTATCCGTAAGGGTAATTGAAGGGCGCGCTCGTCAGTGCAACCTCTTTATAGCCAAGAGGCCGTGCACTCGCGCCATAGCGGATCATACTGTCTCCTGTTGGTGGGGGCGCAATGCTTGTTAAGCCCATCGCCCCTAGTGAACGATTTCAAACCGCCGAAGCGCTTGTCGGTCGATCTTGTCGGTCCCCGTCTTTGGCAGGCTATCGAGAATCATCACCTTTCGCGGGTATTTGTGCGGCAGCAAAGCGGCCTTGGCATAGGCCTGCAATTCTTGGATGAGATCTTCTTCGGCAGCCCCACCATCGTGAAGCGCGACCCATGCCGCAATCGTTTGGCGACCGTCCGGCAAATCAATCGCCTGAACACAGGATTCGATTACTTTCGGATGCTCATTTAACGCCAGTTCGATCTCCAGCGGATAGACCCACTGGCCGGAAACTTTGACGAGATCGTCCGCCCGCCCTCGAAAGAAGTAAAAACCGTCTTCATCACGAATGAAACGATCGCCCGTGTCGAGCCAACCGGACTTCATGGTTTCCGATGTCTTGTCGGGCCGGTTCCAGTAATACTCAGCGCCAGACAAGCCCATAACCTGCATCACGCCCTCTTCGCCGATCTCCGCCTCATGTCCATCGGGCGTTATCAACCTGACCGCAAAACCGTCAACCACCCGACCCGCTGAGCCGTGTTTTTGGGCTGTAGTGTCGTTCGACAGATAAATGTGAAGCATCTCGGTAGAGCCCAACCCCTCGACAATGAGATGGCCAAACCGGTCTTGCCAGGCGCGTGCGATCTCGGCAGACAATACCTCTGCGGCAGAAATGCAGAGGCGAACAGAGGATAGATCCGCACCCTTTGCGGACGGATCGCGTGCCAATGCCGTGTAAAGCGTTGGCAAAGCAAAAAACACCGTCGGCTTGTAGCGTTCGATCAGATCGAAACACCGATCGGGTGTCGGGCGCCCCGATAACAAAACGGACGCCGCACCCACACTCATCGGAAACACTACAGCGTTTCCGAAGCCATAGGCGAAAAAGATCTTCGGGACGGAAAAACAGATGTCGCTCGGACCTATTTCAAGAACACTCCTTGCATAGGTTTGAGCGATATAGGCGGGATCCTCGTGTTTGTGGACCACACCTTTGGGCTTACCGGTCGACCCGCTCGAATACATCCAGAACGCCATGTCTTGCCGTCTCGTTGGATGTTCGGGGAGATCAACGGGCTGGTCTACCCAGGGGCGTCTTCCCGCATCCATGACAGTCCGGCACTTCGTTCCATCCATCACTTCAGAATTGAAGAGCGCCAAAAAATCGGATGAAACAATGGCGGCGACAGCACCACTGTCCTCCAGATAGAAACGGATCAGTTCTTCCGGCGAGAGCGTGTTGATGAGCATCGGCACAAGACCGGCTCTCATTGCCCCCATTATGGCGGCCGGATAAGCAGGCTCGTCATCCATGAAGAGCAAAACACGTTCGCCAGGTAAGACACCTGCGCTCAAAAGCGCATTCCCGATCCGGGCGGCCTCCTCGACGAGAAATTGGTAGGTCCAGATACCACTATCGTGCAAAACCGCTGGACGATCCGCATGATTATCCAAGTTATCCCATAAAAGGCGCGAGGCGTTGTAATCCTCTGCAACCTGAAAGCCGACATAGTCGGCAAGCGCCTGAGGGGTCACGTCCATCATGCTGCCTCCAGATCTATCCCTTGAGCCTCAAGATTGCCTGAAAACACCGGCGCCATCCGCCGCAAACGGCTTGCATCCAACCTGCCGGCACGGCGGATGTAGCTGAGAGCAAAATTCCAGGGCTCCAATTCCATGTGTTTTGCGTAATCCTCGTACCACCGGGCTGAGGTGTTCGCCGCCGAAACGATTTTCTCAAGAACTGGCTGGCGGGCTGCTTGATAAGCAGGAAGAGCGGTTCCGACATTCCAGTCAGCCTCACGCAAGACGCGTACGAGTGCGATAACGTCTTCAAGGGCCAACCGCGTACCCGAGCCGATCGAGAAGTGTGCTGTGTGAAGCGCATCCCCAACCAAAACCCGATTATGTGCGTACCAGGTCGCGCAAGATAGATTTGGGAAACGCCGCCAGTGGGAGTTGTTGGCAATCAGCGATGCGCCGTCCAACTGGTCTGCAAAGTAACGCTCGCATGCAGCACGATAATCGGGCTCGTCCATGTCTGCAAAGCCCGACCGATTAAACGTCTTTGCATCCAATTCAACGATGAACGTTGCCCGCCCGGGAGCGTAAGCGTAATGGTGGGCGTTCATTGGGCCCACATCGGTTTCAATGAAACTCTGGGTCAAGGCATCGAACTCCCGGTCCGCTCCGTACCAAACGAACCGATTGTTGAGATCTTCGATTTTCTCACCGAACGCACCCGGGTCGGATCCCCGGACGAGGCTGTTGAGCCCATCGGCACCAATGACGAGATCGGCTGTTGGAAGGCTGTCCAGGTTGTCGATCCTCTTATTGTACTCGACCGCAATCCCAAGTTCGGATGCCCGCTTCTGAAGAAGATTAATGAGTTCGAGTCGGCCAATGCCGGCAAATCCGATACCATCGATAGCGATGCGCTCGCCCTTGTGATTGATGACGATATCCGTCCAGCGTTTCATCGCAGGCTCGATAAGATCAGCCGTCTCCGCATCATCGGCGCGCAGAAAATCCAATGCGGTGTCCGAAAAAACGACACCAAAACCGAAAGTGGCGTTAGGCGGATTCTGTTCAAACACCCTCAGCGCGATATCAGGTTTGAGGCGCTTCAAAAGGATTGCCGCATAAAGACCGGCAGGGCCCGCGCCCAACACGTTAACCCGCATCATCTCCTCCCTGGATGCGTTTGAAATATTATAATACGTAACTCATTACGTATTACGTAAGTCAAGGATTTTTGCTAAAAGGGGGAGAAATGATGAGTTTTGAATCAACGCGACATGTTGATTGGGGCGATTGCGATGCTGCCGGGATCGTCTTTTATCCAAATTATTTCCGTTGGATGGACTCGGTCTTTCATGAAATGACGAGAAGCCTCGGCTTCGATCAGAACTCTCTCCCCGGCTTCGGGATCCATGCAACACCGCTTATCGATGTGGGCGCTCAGTTTCATGCCCCGGTAAGCCACGGGAATGAGCTGGTAGTAACCGCGTGTATCACCAGGCTCGGAAGGTCGGGATTCACCGTGCGCTATCGCTTTTCAACGACAGATCAGCGTGTTGCGGAAGGGCATGAGAACCGGGTATGCATCACCAGCGACGATCAAGGAAGGCTCTCAAAGATCGACATACCGGATGGGATACGGGCGCTCCTGGAACGGCACTATGAAGGATGAAAACACAAACCGGGGCCGCGGCGTACAGTCTGTTGAAGTTGCAATCAGGCTTCTATCGGCGCTCGCTCGATATCCTGGACCTATGCCGCTCTCTCACCTTGCGTCAGAGGTCGATATGCCTGCGGCCAAAGTTCATCGCTACCTGGCGAGCTTCGTCGAGACAGGAATGGTCTCACAGCGGCGTAATGGCAGCTATGACCTGGGCACCCTTGCGGCCGAAATCGGAATAGCGGCTCTCTCCAGATTAGATACGGTCAATCAAGCTGCCGATGCACTGCCCTTACTTGTAGAAGAGACCGGTTTGACGGCACTTCTCGCCGTTTGGGGGAACCGAGGACCGACGGTCGTGCGATGGGAAAGAGGGACGATACCGCTTGTGGCGATGCTGGGTCTCGGCTCTGTTCTTCCCGTCACGCGGTCAGCCACAGGACACGCCTTTATGGCCCATATGCCGGACCGCTTACTGCGCGATGTTGTTGCTGAAGAGGCGCCGGGCTTAAAGCTCAAAGACTATAAGGATATCCGCGCCTCGGTCCGCAAGGCTGGGGTTGCGACAGCAGACCAAAATTTCATTCCTGGACTGTTTGCCCTTGCAGCCCCGATACTCGACCTCCATCGTCAGCCTGAAGCCGTCGTGACGCTGATTTCCACGTCACGCGATCTCTTGGATGAGAGCGCTCCCGCCAGAGCCAAACTGCTGGCACTTGTGTCGGGGGAAGGTTGAGCAAACAAAGCGCCGGTCCACAAACGAACTAAGGGACAAGACCGCTTGATTTGGGTTGGCTTCACGCCCTCCACCCTCTTCGGAGGCAGATAGAAAGTCACCGCGATCATTGCTTCGTTTTGACCTACGGGAAGACTATCAGCAGCTATTCGAAAAGCGGCCCGCCCCACAACGCGTCGGTTACACGCGGCGGCATCCAGATCTTAAAGTTGATTCACTGGGTCGATTGACTGACTTTCAGCCAACTGGCTTCCGGTGGCGCCCGCTAGAATCAAGAATATACTCTAAAATATTGATATTAAATGCCTTCCTAGTACCAACCTTTAAAAGACCAACAAACTCAGTTTTCGACATCCTTTTCTTTTTTGAAGCGAAACCGGAAACTAGTTGCCAATTTGGCAAACGACCGAGATGCGGCCGGACTTGCCGTTGCTGATTTAGCGGTCAATGCGCGCAAAGAGCCAACTCCGTAAACACTCTTGATGCGGCGCTGTTTGATGACTGATTTAATCTGCCCTGTGATTTGACGGATTGATTACTTTGATGGGATCGATGCGGGAGATTCAGAGAGCGCTTTCTTATGAGTTTGCATCCGAGTCAGCCCGTCTCTTGATTAAATCATCAATACAGCCAATATCGTGTTAACTTATGTAGTGATTTTTAGAGGATCGCTCACTGCTACCGCTGCAAATTGGGCCTGTTAAGTTTCAGATGTTATCAAATTGAATTGTGAAGCTTCATGATGACAATCGTCTCAAGAGTAGCTCAAGAATTACATCGTGCTCGTGTTTCTGGAACTCCAATCCCGAGGATAATAGGTGGATTATTAACGTCAATTGATGATGCTTACGAAGTCCAGAGAGAAATAATATCTCAATCAAATCTTACACCAGCTGGTTGGAAAGTTGGAGCTACCAGCAATGATGTTCAATTCTTGTTCGGGACGGATGAGCCAATTACAGCACGCATGTTTGATAAATACTGTTTTAAAAGCGGTTCTTCGGTGCCCATTTTCGAGTCTTTTCATCCTCAGATTGAAAGCGAATTTGCTTTTCGAATGGGGCAAGACCTCCCTTCGCGCGATGAAACCTACAAACGCGACGAAATACTCGACGCTGTGCGTTCTCTCATCCCGGCGTTGGAAATTGTCGCATGTCGGTACGAAGGTGGCTTCGAAGCTCAAGGTGTCATCGCGCTCACCAGCGACATGTCTGCAAACTCGGAATGGATTGCCGGTAGCGAATACGGGGACTGGCGCGAGACCAACCTTAAGGAACACAGGATTTGCTTGTTCAAGAACGGCATAGGTGTTGCCAACGGTACAGGCAGGAATGTTCTGGGTGATCCCCTCACGGTATTGGAATGGGCTGTCAATCATCTGTCGAGACTTGGTGACGGGGTCAAATCAGGAGAAATAATCAGTACAGGCACCTGTACAGGATTGGTACCAGCGGCGGTCGGCGATTCCTTCAAAGCAGATTTCGGTGATCTTGGTATTGTGGAGGTTCATTGTGCAGAAAAAGAATAAATCTATCGGCATTAGGCCGATATTTTATTTTAAACAGAAAAGCGATATATTTATTTTCTAATATAAGAAATAATGTGGATTTGCATCACAAAAAACCTAGTTTATCCGTAATTATTTCATATAAAAATCGTTAGTAAGAATAATAATTTTATCGGTTCGGCGCCTAAATATAAATCAGGAGTAATTTAATGTATGAAGATCTCGGCTCATTGAGCGTTTTGAACGATGGTTTCGTTGTTGCAATCCACTTAGAGGCACAACCCGGCGCAGAAGACGCACTCGCTAAGAGCTTGGAAGCGCTCGTCGCGCCAACAATGGCAGAGCCTGGCGTGACATTTTTTATCCCGTATCGATCACCGGATAATCCCAACGCATTTTTTGTTTTCGAACTCTATCGAAACGAAGCGGGTTGGGCGGCACATCAAGAGACGCCGCATTTCAAGGCATTTGTGGATGAGATGTTGCCGAAACTGGCACGACGAGAGCGGGTGCCATTTGTACCGTTCGCCAAGATCTAGGGCGCAACACTCAGATATTGGAAACACTGGTCCTGTCTTGTGCCGAGTCGCAAAAGCCGTCTTGGTGCGGTGATCGATGATGATCGAACGCCCCGCAAATCGCCGATCGAGAGCATGTGATCTCTGCCATTGTCGCCTCGGCATCCATCTCAAACACGAAAAATACTATGTCTGGTGCGAGATAATGATCATCAGTGATCAATCGAAAAATAGCCTTGAACAGTGAACGCCATTGCGTCCTGCATTCATAAAACCCGGGTTAGAGATCCAACTCCAACACGATCGGAACGTGGTCGCTGTATCCTGGCTCTACCCAATCCTCAAAAGACCCAATTGAAAACTGGTGAATTTTCGAGAACCAGGTTTCTGGGATGAACACATAATCCAAATGATAGGTTTTTCCGTCCTTTCTACGGTCTCGCCAATATAGAGTCGGCTCAGTTTCCTCTCCATATCGCTGACCGGTGGTCTCGTGATAAACACTTTTCAAGCCGTGTTCACCCAACTGCCGAACCTTCGTCATATGGTTGATTTTCCAACCGGGTTTGTCCCAAATTGCATTACTATTCCAGTCACCCCCAATAACGGTGGGACCAGAATCCAGCAATTTTCTATAATTGGTTAGCCCGCGACGAAGCGGACCCATCTGATTTTTGCGCGTTATGCCGGCACTTGCATTCTGAGCCCATACTGCGATCAGATTGAATCGGGTGGGCCCAACAATTCGCGCCGGTAGAATATAGCGTAGCGTAGGGAAGAACGGCTCGTATCGCTGGACGCCAAATCCATTGAACGCAAATATCGCGAGACCTTTGTTTTTATTGCTTCCCATCCAGACAACGTTTTCAATGTCGAAACAGGTAATTCCACGTTCGATCAAAATCGATGGATTCGCACATTCGGAAATCACCAATATGTCCGGTCTTGTCTGTTGAATGAGGCCAATTTTTCGATGAAATGCCATATTCGCATTCCAAAATATCATCCGCAAAATCTCTCACCCTGTGAATGTCCGGTACTAATCCCACATAAACATATCTGTTGGGACGGAGTTTGCCGCAACGTCATGTTATCGCAATAAGCGCCAAGCATGCAGTCGTTTGAAGACAATGGCTTATGCGCATAACGTGTTCGAAATGCATTATATAGGAATTATGTCATATATTTAGTGTCGCTCAAAATACCGTATACTGCCCCAGCTTCAATGGGTTCTCATCAGGAGGTTTTATCACAAACGGCATGGAAACCCTGCGATGCGGGAAAGGAGTGAGGTTTTTATTTCCTGCCAGTCACCGGATAATTCGAATTATTTGATCTATGATTTTCGGCAATTCGCTTATAAAATAAAATATGATATTATTTGTTAAGTCCTAAAAAAATAAATTGTTTATAAAGTCAATAAGAGGTCGTAAAAATTGTCAAAAATTAGTTTTTAAAAATAATTTGTATACAAAGAAATTACATCTAAATCCGTAAATACAAATTATTGTTTCTAAACAATAAAATCTTATTTTTGACAAGAAACAACGTTATAATAAATACTTTAATTTGAGAAACATAAATGCGAAATAATCCACCAAGGATGTTTTAGCAATGTCTTTTCAAAATTCCATTTGTGATAAATTTGGTGAATATAGGGATGAATTCGCCTATGATAGCCCAAGCGAAAAAGTCTATAGATTTCTTAGGAAGTTGATACTGGAATATGAAATCCCTCCAGGGCAGCATTTGTACATTCGCGAGCTGTCCGAGGCTCTCCAGATTAGTCAAACGCCAATTCGTGAGGCCCTTTCTCGCCTAAGGGGGGCGGGGATGATAAATTCAATTCCCAAAAAGGGTTACTTTGTGCCTGTACCGGACATGAAGGATCTGATTGTTTGTTACGAATTGTTGGAGGAAATCGTTTCAGGTTTGGGTAAAGAGGAATTCATTGAAAATCAAAAAAACAGAAGTAACGGCAGAGTCGTGCATCTTCAGAAAACACCCTGCGGCACCGCAATAAACAGATTTGATGATGTGTTGATCTCATTGTATGATTTGGAGTGCCATTCAATACGCAAACAATTTTTGTCAATGCTTCTCAATAAAACGTATTTCGTGCGGCATTATTTGAAGCAGAATATTGGCGAAACACCCATCGGTACCGAACCTAATACCGAGTGTTCGGCAAAGAGTTCGCTCCAGCAAAAACAGATTTGGTTAGAAGGCCAGATCGACTGCCAGAAACGCGTGCTCGCAACGGCGATTAATGAGGCCGTGCAAAGGCACCTCAACACTCTCTGTTAAACGTCTTGGATCCAGGACTGAAAAACACTCGGATCGTTGTTTTAGATCGCTTTGACAACGGTTTTACCAATGAGCGGGCCAAACTTGTAACCGTGACCGGAACAGGCTGAAACCAGCCATGCCCGTTAGATCTGTTGAAGATAAAAACGTTCATCTGGGGTGTAGAAGTAAGAGCAGGGTTTTGTGCTGATTATTTTGAAATTTTGATTATCTACCGCTGGTTCTTTTTATAGAAACGACATAGAGTTACTCTACCACGAATTTAACTTTCACAGCAGGTATAAAGCCTGCTTTTGTTTGATTATATTCGTTTTTATATATCGTAACTATTAATAGATGGAGCATTGATTATGGCGGAAATTAGCCCCTACCTTCCTGGCATCATGTTGGCCTACACAGCTTTCTTTCTAGCGATCATGAGCCCGGGGCCGAATATCTTGGCTGTAATCGGCACATCAATGAGTGTTGGCCGAAGTTCGGGAATTGCATTAGCATTCGGCGTGTCGGCCGGTTCATTTTGCTGGGCTCTTATTACAGTGCTTGGTTTATCAGCGCTGTTGGCCTCTTTTAGCCCGGCTCTCATCGCCATCAAAATCGCGGGTGGCCTATATTTGCTGTGGCTTTCTTACAAATCCTTCAAATCCGCCGCTTCTTCATTTGATATCGAAGCAAAGACGCTCGACGGCGATATGAAAACCTTACTCAGCTTTTTCCGCCGCGGCCTGATGATACAAATGACAAACCCCAAAGCAGCATTGGCCTGGATTGCGATCATTTCCCTGGGCTTGACGGAAGGCGCGCCTTTGTGGGTCGGCTTTGCGATCGTAGTTGGGACCGCTGTGTTATCAGCAGTCATCCACTACATTTACGCTGTGGCTTTCTCGACGCCGTTCATGGTGCGGATTTACTCGAGGGCAAGGCGTTGGATCCAGGGCGTTCTCGGTAGTTTCTTCGCGTTCGCAGGCATCACGATGCTCACCAACCGGTTGTGATATCTGATCCTCCCCCTGTGTTTGACCACTTGCGATATCGAGTATCGACCACTTTGGGAAGAAGGTGAAACGCCGGCCATGAGATGGGAAACACGATGTTTTCATGTGCCACGGAATTACGGAAACTCATAAGAACGATACCGGATTTCCCCAATCCCGGCGCGCAATTCAAAGACATTACAACGCTGCTGTCTCATCCGACCGGACTTCGAAGGTCCGTTGACCTTCTGTTTCGTCCCTTTTTGACCGCCGATATTGACGTAGTCGCAGGCATCGAAGCGAGGGGGTTCATTCTCGGTGGAGCAGTAGCGCATGAGTTGGGGTGTGGTTTTGTCCCCTTGCGAAAAGAAGGAAAACTTCCAGCTGAAACCTTGGGACAGTCCTACGAGTTGGGACACGGCTCGGACGGTATCGAGATCCACACAGATGCAATTCGAAATGGCCAGCGAATACTGGTCGTCGATGACTTGCTGGCAACCGGTGGAACCGCGGAGGCCGCGATAAAACTCCTAGAACAGGCTGGCGGCACAGTCATTGCCGCCAGTTTTGTTATTGATCTGATTGAATTGGGTGGTCGCCAAAGGCTGGAAGACATGTCGGTCAACGTGCATAGCCTTATCTCATACAGCGGTGATTGAGCTTCACCACACCGGGCTAAAGCTCAGAATTCGCGTCCCGATTGTCCCAGTAGACATCGAAAAAACACACATCTTCTGTGCCTTCATTAACGAGGCTGTGCCTGATATTGCGGGGGATGTAAGCAATGTCACCGGCGTGTAACTCAGCCGTTTGACTTTCGATTTCCAGGATACCTCTGCCAGCAAGCATAATGAAGACTTCTTCTTCGTCATGAACGTGTTCCAGAATGGCCTCGCCCGGTCTAACGATAACTTTGATGATCCCCATCCCGGTTAGCGGCCGATGTGTCTCCACTCTGTTCTTCCAGGGGAAGAGGCGCCAAAGATGACAATTGTACTCACTGCGATAGTCAGCGGCTTCATCTCTTCGAATGGTATCTTCTATATCAAACGTGTTCATGAGCATTGTGGTCATTCGTTCGTGAGTCCAACAAGGGTATCAAAACCGGATTTTCGAAGTTGGACGCTTCAACAACAGCTTCTGCAGATTCGGCAATCGTGTCTGCGCGTATGGCAAGCAGGCTGAACGAGCCGGCATCACCAAACCCATGGGTCGACTCACAAAGTCCATTGAGAAAAATTGCCGGTCGCCCATGAGCGCGGTCAGAAAATGCCACTTGATAATCTCGTGATATGAACAACGAGCCGTCAGCACGGCGCTTCAGACTATCAGCGATGGATTCCATTATCGGAGGAAAGGCCTCTTGCCGGCGTCCGCCACCAAGATTTCTAAATCCGGTTGCAAGCAGTACGGCATCGACCGTGTGACGCTGCACCGATCCGTCTATGCGTGAGCCTACATCCAGTGAGATCGTATCGTCGCCATTCTTTAAGGCGTCAACCAACACAGAATTGTAGGCCAATTCGATTTTAGGGCCACGTGAATATCGCTGTTCATACATCAGGAAATTGATTTTCGACACAATATCCTGATCCGCCGCGCTATAATTGCTTCGCCATAACTCGGCCTGCATTTCCCGTTTCGTACGATCATTGCTCTTATAAAAAGTATCGACGTATTCAGGATAGTAGATCTGTTCAGTGAATGGGCTTAAATCCTTTTCCTTGAACCCAACGCCGCTCACAACGCTCAGGATAGAAGACACTTTTCCGGTTGAATGGAGGTCGACGATGACTTCTGCCGCGCTTTGACTGGCACCGATAACCGCAATCGTGTCTATGTCGCCCGCCGAATTCCACTTGCCGATTGATGTTTTATACATTTGCGTATGGGCAATCCGGTCATCCGGCATAATGGGAATAAAGCAGTCTGGGATATTGAGGCTTCGTCCGCAGCCGACAACGAGGCAATTCGTTACAAACGTTTCGCCGTCTGCCAGTACGACTTTTATGCTCTCCCCGCTTTCGCTTTGATGAAACCTGATGTCGCACACTTCAGCATTGTACTTGACGTTTGTTGCGACCTTATCGGCGACCCATTTAACGTATTCCGCGTACTCAGATCTGGGCGGATAGGGTGCTGCTAGGTTTAGATATTCCCACAACCGTCCGACTTCCTTCAGAAAACTCAAATATCCAAACTCGCTTGTTGGGTTGCGGGGAGTTGCAAAGTCTCTCAATGGATTGTGTTGGATGTCCGTTCCAGGAATCATCATTTCATCCTGCCACGCTGGACCATGGTTTTTCTCAAGAAACACCGAAGAGATCGTACTGTTGCGTTCTTCGAGCGCCACCGCCAGAGCGATATTGGCGGGTCCAAAACCAATTCCAATAAGGTCGAGATATCGTTCTTTTTGTTCAAAAGACATAGAAAATCACCCTTCCGATAGCAATTTACTCTGCAGCATCTGACAGCGAAGTGGTCTTTTTGATGTAATATTGCGCGACACGGTCAACGGATTGTTGGAGTACTTGAAGACCCTCGAGAAGGGTCGCATCATCGATGGTCAATGGGGGCATGCACTTGACGACTTCTCCGTTTGGGCCGCATGTTTCAACAATCAATCCTAGCTCGAACGCTTCGTGAGAAACTTTCGTAGCAATAGATGCCGATTGAAACGCCAGGCCAAAAAACATCCCGAGGCCGCGTAGTTCGCATTGGCCTTCATATCGATGGACTATGTTCCGCAGATGCTCCGCCATGAGCTGGCCTTTGCGCTGCACTGCTCGTTGAAAGGACGTATCGTCCCAAAGATCGACCGCGACCGTGGCGGTGACAAAAGCGAGGTTGTTTCCACGGAATGTGCCATTGTGTTCACCAGGTTTCCAAACATCGAGAGATGGCTTGATGAGCAGCAAGGACATAGGTGAACCGAAACCACTGATGGATTTCGAAAGGCATATTAAATCCGGTACGATGCCGAATTCCTCAAAACTGAAAAATGATCCGGTCCGACCGCATCCAGCTTGTATATCATCGATGATGAGAAGGCTGCCGAACTGCTCCGCCAGAGCGGACAGGCGTTGAATCCATTGTTTTGAAACTTTGTTCAGGCCACCTTCGCCTTGTATCGTTTCCAAGATAAAGGCGGCCGGGGGCTCGAGACCACTTGATGGATCCCGCAAGCATCTTTCAATCAGCTGTATAGTATCAACGTCAGCACCAAAGTAACCGTCATAGGCATAGCGGTCGACGTTGTGTAAACCCGCCCTGAGGCTGGATCGATGATGTCTGCTTCCGGTTAAAGCAAGTGCGCCAGTGGTTACCCCGTGATAGCCGTTTGTAAAGGCTGCGATCCTTTGCCGACCGGTGGCCTTCTTGGCAAGTTTTATCGCCGCTTCAACCGAATTTGCTCCGGTCGGTCCGGTGAACATGATTTTATAATGCAGTTGTTTTGGCGAAAGAATTTTATTCTTGAATGTTCTGAGAAAGTGTTGTTTCGCGGCGGTCGACAGGTCGAGTGAGTGAACAATCCTATTGTCTCGAAGGTAAGTGATGAGCGCTTCGAGCATTGCAGGATGGTTATGCCCAAAGTTGAGCGCTCCCGCGCCTGCCAAGAAGTCGATATAGCGGTTACCGTCGCTATCCCACATGAAAGCATTTTCGGCCTGGTCAAACACAACCGGAAAAGCTCGACAGTAGGAACGGACATTTGATTCATCGGATAAATCGAGTTGGTTTTTGAGCATAACACCACTCTTTCATCGCGCACGACAATGAACTCAACCAGCTTTGTCAGTCCACGCAGGTCTTCTTCTCAATTTTCGTATGATGGATACGGTGGCTCCAAGGCCGCTTGGAAGGACCACCGTATCGATCTGGCCTCTGGCGAATTAACTCATTTTGAGCTCATAAATATTGTCTTTCCAATCACCCGGATACTTATTGTCGCTCCACAGGTGATATCCGACAATCACCATGTCCCGATATCCGTAGTCGCCTTCGGCAACGATCGGCG
>JBCDCZ010000017.1:0-28738 GCA_039180865.1 Pseudomonadota bacterium | reverse complement strand
GTATCGGCAAGCGTCATCAGAACAATGCCGCCGCCGGGCCCAACGCCCTCGCGGTCAAAGCCTGGCGCCCGTTCCTGCAAGCCGAAATGAATGGAACGCATCAGTCGATCGACAAGAAGGGCGAGATCGGTATCTTGCATTAGTTGACAAAGTCTACTTTATTGAATAGTTGACAAAGTCAACCTATCAAACCGCCCGCGAGGCCGCAACGGCAAGGAAAAGCATCATGACCAACGCACAAAAACTGGCGCTCAAAGGGGCGTCCATCCTTTGGGCCATATGGGGTCTGGTCCACATTCTTGCAGGCTTCATCATCCTCTCAAATGATGCAACAGGTGGCTTTCAGGCGATTGCCGATGCTGTCGATCCGGCGGCCCTTGAAGCGGCCTATCATGCGGCCGTCGGCGGCGTTCTCCATCAGCATGGCTGGAATCTCGGCTGGTTCGGTGTCGCGACGACGATTGGCGCGGTCCTGATCTGGCGGGAGAGTATCACCGCAATCTGGGTGACGGGCATGATCGGCGGGCTTGCCGATCTCGGTTATCTGATCTTTGTCGATCTTCCAGGCTATGTGAATTTCATACCGGGCACCCTGATGACATTCGTTTCCGGGACGGCCATTGCTCTGAGCTTTTGGGTCTGGCTGTCCATCAAACGCCTTTGAAGGTCACCTCCCGTTCGCGCTCGATCAGGGTCTTGGCTGTTGGGATTTTGAAGACTGGCAGACGGTCTTTGAAGACGCCGATCTGACCGACAGCAATGCCGAGGACGATGACAACGCCGCCGATAAGGACCGCATTGCTCGGCTCTTCCCCGATGAGCAGATAGGCGAAGATAACGCCCGCAATCGGCGTAAACGAGGAGGCGACGGAAACGTCTGCCGTCTTGGCGCCTTTGATACCGGCGAACCAGAAAAACTGCCCGCCCACGACGATCACGGCACCGTAAAAAAGCATCCATTGCCACAGAAGCGCGCTGCCGAGATCGGCAAAGTGCTCCAGACCAAGAAGATAGATCGTTGCAATCAGAAAAATGATCGATCCAAGACCCGTCCGCACAACCGTGAAAATGCCCAGCGAAATGTTTTTGAGACGGACTTTTGCGATGATCGTGGAGACCGCTGTCAATGCTGCCGCAGCCGCCGCCTGCAACTCGCCGCGCCCGATCGCGAGGCCATCGCTGCCGCTTTCTAGGATGAAGGTGAGCAACACGCCGAAGAAGCACACCGCAGCGCCAAGCGTCGGCCAGATACTCGCCTTTTCGCGCAGGAAGACAACCGACAAAGCGATCAGGAAAAGCGGTTCTATCCGGCCAACCAGAATTGTGTTGGTGACCCCGGTGTTGGAAAGGGCAAGAAACAGGAGAGACGGGACAAGGGCGCCAGTGATTGTTGCAAGAAACACGAGGCTCGCCCAATCGCCTATCGACAATTTCGAGAGGTTTTCTCTTGTCCATTCCTTGCGGTAGAGCCCTATCATCGTCAGACAGGCGCAGACATTTCCGGCAAAAAGCACATTGCAGAAATTGATCGGATTGCGCCCGTGCACGGGATTTGCGGCACCGACATCAATGATCAGCAAAACGATGGAATTGGCTGAGGCGAAAATGATGACGGCGAGCCACACAAACGGAAGGCTGAAACGATTTTCCAGGTTTTCTGTGCTGGTCGGAACGACAGACATGGCGCAAATCCTTTTTTAGCTTCCAGTTGAAGGTGCGAGGCACCCGGATCCCAACCCACAGGCAGGCGGCATCCCTTTATAGTCAGCAGTCATTACACGGATTCGAAGCCTTTCGCGCTGCTGGTATTTCAGCGCCCCAATCCATACGGGCACAAAGCTTCATAAACAGATCCACGGTTGGTGTGTGCATGCGGCCGCGCCGGGTCACAACCGAAATCGTGCGCCGCAATTCCGGTTCGACAAGGGGTTTGCTTGGAAGTTCCGGATTGAGCGAAAGACTTTCCGGCATGATTGCGCAACCGAGCCCGGCAATAACCATCGCCTGAATCCATGTTTCGTGTTCGCTCTTGAAGCGATGATCTGTCCCATAGTGGTAAGCAAACCCTTCGGCTTCAAAGAGATCGAGATATTCGCAATTGACGCGTTTCAAATAGCGTTCGCCTGCCAGGTGATCGACGGGAACTGCATCCATCTCTTCAAAATGATGCCCTTTTGGAAAGGTGATCACATAAGGTTCCTCAAAGAGCGGATAGGCGTGCAACTCGTCGGGAAGCTCAGGCAGCGCGAGAATGGCGACATCGATTTCGCCGTCAAGCAGGAGTTCGGTCAGTCGGCTTCCTGATGCTTCGTGCAGCATCAGCGACAATTGCGGCGTGTGATGGCTGAAAAATTCGATCAGGCTGATGATGCTTGAGGGCGCAATCGTGCACATGCAACCGAGATCGAGTTTCGCATTCACCATTTTCGAAAAATCGAGGGCGTCGTCTTTTGCAAGATCCGTCAACGACAAGGCCTGTTCGAAACGCGGCCGAACCATACGCCCGAGTTCCGTCAAATGGGTCCTGCGGCCCTCGCGGCGAAAAAGCGGGCCCCCAAGTTCATCCTCAAGTTTTTTGATTGCGCGCGTCAGAGCGGGCTGCGAAACACTGCACAGCTCGGCTGCGCGTGTGAAGTTCAGGCATTTGCTCATCGCAACGAAGTAACGGATCTGGTTCAATTCCATGATTCGTACCTCGGTATTCGACAGGAATTCATCAGATGATAGATTATCATTAAACTGAAGTCGTATGCATTTTGTTTATTGTTTCTATGACTTGCGTTCGAGCGTCATCGTACCGTGTAAACCAGAAGCCTCTCCAGATACGTCTTTATCGCTACTGACGTCTTATGGTGTCTCACCATTTGCAGGCTTCCTCCAGTCAAGCGACACGTCTGTCAATCTCATTGCGACAACCGACGTGGAAGATCTCGTCATTAATGTTCTGAGAGAAACAGTCGCAGCTGTGACTTTACCGCGTTGAAGGGAGCGAGCGTAGTTGTGACAGATTGAGCCCGAAAGATCCAACAATGCCTGATGGTGCGAACCTGTCTCGAGCCTGGGAGCGCGGCAGCGTCGATGTAACGTTGATACCCACAAAAATCTTGTCGCCTAGCCAGGAAAGTCGAGCTTAATCGTGTAGTCGATCGGCCTCGGTACGGCGCCGAACTTTTTCACCGAGACGCGCCAGACATCGCCGCGTTCCAGGAGCTCCGGCGTCACCTCGAATGTGATCTCCAGGGGCGAGACGCCATTCTTCCGCTCGAAATATCCGACTTGCCCCGGCCCGTTCAATATGAGGGCGACGGGGCCATGCTCCGGATCGTATTCCACCAGGGCTCTGACGATGCCGGGCCGGGCGAGGCGGATATGCCATGTCTGACCGGAAAACTGACCGGTCAAACGTTCAGCGTGCCGCCCTGGAGGAAACACCTCAACTTCGGGCAAATGCGCCTTAAACGAGATATAGGGGCGTTCAAGATGGTCCTTCAGGAGGGAATGAAGGAGCAATCGTCCCTCACTGGTGAGCGTGTTGAGCGGCGCGTCAAACCCCCAGAAGAGAAGGTTTCCCTGCCGCACCACCGGCCAGTGGTGGTCGTGACCGGCGACATTGGCAAAGGCTTCAAAGCCTTGCAGCGCCGGCGAGCCGCCATCATAGATCCCTTGAACATCGAAACGGCCGGGCCGATGAACCGGAAAATCCCGCGGAAGATCCGGCCGGTCGATATGGCCTGACGGAAAATTGGCGAGCGTCACCTCGTTGCTGCCGCCGAAATGCGCCGCATGGCCCTTTCCGATTGTCGTGCCAAGCACCCGGAACAATTCCGACCCGCCGGTGCCGAGGCCGACGATCTTCTTTCCCTCGAAAAGCGCACGCAGAACCCTGTCCGACATTTCCGGCCAGACGCGGGCGGTATCGGCGGTAATAACGATGAGATCCGGATTATAGATGCCGAGTTCCTGCAGCCCGTTATGGGGAAAGACTTCAAGATCCGCTCCTTCGGATCGGGCGAGCGCCTCGGCCGTGAGTGCGCCCAACCGGTCATCCATGGAAACGACGGCAATCCGTGCGGGAAGGGGCGGTAGGGGGTGCGTGCCGTCTTCCGCATCCGCCTCAGGTCCGGGGCCGGGTTGAGGTCCTGCTGCTTCGGGTCCTGCTGGCTCGGGGTGAGGCGGGCCGTATACCGGTCCGGTCGGGTCAGTCGGTGACCCGGTATCGCCCGTGCCGAGATTGAGATTGGAAAGGATCTCTCCGGCGGGTGAGATCAGAAGCGATAGCGCGACCAGACCGACGCCGATGACGCCGACCACAACGCGCGTCACCGGATTGGCTGTCCCGACTTCAAGCTCCTTCGCTTTCACCCTGCCGATAAGGCCGACGAGGAGGAGCAAAATACCGAAAAGGAGGAGGGCAACACTATAGTCCATGCGAGCCTCGTTTTCCTGAAACGATTCCGAATATCGATCCCTTGGTACCGGTCATTGAAACAGACGGGCCGGACTGACGCATTGAGATGGGACAATTGCTTAGGCGCGCTTCACATCAGGAAGGGTCTGGCGGTCAGTTCGATCCGATTGTCGATCGCCAAAGCCAGCTAGCGGGAACCGGGAAGGCGCGCTCGCGATTGGTGCTGCTTTCCGGTACCGATGCGAGCGGTCGGTCGCGCCAGGCGCTCTTCTATCCACACTGTGGTCACTCGACCAATTGACGGCGCTCCTCTGCTTACGTACGGTTCGGTCCATAACTTGGAATCGATTTTGAATTGATACTTGCGGGGCTTCGCCGATGAAGACGATTACGCTTGCAGCCACACTCTGTTTTGGGCTTTTTTCCACCATGTCCCAGGCTGCGACCTTTGCGGTTTTCGGCGACAATGAAATAGATGACTTCATCAATGGGATCAGTGGCTTCACCGCGACTCTTGTGAGCGATTCGGAACTTGCGACAGACGGTTTTCTCGATAGCTTCGATGCTTTTGTCTATACGCGCGACGGCTTGTCGTTCGGAACGTCCTTGAGCAGTGCCGCAGCTGCCAATGTCCAGACTTTCGTCACCGGAAACTCTGTCCTGTTGAATGCGGATTTTGCGGATGCTGTTGCGTTTGATGGAAATGTCCAGAGCCTTCTCACCAATGCGCTGGATTTTTCCGTTTCAGGCGCAGGCGGCGGATACATCGGTGAATTTACCGGCGCTGCCGCGGCCTTCGACTCGAATTCCGATGGTCTCGAAGCCCTCGGTCTCTTCGAAGGAGATGCGGGCACGCTCGGTTTTGCGGCGGGCGGCTCCGCCACCGCGTTTTCATCCTCCGGAATTCCCTTTGGCGATATCCTGTTGGACGGCGTTGTGACACCGGATAATCCGGGTGCCGTTGAATTCGGATCGGCGATAACCGGTTTTGATCCGGCAAATGTGGTGGCGGCATTCGAAGGCGGCAATCCGGCGATTCTTGCGCAATCAACCGTTGCGCCCGTACCGCTTCCGGCCGCCGCACCGCTTCTTGCAGGCGGCCTTGCCCTTCTTGGCTTCATCGGCTGGCGCAGATGCAAGCGCGCTGCCTAAGCGAGGCGCTCACGGCTGAGTGGGCTTATTCCTGAGTGGGATTTCGATGAGATCGTTTGAAGACACCGAGACGCATCCGGGGTTTTTTTTGCCTGCTTACCCGTACACCCGCACCTTGTATTTCGCCTTCAAAAGCCCGGCGGCGTGGAGGAAGCGCGGTGCGGTGTGGGGAAGGGTGTCGATGATGTGTTCGAGGTCTTCGCGGCTTGCGTGAAGGAGAGAGCGGGGTGCTGTGTTTCCTGGTACTTTGTGCCTCACTGGCTCCCGGTTGCCATCGGGTTCAAGAACCGGACATGCCGGTGTTTCGTAGGGGCTTTCAACCGGTGTCGGAGAAAGAACCGATGCCGTCGCGGGAAAGCCAGCCTTTGCCGCATGAGGGACGCGGCACCTTGCGCCAAAACGCCTCACTAAAACTCTGTTGAGGAAAAAGAACCATGTCCATAAAAAGGCCGGGGCGCGTAGGGAGGTGTAACACGCGCCCCGGCTTGAAGCCGCAGCTGCCGTCAGGCGCTCGGCGGTACGATGATCCCCGACGGCCTGACTTCCGAAGGGAACACGCACTCTCCCGGAGGTCTGACACCCTCCGGGATCTCTAAGTCCCCCGATCATTCTTTTCACACTGCCCCTGAGCAGCATGATTGTAATCAAATAGGGACTGATGGCGCTTTGAAAAGCACCGTACTTAACCTTATTCCGGTATTCTTTTTCCGAGGTCGACGCGCCCCGGTTTTCGCCACCCGTTTTCGCGCAGTCCCAGGTGGCGGTAACCGCATTCCAGAGGCAGGACCCGTTTCCGGCCCACGCCCTTAAGGTTTCGCTGGCGGGTGCGCTCGCATGATTGTCTGCGCATTGAAAAGCCGCAGAGGCGCGCTCTCTTTCAGGGCGCCTCTGCACCCGGTCCGCCGTGCTTTCCCTGACTATATCCCTAATTTTGTTTTGTGTGCACTGCGGCGTTTCCCCGCGCGTCATGTCGTGCGGAGGTGTTTTGGCCTTAGTATTTCTCCGAGATAGGGAAAAAACGGAGCGTATTCTGTAAGGTTTGATTGTAATCATCAAATAAGTTAGGAAAAAGAGCATAGTTACGTATGTGGCGGTCCGAAGGGCGGGGGCGGGCTCACGGGAGGAGACCGGATCGGGTTCCGGCTGATAAGAACCCGCCCCCTGATCATCCGCGGTTTCAGGGGGCACACCGGCGGACGATATCCTGGTTGTCGCGTGATGGGCTGCCTGCTTTTTCGAGTGGGCGTGAGGCCGGGAGTGCGTCTGCAATCTGAAGAAAGCGCACAATGATCCCCCGATAAAAGCACTCAAAGCACGGCGAGGGCGTCGGTCGCGGTTTCGCCGAAATGAGCCGAGCCGGACGCACACGCGACCGCATCTTCGTTCAGGAACTGAATGCGCTCATCGGCTTCAAGGGCCGCAAGATCATCATCGTCATAGAGCGGGCTTAGATCCGGCTCACCGATGAGGCCGCGCACCCAGGCGGGCACGGCGTCGATGGCTTCGTATTTCGTAAGACACGCCCGGGCGATATCCTCGGTGATATCAACAATGATTCCGTCGGCGCGATCCCATTCATGGATAGCGACGATGTCGTCTTCAAGCGCGATATGATCGACGATTGTCTCAAGATCGAGCGGGGCGGAAGTGTCAGCCTCGTCAATGGCGCGGCCCTCGCGTCCGTAATCGCGTTCGATCAGAAAAATGGTCATGCACTGCCTCCGTGTTTGTGTTGGAAGAAGCGTAGGTTGAGTCAGATATAGGGTCAATCCAAAAAGTAGGGCGACATTACATTTTGCTTGATGTCCTCTCCGCATCACACTAAAGCCCTGGTTCCGATGCGGCGACGGGGTGCAACTCCCTGCTGGATGAAAGCCGCGGGCGCGGGGATCGAAAGTCCTACGGTGCTCTCCAGAAACAGAGGACGGGTTTTCGAAAGAGACCCTGGCCATGTCCCATCCGGTAGGCTCCGACGGTCAGGACAGCCATGGATTTCCTTGCCTCTTGAGCGCGCTTTTCAGCGCCTCCAAGGGGTAGGGGGATCTTTGGCCGAACCCTCCGGTCTCACCAACGGTCAGGAGGGAGTGAGGGAGTAGGGAAGAGAGTAGCCGAAAGTAGGTAGAAGGCTGTGGTTTGGGCACTCAAGAAAGCACTCTTCAACGCAAAAAAGTATCGAACTAAAGATTTTGAATTGGACATAGCTCCGTTCCTCGCCGCGCCCTTTGAACAAGCGGAGAGATTTCCTGGATCCCGGGTCAGGCCCGGGAAGACAAGAAGGGAGAGCCTTCCTGCCGCGAATGGCCCGCGTGTTGTGCGTCCACCCACTCGATGCTGGTTATCTAACCGACAGCTATCCACTCGGTTCCCCGGCCTTGAGCCGGGGCCCAGTTCAAACCAACTGAAGGCACAGAGAACTAAAGCGGGACGGGATGGGCGCAATCCGGCGCTAACGCACCGGATGGGGTGCGTGTTCAGAGATG
Organism: Pseudomonadota bacterium; assembly: GCA_039180865.1. Taxonomy (GTDB): domain Bacteria; phylum Pseudomonadota; class Alphaproteobacteria; order Rhizobiales; family JACESI01; genus JBCDCU01. The sequence continues at coordinate 20,698 of JBCDCZ010000017.1, read as the reverse complement.
ATCTTCGACAAAGCCGCATTTGAGTAAACGGATGGATTTTCTGGATCCCGGGTCAGGGCCCGGGAAGACAGATGGCAGGCTATCGGGCTAAGCGGCAGTAATCTATTCTGCGGATCCGCGAGCCGGATTTTGGAGAGGCGAAGTCTCTCACCACCCGTTCCCCGGGCCCGACAACAAAAGAGATCCGGGGCCCAGAAGGATCGTGGGACTGGTACCTTTGCGTTGTTCCGTTGAAGGGTCGTTGAGTGGGCTCCATTCCAAATCAATGATCGCAGAGTGCCGATATGACTTGTTCACCAAGGCTGCGATGAAACCCATCGCACACGCTCAGCCGCCACTCGCAAGCTTGGTCTGGGCAAGGCCGTAGACCCCATAGCCGATAAGATAGGAAAGACCGCGGTCCGGGAAGGCTGCCTCGGCGCGCTCCTGGATCGCATTGAAATGGCCTTGCGCTGTCTCAGGATCTTTGAGTTCGCCCGCTTTATCGCCAAGACCGGAAACATAATCCGAAACCAGTCTATCCATGGCCGAAAGATACGCGGTTTGATCGGCAATGACATCGGCAACCGGTCCGCTCGGTCCGCGCCCGCCATGAATTGTTGACCCATTTAGACCCTCAAGCTCCTTCACCGCCTTGATCCAGGCGTCGAGATCGGGCTTCGGCGCGCCATCGGCAATGCCGCCCTCCAGCCAGGCATGGTTTTGATAGTGCACGAGATCGCCGACAATAAGATCACCTGTCGCATCGATCCGGGCAACCGTCTGGGTCGTGGAGACACCGGGGTTTTGAAGTTCGAAAAGGGTGATCGTCTCCCCCGATTTAAGCGGGATCGTCATGTCTCCCGAAAAGGTCTCCTGCACGGCTTCAAGCACCGGATAGGTCTCTGCGGTAAAGGCTTTCGCAATCTCGACCCAGAAAAACTTCTTGTAAGAATGGACGCCGGAAAGCGCGTCGGCTGTCGCTTTTGATGCAATCGACGTTGCCCCAAGCGCGTGCAGTACGGAGAGACCGTTGAACTTGTCCGGGTTCGGATGGGTGACGATGACGCGGGTGATCGGATTGTCGGTCGTCTCACGGATCTTTTGAACCATCGCTTCGGTAAGGGCCGGCACGAATTGGGTATCGAAGACGGTGACTTCCGTGCCGTCGTCATAGAAATAGGTGCGGGTGTTGAAGCCGTTTGCGTCGGATTCATAGAGGCCGAGCGATCCGGCATGGGTTTGCGATTCGGTCAAGAGCGCCGCGACACCGAGTGCTGCGGCTGCGATGAAGGATTTCAGAAAGGGCATGATCGGTTTTCCGTTTGCTGTCTTGTTTATGATCTGAGGGTGCGGCCCTCCAGAACGGTGATGTCACACGCCGCATTTTCCTGTTATCGGTGTTCAGAAGAAAAATAACGGGAATAAGACAAACGATGAGCAATCCGGATCAGGCAAGCGCGATCACTGCCGGAATACGCGAGATCTATGACCGGCAGGCGGTCGCACCCCACGCCCATGAGCGAGCACAAGTGATGTTCGCTGAACGCGGTGCGTTGGCGGTAACGACAGGCGAGGGGTTGTGGATGCTTCCGCCGACGCGGGCACTCTTTGTGCCGGGCGGTCTTGCGCACGGCCTTGCCGCGCGCGGGCGCGTGGACCTTGCAACGCTTTATATCGCGCCGGATGCACCGGGCCTTCCCGATTGGACGACCTGCAAGGTGATCGACGTTAATCCGCTCCTGCGCGAAGTGATATTGCGGCTTGTGGATCTTCCCTGGACCTATTGCGCGGATAAGCCCGCCGGGCGTCTCGCCAAGGTTCTGATGGACGAACTCGTGTCACTCGCCGGTCTGCCGTTTCATCTACCTGAACCAAGAGACCCGCGCGCGGTTCGCTTCTGCCGCCATATGCAGGATCATATCGATGACCGCCGCCGCCTGACGGAGATCGCCGCAGAGCACGGCACGACGGCACGCACGCTGGAACGATGTTTTCAGCGTGAGATCGGCATGAGCACGGGAGCGTGGGTGCAGCAATTAAGGCTTTTGAATGCCGTCCAGATGCTGACACTCGGCGAGCCCGTCGGCGATGTCGCCTTCGCGCTCGGCTATGCGAACCCGAGCAGTTTCATCGTGGCTTTCCGCCTCGCCTTTGGAACCTCGCCGGGGCAGTACATCGCGAAAGAGGGGTGAAGAAGGGGGCCTCATGAAGAATTACAGCTCGGCCTCTTTTTAGTCTCGGGGCGGTGGGCGAAATCCGGTGCTTGCACACCCGATCAAACCCCCTCCCACTTTCAATTCCCGCCCTATCTTCAAAACCATAACGCCCGCAGTCCCATCATCGGAAAGATCAAATGGCGAAGCCGAAGCTAGAGGACCTGGAACGCGTTGAGATCAAGAGCACTGCCGATCTCCGCGACTGGCTTCAGAAAAATTGCGAGAGCGAAAAAAGCATCTGGCTCGTCACCTACAAAAAAAGAGTGCCGGAGCGCTATGTGAGCTACGACGAGATCGTCGATGTTGCGATCTGTTTCGGTTGGATCGACAGCCTGCCGCGAAAGCTCGATGAGCGCCGCACCATGCTTCTCCTGTCACCGCGCAAACCGGGAAGCGCCTGGTCTGCCGTCAACAAGGAGCGGGTGGACCGTATGGAGGCGGAGCGCCTCATCCATCCACGGGGCGTTGCGGCGATCGAGGCTGCCAAAAAAGACGGTTCGTGGGACTTCCTGAACGATGTCGATCAGCTGATAGAGCCCGACGATCTGAAGGCGGCCCTTGAAGAGACGGCGGAGGCACGGGCGAAATTCGACGGCTTCAGCCGGTCTTCGAGGCGCGGCATATTGGAATGGATCAAACAGGCAAAGCGCGCCGAGACGCGGGCGAAGCGGATCTCGGAAACCGCGCGCCTTGCTGCACTTGGCGTGAAAGCCAATCATTGAGGCTATTTGGGGCAAAGGGGCTGCGTGTCGAAGAGTTTCCATGATCCCGATTCCGAGGCCGGGAAGACAAGAAGAGCGGCCGAGTGGTTTTGAAACATTCTGATTGTTGATGGTCCATTGCCGCAAAGCTCAGTCCATACCGGATACCCACCACTCGTTCCCCGAGCCCAAAAACAAACGAGGGCCGGGGTCCAGAGAATGCCCTCTACGGGCACAGGGCCGGAAGATTGGATGCAGTATAGGCGAGCAGGAGCCTTTCGATGCTCCGATGCCAAGATCGCACCCGGACCCCTTTCTATTCTCGGGGAGGTGGGTGCGAATGCGCCCACGCCCAAGAAACAAGAGGGGCGGGGCGGGACAGGCGCAATCCGAAGCTAAAGCATCGGATGGAAGCGGTTCGCTGGGAGATGATCTTCAACTAAGCCGCACTTGAGCAAGTGGCAGCCTCTTCTGGATCCCGGGTCAGGCCCGGGAATGCAGATGTGGGTGCCTTCGTCGTCTCAAGGTTTGGATGCAAAGGAAGCAACAAAGGCTTTACCTGCAGCAGCGCATCGAACGTTCCACAGCATCCCCGGACAGGCTCCAGCCCGTCGACCGCCGTCACGCTTTCCGCCGTAGCGTCGATGACATGGGAGAAGCGGGCAGGAGGCGGCCAGGAGGCGGCCAGGAGGCGGCAAGGGGCCCGCTCCTCAAGGCGCGACGAGGTTAAATGTCCATTCCCGACCGGATAGCGCCTCAACCTGGATCGTCATCCGTGTGCCGGACGCGATCCGCGCTGCCGGGATGCGTGCAGTCGCGATCAGATTTTTCCCGAAGACCCGAAGGCGCGCGTCGTTCGATACCAAGCCTTCATCATCTGCCTGGTCAAGAGAGACGACGATCTTCCGGAGGGCGAGGCGCCTTTCAGGATGCGAGGCAGTGATAAAAACCTCTCCGCCATAAACGCCGTCATTCCTTGTGATATACGGCTTCAGTTCGACGTCTTCGAAAGCGAGTGCTTCCATAGCGACAAGGTTATCCGGCACCGTCACGCCCTGAAACCGCTCATACCAGAAATAGCACGCGACCATGCTCAAGATCAGAACCGGAAACGTTGCAAACTGGGCTCTCGAGGGCGCAACGGTTTTGAGCCGTTTCCAGGTAAGCCACACACCGGTGAGTGAGAGCCCGGTCATTCCGAGCCCGAAGACAAACCAGATGAGTTTCGTCGGCAAACCCCCAAAATTGCCGAAATGAAGCGGGTCGGCCATTTCGTTGAGATAGGCGCCCCAGCCGATCTCGCCCTCGCGGATGATTTCGATCACCTCGTGGGTTTCAGGATCGAGAAAGATCTGGTTCGCCCGTTCCCGCAAAAGCGGATTGCCGTCATATCCGGTGACCCTCACAGCATCCTGAGGTCTCAAGGGAAAGAAGATCGTTGCAAAGCGAAGATCGGGGAAATGCGCCTCTACCTGAGCGGAGATGCCGGATACGGGGGCGTCGTAAATCAATGGCGGCAATGTCGCCTGCCGCTCGACACTGAGTTTCGGACGATCCGGCTCAAAGCGTTCGCCGCCGACAGCGGCGCCGAATTCGGTGAGATACCATAAGCTTGTGACGATCATCACGGCGAAGAACCAGATCGACCAGAGCCCGACCGCCTTATGGGCATCGCCGACGGCAATCCTCGCGCCTTTTGAAAAGCGGATACGGGTTGCGAGCGTTATCCAGTTTCTGCTTGTCTTGAGGCCCGTATAAAGCGAAATCGAGAGAATGAAGGCGAATGACGTGACAAGCGGCAGACCCGGCACGGAGGGCATGAACAAATAGCGGTGAAGGTCGCGGAAAATACGCTGCACTGTGATGACGTGGGTGGTCCCGGTGACTTCGCCCGTCCATTGGTTGACGTGCATGAAATACCGCTTTCCGGTTTCGGTAAAAAGCGTTGCACGGTAAGCGAAGTGATCGCCCTCCATGCGGGCGAACGATGCGAGGTGATGCTCCGGTGCAGCTTCCCGGACCGCATCAATCATGCGCCCAAGGCTCACCTTGTCTCCATTCGGCGTAACCCGCATATCATGCTGGATCAGCCAGTCGATTTCATTCGATAAGGTCGCGATCGTTCCCGTTGCCAGAATGATCGACATGATCGCGGCCAGATGAAACCCAACCCAGCTATGCCATTGGTAAAGTGACTTGCGGCTGCTCTTCTGGCTTGTTTTTTTGACCTTACGGGCGGTCGGCGGGGACGGTCTTTGTTTTTCAACCGTCCCGTCCTCATCACCCGACTGATGCAGTGTCATAAATTCGATGCCTTGCCAGATCCGCTCATCCCGATGCGATATATGTCACTGCCCGCTTAAGTCCTGCCCTAGAACTTGATCTTGATTGCTCCGAAGCCGACAATTCCGGCTTCCGGTATGCCGACAGCCGACCCGGCACTTGGCCGAATGATCTCGTCATTGAGGAGGTTCTGAATGCCGAATTCGACGACGAAGTTTTCATGCCGTTCGTATTGCGCACCGATATCGATACGGACCGTCGGATTGAGTTCGATGGAAGGAAGGAGCGTTTCGATCGTGCCAAGCGGCGGGCCGAGTGGAATAAGCGCGACACTTGTGTTTTGCAGGAGGCGGGCCCCCTGAAAGCGCAGCGATCCTGTGAGGCTGAGACCATCGAGGATCGAATCCTCCCTGAAACTATATTGCGCAAGAAACGTAACGGTGTGTTTCGGAACGCCGACAACGCTTTCGCCCTCCGCAACATCGAACAATTCGCCGCCGCTCAAAAGTTCCGAATCGACGAATGTATAGGTGCTGATCAGGTCGAGATTATCGGTGATGGCGCCTTTGGCGCGCAATTCCACACCACGGCTTGAATTGGTCGTGCCGACAAATTCCACGCCATCGATTGAAAGCGGCGCGTTTTCAAGCGTGATATCGAACGCTGTCACGGCGAGATTGAAGGCGCCGTCACGGAAATCGTAGGAAAGACCGCCTTCGAATGTCCGGCCGAGTTCCGGATCGAGAATGCCGCCCCCAACGGCAAGAACGGTATTCGGCTCGAAAGATTCGCCATAGCTGAAGAAGCTGGAAAAGTTCTTGTTTTCAAGCGGTTTGACAACAATCCCGACACGCGGTGAGAACTCGGTGACCTCGACCGTATCAGTGAGAACGCCCGATGAGATAATCGACTGATCGAGAATATCGACGCGCCCGCCGCCCAGAATATGAACGGTATCCTTATAGCTGAGTTTATCGAAGAAGGAGAAACTCAGCGTATCGGTATCGTTTTTAGTGTCGAACAGGATCGTCAGATCGGCTTCGGTGAGCGTCGTCGGTGCGGCAACGGCGCTTAGCGGGATCGCATCGCCCGCCGGAGGAAGGAAACCGGACTGCGATAACTCGCTGTCGTTTACGCCGCTAAACCGTTCGACGGATGCGACAACTTCATGATCGATGAAGCCGGTTGAGAAAGACCCGTTGATGTCGCCGCGTGCGACAAGCCGGCTTGTTCCCTGATCGCGGAATTCCAATTGCCGCAAAAGAAGACCGCCCGGAATGATTTCGAGCGGCACGGGAAGGAAGGGCGGGATCGGGCCGACGGTCAGAGGCTCTTCCAGGAAGGCTTCGGTTTCAAGCGAGAACCCGTCCCGTTCATTCCGGTTGCCGGAAAAATTGGCGCTTACCGACCAGTTCTTGTTGATTTCATAGTCGAGCTGAAGATCGCCGACGAGGTTCTGGACGATGAACGGATCGAGCGACGCATCGCCGAAGAAGTCGCTAATTTCACTGGCAGCGCTGCCATCGAGAAGGATCGGGATGCCGCGGTCGAAGATCCGGCTGTCGCGCAGATATTGCCCGCGCAAAAGAACATTGAAATTCTCAAACGGTTCGAAAGAAAGAGACGGTGCAAGAAAAATCCTGTTTTCCGGAAATGTCTCATCGAAAGCGTCGCGGAAACGGAAGCTGTCGGATCCTTCAAAGGCTGCGACGAAACGGGTGTTCAGGTTGATCTCTTTTGCGACCGGAACATTGACGTCGATTTCCTGGCGAACCCTTGTAAATGTGCTGACTTCGGTCTTCGTATCAAGAAAGAGGCGGTCCTGCGGTTTTTTGGTAATCACGTTGATCACCCCGCCTGGAGGTCCGAAGCCGAATAGCGCTCCGGCCGGTCCGCTCAGCACTTCGATGCGCTCCGCATTGGCTGAATCGCGCACCTGAATATCGAAGAAGCCGGTGAGGTTTCCGTTATCAGCGACATTTGCATCGAAGCCGCGGATGATGAAACTCTCATTGACGCCTCCGAATGTATTGCCGACCGCGGCACCGGTCGCTGCAAGAACCGCGGTCTCGACCCGCGTGGCGTTGGTTGCTTCAATCACCGCGTCGGAAATGACATCGACGGAGACCGGCAATTCATCGAGTTCGGAATTGATGCGCGTACCGGAACTCGACCGTTTGGCTTTGAAGCCGTCGACCGGTCCGGTCGGATCTTCAGTTCCCAAAAGCACCACTTCGGAAAGCGGTGTCACGCGGCCCTGATTGGTCGCGGTCTGGGCGTAGAGGACCGTATCGAGGTCTTTAATATCGAGGGCTTTGAGAAAGCTGTCTTGGGTGTTGCGAGCCGCGTCGTCCGGTCTGATCGGATCAACGCCCTGTGCGAATGCATATGTGCTCAGGCAGGTGCAAAGGGCGGTGGTCGCCCAAAAGGATTTCTTCATCAAAGCCCCCAGGATACGCTTTTTTTTCAAGCGAAACAAATGACTGGCTGGCTTTTGGCAAAGATGCGCAAGTGGCTGGCTCTCCCGCTCCGAAGACCAAATATGAGTTTTGAAGTCAAGAAAATGGAGATCGGAAAAATGCCTTACCAAATACCTGTGGTTTTTCAGCAACAGGATACAGGCGGAAATCGGAACTTATGAGTATATAAATCAAGACGGGATCGAACACATCTGGCGAAGGATGACGTATCGGTCATGGTTTTCGACGAGCCCGGCCTTTGCTTGATTGTGCGCGTCAGGCGAGATTCGGCGCGTGGCGACAGCACATTGAAGTCGAAGAGAACGGGGCGGGACGGGAACAATCCGATGCTTGCGCACCGGATGGGTGTGTAGAACTGGCAACGATGGTCATTCCTTCGGTTACGATGCCAGTGGCGCCACCCTTCTGGACCCCGGCTCGGAGGCCGGGGAGACGAGTATCAGGGTATGAGGCTTGGCAGTGATTATCGCGCAGCCAGTTCCGCAAGGAGGTTTTAAGAGAAACGAAGTTTCTCTCCTCTTGGTTCCCCGGCCTTGAGCCGGGGCCCAGAATAACTCTTCGCTTGCGAATAACCGCACCGGATAAGAGTGCTCTTCCGGGTCAACGACGCGACTGCGTCCCCCCTCAAACCGGCTCCAGCCCGTCGACGGATTTCACGCATTCCGCGACATGGTCGATGAAATGCGAGATGCGGGCAGGGACCACGACGGAGGGTTTCCTCACGGCATAAACCGGAAAAGCATTCTCGTGATAATCGGGAAGCACCAACGTCACATCGCCGCGCTTGATCGCCCCCGCAAAGGCCCAGAGCGGTCCGTTATGAATGCCGGCACCCGCAATCACCGTTTTCACCGCCGAGCGGATCGCATTGATCGCAACACCCTTTGAGCGCATCACCTGATGCCGCACGCCTTTCCGATCGATGAGTTCGAGCGGCTGCATGCGGTTGCGCGCCAGAAAAAAAACGAAATCGTGGTCTTCAAGGTCCGCCGGTTTCTTCGGGATTCCCCGACGCTCCAGATAGGAGGGTGCTGCGACAAGCACCCGCGGCGCATTGGCTAGCTTTTTTGCAATGAGCGCGGAATCAGGCAGCGAGCCGACCCGGATCGCCACATCGATATTGTCCTGCACCATATCGACAAAGCCGCTGGCGAGAACGAGGTCATATTCAACCTCCGGGTAGCGGTCGCGGAAGGCGAAAAGCCAGTCGGTCAGAAACTCCTGGCCGAAGTCAATTGTAGACGTCACGCGCAGGAGCCCGCGCGGGGTGAGGTGTTCACCGCTTACCTGCTGGTCGAGCGCCTCGAGCTGATCGACGATTTTGGAAAGTCCCTCATAATAGATCTGGCCCTGCTCGGTCGGAATTGTGGCGTTTCCGGTCCGGTCGACGAGCTTCGTGCCAAGGCGTTGTTCCAATTGCGTGATCCTCCGGGAGACACCCGACGGATCCTGCTGCAGCGCCCGCGCTGCCGCCCGGATCGAGCCGAGTTCGACGGCTTTTAAAAAGGCGATTTCTCCTGCTTTTCGCATCTCTTCGGCTCTCATTGTGCGGTCCGGTGCAGGTGTTGTTATTTCGTCTACACCACATTGTCAAATGGACGACTTATGTCGCGAAATACCATCCACTATGTTTGGTTCAACAACGAGAGGATGAAGCGATGAGCGACACACTTGCAGGAAAGATCGCACTGGTAACGGGCGGAAGCCGCAATATCGGGCGTTTGACGGCGCTGGAGCTTGCGGGAAAGGGCGCGGATATCATCCTCACCTACCGGGCGGAAGAGGCTGCGGCCCAGGAGACAGTCGCCGAGAGCGAAGCGCTCGGACGCCGGGCGGTCGCCCTTCAGGCGGATTTTTCTTCTGATGCCGGTGTTGCGGCGGTGACGACCCGGGTGCCGGAGATCCTCGAAGGCTGGGGTGCCGACAAACTTGATATCCTGATCAACAATGCCGGAACGCTTCGGATCGGCGGTCTCGACCAGATCACGGGCGATGATCTCGACGCGATTTACACGGTAAACTTCAAAAGCGTCGTGCTCCTCACTCAGGCGCTCGTCCCGCATCTGGCTGACGGCGGCCGGATCGTTAATCTAAGTTCCGGGCTTGCGAACGGCGTCTTCCCGCCGCTCATTGCCTATGGGCCGTTGAAGGCGGCACTCCAGACGATGACGCTCTACTGGGCGCAGATTCTGGGGGCGCGCAAGATCACCGTCAATGCCGTCGCGCCGGGCGGTCTCGACGATGATTTCAACGCCAAGCTGTTCAACGAGATCATTCCCGGTGCGCGGGATTACATCGCGGGCGCAACGGCGCTTGGCCGGGTCGGATTGCCGGAAGATGTGAGCGGTGTGATCGGCTTTTTGTGCGAGCCGAAAGCGGGCTTCGTGACGGGCGCTGTGATCCCAGTCGACGGTGGATACAAACTTTAAATGATTGAATAAAGAGAAAGCCATAGGAGAAAAAGCTCATGCTGTTTCTGAATAATGACAAGAACGGTTTCAAGGGCTATGGCGCGGTCTGCGCCTGTGCCTGTGCCTGTCCGGCTCCGGCTCCAAAGGAAGCACGCGACAGCGTCTGGACGGGCCGCCGCGGAAGCCCTGGCTGGTCGGTCGTGATCGAGCGGGTTGTCGGTTCGTTTTTGTGAGGTGCCGTTTGGATTGAAGATTGGGATACGTGTATTGCTGAGGGGGGCGTCGATGCGAGGTTGCTATGCTTTGGCTGAACCCGGATCTCAGGATTGTGCCCGTCCCGAGGGAGGGCATTTGCGCCCCTCCCGTGCCGGCGGGACGGGCGCAATCCGATGCTTCACGCACCGGATGGGCGTTTCTCGACAAGCCCCCCTTACACAACGTTGGATTTGAGCAAGTTGGGAGATTTCCTGGATCCCGGCTTCCCGGATCAAGTCCGGGACAGGCTCTGCCCGGGAAGACAAGAAGAGAGAGCCTTCTATCAACAAATATCGTGCTTGGTGGCGGGCCCCGCTCGATGCTCGTTCTGCACCTGCCAACTATCCACCCGTTCCCCGGCCCCCGAGCCGGGGCCCAGTGGGGCGGGACGGGCGCAATCCGATGCTGACGCAACGGATGGGGTGCTTGGTGAAGAGATCATCATGTCCGACGTGGCGGATGTGCTGGCGGATGGATTTTCTGAGCCCCGGCGCCTGACGATCCAGGGGCCGGGGAACGAGGTGGCAGGTTATGGGGCAATGTGGTGGATATCCAACTCTGGGGACGTTGGCTGCAGCGCCCTCACACTCAGACGTCCCACACCCCCCAAACAAAAAGACGGCCCCGGAAAGGGGCCGCTCAAGGTGTTCTGTCTTGGTCTTGCCGGCTCTGCCGGTCTTTTCCGCCGCCGGAAACGGGCGCCGAAACTCTTGGATTTTCTGGCAGGCTGCAAAACCGCGCCGCAAAAAACCATTTTCAGGTTGTATCCGTGTCGGTTTCAGTGACCTTGATCGCAATCAAATTCGTCGCCGTTTCCAAGATCATAAAACCGGGGTCTGCCACTTTATTCATGCCGCTGAGAGGGGATGCAGCACATTGGTAAGGCTAATGAAATCAATATGTTGATGTCAATTACCTATCCCCTTTGCATTTTGAAAAAAGTCGCGATCAATCATCGTAAAAACGCAAGAAAACCCGCAATGAAAACAGCAAACTGGCAGCCCGTCTAAGCGGCGCGCCGCACTCAGTGCATTTTCAAACTGAAAACCCGGCAATTTTCGTATGTCCTGTCGGCCGGATTTCTTTATGATCCCGGCGCTTCCGTTAGGGAAGCGGTACCCCGGTAGGGGTGCACAATAAAGAACGGACACCATGCCTTCGGTATGATCATAAGACGGCATGGGAATGGGGGTGTTACTATGAGTAAGGACGAATCGACGGCCAAGGACAATCCATCTGCCAATGAGGCAACCAGCAAACAGAAGAAGGACGCATCGGCCAAGGAGAAGAAGGCTCAGATCCTGGCAGCCGCGACCAGGCTTCTGACGCAAAAGGGGCTCCAAACCTTCTCGTTTGAATCGGTTGCCAATGAAGCGGGTCTCTCGCGGCAATTGGTGCGCTATTATTATGCCGATCTCGACGAACTCATCGTGGAGCTCTGCAATTTCCTCGGCCTTCGCTATCAGGAATTGCTGGTGGCCGGCATCGTCAAGGTCGGGCAGGTCGAACGGCTCAAATTCTTTCTCGACTTCTTCTTCGGCGTTGCAGAGGATCATCCAATGCCGGACGATCTTGAAGCCTATGACGCCTTCTTTGCCTATTCGATCGGCTCTGAACCGCTGCGCGATCATCTCTGCCGGCAATATAAGACGCTCGGCCAGGTGGTGAACCACGAGCTTGCGATTGCCCATCCCGAGCTTGATGCGCATTCGTGCGAGGAATTGTCGTTTCTCTTCGTCTCCATGATGCATGCGCACTGGAGCTATATCGCGACGCTTGGCTATTCGTCCGAGCACAACAAGCTGACCCGCCGCGCCTTCGACCGGCTGATCGAGTCATATGTGCGCGAACAGCCGCCGGTTCCGTCCATGAAAGAGCCCTGGGCGTGCGGAAGTTGAGTGCGTGTGAGAGGCAGCAATATTCACTCTCGCGTAGTGATCCCGTTGCGGCTGTTCAGAAAACCCGCTTTTCACGGTCAGAACGTTTTCTCGTCTTGCGTTTCCGGGCTTGGAGCCGCCGTCAGTGGAGGCCAACCCCAGATGCAGTGCGATCAATTGAAAAGGGAGGATCGGCGAGGAGCAAGCGCCTTGCTGTGCTCCATGACCAAGGAATGTGCCCGGCCCCCTTCTTCTCTCGGGGAGGTGGGCGCATGCGCCAGACCCCCAAGAAACGGATATCGTGGGCGGGAGGGGCGCAGTCTGCCGTTTTGCGATAGGATGGGAAAGCGTTGGGAAAATGACGTCTCCAAGGCGACTGATCTGCTGGTGGAGGTTTTTCCTGGATCCCGGCTCAAGGCCGGGAAGGCAGGGGTGAGAGCCTTCTAGCAACAAACATCCTTCTAGATGGAAACCCCTCTCGGTGCTTGTTCAATACCCGACAACCAGCCACCCGTTCCCCGGCCTTCGAGCCGGGGCCCAGTTTAAACACGCCACGCGCACCGAGCCTCCGAACTCAAACTCCACCTGATGTTGCCCCGATATCAGGATTGTGCCCAGTCCCTTTTTGTTTTCGGGGAGGTGGGCGTTTGCGCTCTACCCCCAAACGAATAGAGCGGGGCTGGACGGGCGCAATCCGGCGCTTACGCACCGGATGAGAGTGCCTCGTCATGACGTCTCGAAAACCGCCCTGCATGTACCGTCAATCAGCTGAAAGGTCTGGCGGATCGCCTTTTGGCCGGTTCGGCTCCGGTCGGCGGGACGCAACGCCCATGAAAGATCAAACTGCACGGTGTTAAACGAGACGCCGATGAACTCGCGCTTTGCCTTCATAAAATAAACAGCTTTGCTCTTTGTGCCGAGATCGGCAGCACACGTCCCCTCAAGCAAGGCCGTCAACCGGGAAAGCCCTTCCTTTGCAGAACCCGGATCAAGCCGGGGTGCAGGCTTTTTGCGGTCGTAAGAAAGGATCAGCGTGTTTTCGCCGGTTCTGCCGGTCTCCCAGGCAAGCGCCTGCAATCTGAAGAACCGGAATTCCAGCGGGTCTGCTTGAGGCTTTTCCGGTTCGGCGGCACGCGGGGATGCCTGCAGGGCGAACCTTGAAAGGCTTTCGCCCAGTGTCTGAGGCGCGGTTTCGGTGTCGGCATGGGCCGGTACTGCGATGAAAGAAAAGCCGAGCACAAGCGGCATGACGGTGAGGCGCGTAATGGCCTTGAACGAATAGACCGAAAGGGCATGCCGTCGATTGAAGCGCATCAAAAAATCTCATTTTTCAAAAAATAACTGTGCCTATGAAAGCAGGGAATATCGCTTTTGTCAGGTAAATACGAAAATAGAAGACAATGCGGGTAAACAGCAGGTTAGGACGGTTTTTAAAAGTCGAGGAAAGGGGCGGCGAGCGTGTTCCCGGCCCCTTTCTGATTTGTGGGACCGGGCGCATACGCACCCACCTTCGGTACGGGCACAATCTCCATCACACCCCACAGACCCTGTTTGCTATGGCGTAATTTCGGCCGGGCAGCTTGTAGCGAATTGGCTGCTCGCTCCACACCCGTTTGATCTGGATTAAATCCCAACTTACGCAGATTTCCTAATGTGGCGTCCGAAAGCCAGGAGGACCGCCATGACCCCGTTCGATAGAGCACGACGCCAAATGGTCGAGAGGCAGATTTCCGATCGGGGGGTGCGCGATCCCCTCGTCCTTGCTGCAATGGGGAAAGTCCCCCGGGAAGCGTTTGTTTCAAAGGGGTTTTCCGAAGACGCTTATGACGACAAGCCCTTGCCGATCGGAGACGGTCAGACGATTTCGCAACCCTTCATCGTTGCCTTTATGGTCGAGGCGCTCGCACTCAAGGGCGGCGAAAAAGTCCTCGAAGTCGGCGCCGGTTCGGGATATGCGGCAGCGGTCCTTTCTGAGATAGCCGGCGAGGTCCATGCCATAGAACGGATTGAAAGCCTTGCGGAAAAGGCCGCACAGAACCTCAAAGCGGCAGGATATGAAAGTGTCCATATCCTTCATGCTGATGGAACGCGGGGATGGGCGGAGCATGCGCCCTTTGACGCCATACTGGTTTCAGCCGGATCTCCGAACGTCCCGGAAACACTGAAAGACCAACTGGCGCCGGGCGGCCGGATGGTGATCCCGGTGGGTGACAGTTTTGCCGGTCAGGACCTCATCCGCATCACGCGGCGGGAAACCGGGCGATACGATCATGAGACCCTCGCCGATGTCCGGTTTGTTCCGCTGATTGGCGGGGAGGCCTGGCTTTCAGAAGATGAGGACGGGGAGGAGAAAACCGCCAATGCGGATTGAAGCATAAGAACAGGGGACGCCATTTTCTGATCATCATCAATGTGCATCCTCTTTAACATGGTATTTTCGATGATCGCCTCATCATGAAAAGCGTCGCCGGGTGAACGACGCGTGAGGCTGATTGGCGGTCTTGGGTTCCATTGATCGGGACCATTTGGAGCATCCTTTTTTGAAGGAGGCACACCATGACGACGCTCTGGAAACATGCACTTACCAAAGCACTTTTGACCGTCTGGCAGTACGGCTCGCTCAATCTTGTCATGCCGGATGGAAAGATTTGCTCTTTCGGCAAGGTCACAAGTGCATCTCTTACCGTCAGGCTCCACACCGATAAGACCGTCCGGCGTCTGGCGCTCAATCCGGAAATGGCGCTCGGCGAAGCCTATATGGACGGCACGTTGACGATTGACGGCGATGACCTGCAAGGCTTCCTCGCGCTTCTTTTTTCCAATCTTTACAGCGACGCCCGAAAGCGGATCTGGTGGCAAAAGCCTTTGGTGAAAGCCCGCACGGCCTTGCAGGGATTATCGCAAGGCAATGTGATCGGCAGGGCACGGCGGAATGTTGCCCATCATTACGATCTTTCAGAGAGCCTCTACGATCTCTTTCTTGACGACGACCGGCAATATTCCTGCGCCTATTTCAAGCACC
The DNA here is from genome assembly GCA_039180865.1 of Pseudomonadota bacterium. GTDB lineage: Bacteria > Pseudomonadota > Alphaproteobacteria > Rhizobiales > JACESI01 > JBCDCU01. The sequence goes on along the minus strand of JBCDCZ010000017.1, from coordinate 5,471 downwards.
CGGCTGAAACGCTTGAGGCGGCCCAGGACAATAAGAAACGGCATATTGCCCGCAAACTCATGATCGCACCGAATATGCGGGTTCTCGATATCGGCTGCGGTTGGGGCGGCATGGCGCTGATGCTTGCGCGCGATTATGGCGCGAGGGTCACCGGGATCACGCTTTCGAAAGAACAGCACGCTTATGCGGTGCGCCGCGCTGAAGAGGAAAAGCTTTCGAACGCCGTGGAGTTTCGTCTCGCGGATTACCGCGAGGTTGAGGGCACCTTTGACCGGATTGTTTCCGTCGGCATGTTCGAACATGTCGGCAAGCAATGTTTTGAGAGCTATTTCAGAGCGATACGCAGGCGTCTTAAGGCGGACGGGATCGCCCTCATTCACACAATCGGCTGCGCACTGCCGCCCCGCGGTCCAAGCCCCTGGATCGACAAATACATCTTCCCGGGCGGCTATATTCCATCTGTTTCGGAAGTGATGCGGTCGGTTGAAAATGAGGCGCTCTGGGCAACCGATATTGAGTGCTGGCGGCTTCATTACGCCTATACGCTGCGCCATTGGTATGATCGGTTTGTCGGGAACGAGGATAAGGCGCGGGCACTTTACGACGCGCGCTTTGTCAGGATGTGGCGATTTTATCTTGCCGCCTGCGAACAGACATTTCGGCACAATCATCTGGCGGTTTTTCAGTTCCAGCTTGCAAAGGCGATCGATCAGGTGCCGATCAGGCGCGATTATCTTTACGGGCCCTCTGCGCAAACTACGTCAGAACGCGCGCCGCTGATGGAGGTCGGATAGGGGGCGGGCACAATCCGGCGCTTATCGCACCGGATGGGTGGTCCCGTTTTCACCTGAGTATGCGGCACGCTTATTTCTGGATCCCGGGTCAAGCCCGGGAAATCAGAAAGAGAGAGCCTTCATCCCGCGGAACGCCAATTGTGGATCAAAGAAATCTATGTCAGCCGCAACGCCCCATACCCCCCATTCGTTTCCCTGGCCCCAGAACGAGTATGGGCCGGGGCCCAGGGCGGACGTTCCACGGGCATCATGAGCGTAGCTTGAGCCCGTAACTGCCACTTGTTTCCCTGGCCAGAGCCTGTCCCTGACTAGATCGGGGAAGCCGGGGCGAGAAGATATTTCCACTCGTACTGAGACCTCGCAACATCCCCCTCAACCGATCCCGGGGATCTTCGGCACCTCTTTTGAAGCGCTTCAAGAATGAGCCCCTGCGCACCGCCTGCTCGACTTCATAGAACCGCCATAGTATTGCGGGGACATGATATTTTTAGATGATGTTTCCCTTCCCGGTACCGGGGATATTACCGGGGTCTTTCATAACAAAAGCGGCGATCTGGTGGCGGTTTCTTCTGAATTCCGACGCCTTACCGAGCCACCGGCCCGTCGCGCCAATGCGGGGAGAAAACCGGCACGCCGGCTTGGCCTTTACAGAAAAGGGCACCGTCACCCGTTCGCAGCTTTCGAGCGGCACGCCTTTCCCGTAAACGATGTGGCGTTTCATCCTGATCTCCCGGTCCTAGCGATTGGTGCCGGTTCCTATGACGGAGGCTGGTCTTTTGACGGCGAACTCCTTTTGTGGAACTGGAAAACGAATGAAATCTTCCATCCAATGGGACAAACACCAGAAATCTCAAGGGTCGCGTTTTCTGAAGGCGGCGATACCGTTCTCGCCTATGCAGGGCCCTGGGATGAAGGTCTCGGTGAGGACGACCCTTCGCTCGGTGATATCCACGATCTGTACTTTCTCCTGAGCGCACCCTTTACCGGTGACGTCCCGAAAGACGGCGATGAAAGCAGTTTCGCTCAACTGCAAATCCAGCACCAAAACCCGGTTTCAGGAAAGACGGTCGAAGCCGACATGCGTTTTGCGCCAAAAGAAGACGATATACCGGGCGCCCTTTCAAAACTTTGCGGATCAGGCACGCTCAAAACCCGCTCGCCGATCTGGGACGTCGCCTGGTTTCCGGATCGTGAGATCGGCTTTGTCCATGATGATTGCCTGCTTCAGACCGTGCGCCTTGACGACGAACGCACAAACGTCCTGAAGGGGGCGGGACATGGCTGCGAAGTGTTTGGCGGGAGCGACCCGATTGTTCATGTGACAATACTAATCGGGGAGGACGCTTGGCCTCCGGCGTTTCACACCAAGCTCTACCGCTATGCGAAGGGCGGTCTTGCGGAAATGGTCGAAAGGCCCGGTGCTCATACATTTTCGCGTTCGGCCAAGGGGTCCATGCTAGGCCGCAGAGACAGGTCTGTGTTGCGCCTGATGCCGTTATCCGTTCGCGACGCCATCTATTCAAACGGGGAATGGAAAGATGTGGACCTCGGCGATTACGAGGCCATCAACCATTTCCTTCGGATCGACGACGCCCCGCGATTGTTCTTTCTGAAAGACTATAATTTGTTCTGGCAGCCCATAGATCACTGGGTGCCGCCTCGTAAGAGGAAATGGTTTTGTAGCCTCAACGACGATCTTACCATTCGACGGCACTGGCAAATCTTCGAAGATGACGGGAGCGATGCCAGCCATGCAATGGAATGCACGTTCGCTTTTCTGCAGGAAAGATCGTCCCAATCGATCTTCGTGGCGGGGGAGCATTATAGGCGCTTTTCCGGTAAAAAAGTGTTCTGTTTTCTCTACAAACGGGACCTTAAGAGCGGCATGGAAGAATGGCGGGTGACGCTTGATGCCGCCGCAACGACACTCAAAGTCATCCCGGAAGCCAATGTGGTGATCGCCTTTCTGTTGAATGGAAAATGCCGCGTCTTCAATCAGGAAACCGGAGCCCGCCGGAAGGACATGATCTTCGCGCCTGATGGGGTTTCGACCGCAATCGTTTCGTGCGCCGTCAAGGGTAGGGATTTGTTGATCGGCACCATTGACGGCCGCGTTGCTTTGGCGAGGCTTGAGGATTTCCTGTAAAATCCGCGGATTGGCAAAGCTGCAGATATCTTTGCCTCGTACCGTCCCCCCTTCAACCGATCCCCGGGATCTTCGGCACGTCTTTTTGAAGCGTTTCCAGAAAGAGCGAGAGGCGCCGGGGCTGGTGGCGGGCCGGAAGATAGGCCGCACTGATTTGAAGGTCCGGCGCGCGCCAGTCCGGCAGAACATCCACGAGGCGGCCCGCCTGAAGATCAGCCTCGACGAACCATTTCGGCAGGACCGCAGCGCCGACGCCCTTCAAGGCCGCCCGATGAAGCGCGAAGATATTGTTGGTGGAAACGGCAATCTCCGGTTCGATCACCTGTGTTTCGCCACTGGATGAATTAAGCTTCGGCCGCCCGCCCTCATAAGGGGAAAGCGCCAGAAAGGGGAGGCGCGAAACGTCGTCGGGGTCCTCGGCGGTCCCGCTGTCCAAGAGCGACGGATGCGCCACCACGAGACGTTCGATCTTGCCCAGCGGTTTCAGGATCAATGTCTCGTCCGGTACCGGGCCGACCTTGATCCAGCAATCGCAACCCGTCTCGGCAAAGCGGATCGGACTGTCGTCAAGCTCCCAGGTGAGCGACACCGCCGGATGGGCCATCTGAAAATCAAGCGCGATGTCAGCAAGGTAGAGCTGCCCGAGGGCGACCGGCCCAATCACTTTAAGCGGTCCGCGCACGCTCTCATCGCCGCCTTCCATATGGCGCTCTTCGATCCCTTCCCAGCGCGCCAGCATATCGCGGGCGTCAGTCAAGAGTTCCTGACCGGCCTGGGTGAGGGCGAGGGAATGTGTGGTCCGGCGGATGAGTTCAGCGCCGAACCGTGTCTCAAGCTCTTTCAATTGCCGGCTGGCGGACGCCTGCGAGAGATTGAGATCGCGGGCAGCCGCGCTGATCGATCCGCGTTCGGCAATCCTGACGAATGTGTCGAGAAGGGTGAGACGGTCGAGGGCTTTGGTCATACAGGAAACGTATAACTGAAAACCATTAACAGGCGCTACACGAATAACAGGAAAACGCGCATCTTTGGCTCATCGAACAAAACACATGACAGACAACAAGGTGACCATGATGACCCATACATTTGCAATCGGCGGAGATTTGACAGTGAACCGGCTTGGCTATGGCGCCATGCGGCTCACCGGAAAACCTGGTAATTTCGGCCCTTACCCGGATTGGCAGGGAGGCGTCTCGCTTCTTCGCCGTGCCCATGACCTTGGCGTGACGTTCTTTGATAGCGCCTATGCTTATGGGCCTGAGACGGCGGACCAGATCGTCGGTGAGGCGCTCGAGGGCCGCAACGCAGTGATTGCCACCAAGGGCGGCGTCGACAAAAAAGGGCCGGGGCAGATCCTCATCAACGGGTCTCGCGACGAACTTCACCGCCAGATCGACCGGGCGCTTATCAACCTGCGCCGCGATCAAATCGATCTCTTCCAGCTTCACCGGATCGACCCGAATGTGCCGATTGAAGTCTCGGTTCAGGCTCTCGCGGAAGCCAAGGCCGACGGGCGGATCCGCCATATCGGGCTTTCCAATGTGACGCGCTTCGATCTCGACCGGGCCTTGACCGTGGCGCCGATTGCAAGCGTCCAGAACCGCTTCAACCTCGAAGAGACCGGAGACGATGCCCTTGTCGATTATACGGCAAAACGCGGCATTGCTTTCATTCCCTATGGCCCGCTCGGCGCCCATCCGATGAGGCAGGGCGCAACGCTCGCGCCGAAAGAAGCACTCTCCTGGCTCCTTGACCGCTCTGCGAACATCATCGTCATTCCGGGCACAACCTCGATTGCGCATTTGGAAGAGAATATGGGCGCTGCAGATCGTTTTGAACGGGAGGCGGCGTAATGACTGCTGCCTCTCAAGCCCCTTATTCTAGGAAGAATGCCGTGCGATCGCCCCTTTCCAGTGCGCGGGTGGAGCACGTGATGCTCGGCACCGCCGATTATGACGCGACGCTCGCCTGGTGGACTGAAAACCTCGGATTTACGGTCAAGGTCGAATGGACCGTTCCGGACTTTCCGGGAATGCACCTCGCTTATCTCGAAAAGAACGGATTTCTGATCGAGATCGTCGGAAAGCCCGAGCGGTTTCAATCGCGCAAGACACCGGACGCGCTCGACGCGCACCTCATTGACACCGGTTTCAGCCACGTGGCCTTCAAGGTCGATGATGTCGATGCGGTGATGGATGAGCTTGCAGAAAAGGGCGTGCCCGCCTTCTTTCCGGCAACAAGCTTTCCCGATATCGGCCGCCGCGTTGCGTTCGTTCAGGATAACCAGGGCAACGTGATCGAGTTTGCAGCAGATAGCGTCGTAGGGGAGGGTTAAGATGGCAGCGCATAGCAAGACACGGATGGCCTTCCTGACCTGGATCGTCGTCTATCCCCTGATCACCGTATTGATCATGATCCTGGAGCCGGTTCTCGCTCATCTTGCCCTGCCAGTTAGGACGCTGATCCTGACCGGGATCATGGTCCCTGTCATGGTTTACTTCGCCATGCCCTTTGCGACGGCGCGGCTCGGC
>JBCDCZ010000016.1:0-29754 GCA_039180865.1 Pseudomonadota bacterium | reverse complement strand
TCGAAGGCGCTCGAGCCTTTGTTTTCGGTATCTCACGCATGATAAACTAATCCTTCTGTCACACGCGTGTGTACCGTTCGGCACTGTTTTCAACTTGAAAGACGTTTTATCATAACGCCAACTGAAATGAAAAAGCTCTTCGCCGCTATCGTTAGCGGCCCCATCAATAAGGAGTGAGCGGTGAGTGAGATCAATGTCAGCCGACAGCAGGTTGCTTCCGCAAACGTGCAAGGTCAGGTCGGCCAGGAAATCGCGGAACAAATCCAGGGCAATCGCAAGGGAGACAGTGCGACTGCCGTTAAGAACACAAACTCCGATATCTCCAAACTTCAGGAAGAAATCGGCAACTCGGTCGCAAAGCTCGCGGATAAGCGCAGTCTCGGCCAGGCGAAGGTTCGCCAGGGCCAGGGCGTCAATTTCGAGGCTTTAAAACGGATTGCGGATTACTACGACAAGCTTCCCGATATGCCGCGCGATGATGAGTTGCGGCAGCTTGTCGAGAAATTCAAGAAATTCGAAAGTAAGCTTGAAGGCGGCGGCGGATCGGGCGGTGGCGATGTCACGCCCGAGGATATCCTGAAACTTCTTCAGGACTTTGACGGCGACGTGACCCACCAATATGCCGGGCTTCAGGTCGCGCGGCGCTATTTTGAATCGACCGATGGCTCAGAGGCGCTCACCAGTCTTCTCGATAAAGCGAACGAATATTTCGAGAAAACGGATGTTGCCCGTAATGTTCAGGCCGGTTTTGCGATTGCGAAGGCCGCTTCCGATACGGCTGATCTAACGGGAGCGGATCCGGCAAAGCTTCGGGATAACTTCCGGGAAATGCTGCGCGGCCCGATGAATATGGGCCAGCTCTTCGATGAGCTTGCAAGCCACAATCTCGGCAACCATTTCGACGAAATCGTCGGCCTTTTCCTTGAGACCGCCGGGAATGAACTCGCGGGTACCACCTCTTTGACCGATCCGATCCTCCTTAAGGGCCTCGTGACCGAACTCGGCAAACTGAAGGAGATGCGCACGGTTTTCCACTCCTGCGACGAGCTCATTCAACAGACCCAGCGCATCGATAAGACGTTTGCGAATGGCGCCAATGCCGGCGGTCCGACCGAGCTTACGAGCGCAATCCTGAACTTCTGTTCGAAACCAACGCCAAATCTCAGCGATGCCCGGCTCATCCTGAAGGATTTCAAATCCGACAATGAAGGCATCATGGTCGTTTTCGCGAACGGTCTTCACGAATTGCATCGGTCGGTTTCCAACAAATCGGTAGTCAGTGATGCGGCGCGCCTTCATCAAAGCACGGCTCTTACGGCCCTCAAGACCGATCTGACGGAGATTGAAGAGCAGGCCTACGAGACCAAGTCGCAAGGCACTGAGACCAAAAAGACTGACACGACCGACAAGGCGGATAAGACCGACGATGTCAAAACTGACGCGAAAACAGTCGATGTGAAGAGCGTTGGTAGCACGACAGCGGGAAGCACCAATGTGCAGACCGGTGAGATGACCAGCCAATAAGAGCTTTCAACAAGGAGTGTTTCCGTGGTCGGATTTTCACAGCGCGCCGAAGGCGTGATTGCTGATTTTGGTGCAAGCATCGACATGCCGGGTCTTCCGCGCTCTCCCGATGGCAGTTACACAATCGCCTTCCAAAGGGCGGGTGTGATGAGCCTGACGCCGTCCCAGGACGGCAAGCGAGCCATTGTCAGCCTGACGCGCAAACCCGCCCATCCGCCACTTGCAGAAGATCTGAAGCGTTTGTTCGATGTGGCTCAACTCGATCCGGTGACACGGTTTCCGGTCTCTGCCGGGCTTTCGGCGGACAACGCATTCATCCTGGCAATGAGCGTCGATGATGCGGACTTCACGCTGCAATCTCTGGAAGCTGCGATAGACAGACTTATTCAGCTGTTTGACGGAGACTCCTAAGTTCGGTCTTTGGCATCCGCGCCGAGAAGCTGCGGAAGATCGCCGAATTTCGCGATCAGACCGAAAACCAGAACGGAAATCGCCGCGAAGAAGACGGCAACGACGGCCATGACCGGCGTATATCCATAACGCAACGAATTGAAGATCTTGATTGGCAGAGTTTCAACCGTGAAACCCGCGACCATGAACGCAATGATGTATTCGTTGAGGCTCAGGACGAATGCGAACGCGAAGCCTGACACGATATAGGGTGTGACCAGCGGGAAAATCACCGTTCTAAAGATCGTAATCTCATTGGCCCCCATCGTGCGTGCCGCCTCAATCAACTGCCTGTTGATCGATTGAAGTCCGAGGGAGATCGTGACAAGCGGAAGGGTCACGAGGAAGACGGCATGCGAGATGATGGTTGCATAGGTCGCGCCGGAATGACCGATTTGAACCCAGAAAATCAGCAATCCCAATGCCGTGATGACCGGCGGCAGCATGAACGGTGCGAGGCCAAGTCCGAACAGCATACGGGCGAAGAGATTGTTGGCGCGCCAGAGATAAATCGCGATTGGAAGCGCGATTGAGACCGCGACGACACTTGCGAGGACGGCAACAAGGACGCTGTTTTGGAAGGCGTTGAACCACGCCCCATCGGCGAAAAGTTCGCCGTACCAGTGAACCGAGAAGCCCTGAGGCGGGAAGAACAGGCGCTTTCTCTCGTTTACCGAAACACCCGCCACGATGATGAGCGGGAGAAAAAGAACACCCATAATGAGGATAATGTAAAGGCTGCCCAATCGCTTCATCATTACGCGGCCGCCTTTCGGTCTTCACCAAGAAGCAAGGTGATCGCAACAAGCGCAAGCGAGACCAGAAGAAGGAATGTCGCCATGGCAGCCGCAAAGGGCATGTTCGCCTGATAGAGCGCCTGATCGGTGATATGGACAGAGAGTGTCCAATGTGGCGGTTTGCCGAGTGTTTGCGGCAGGATGTACGCCCCAAGCGTGAACACAAAGGCAAGAATGATGGTGCTGATGATTGAGCGCCGCATCACGGGTACGATCACGGTGAAGAACATTCTGATGGGGGATGCTCCCATCATCTGGGCAGCCTCACCGAGTTCCGGATCGAGCCTTGAAAGCGATGGATAAAGGACGAGCACACAATAGGGAAAGCTTAGATAGACAAGGCCGATCAGAAGCGCCGGAAGGCTTGGATAATAGGACGCCGGACGGTCGAAAAGGCCGAGCGTCACCATGATGTTTGATATGCCTGCTGTGCGCGACAGAAGCGTCGACCACGCAAATCCGATAATCACTTCCGAGAGCGACAGAACCGCGAGAATGAAGACGAGCGCCACGATCTGAACCTTGCGGTTCATCCGGGTGAGCAGATAGGTGAAGGGAAACGCGATCGCGACCGCAATAATGGCTGCTACCGCCGACAGCATTACCGAAAAATTCAGGATCCCGAGAAAGAAGGGCTGAAGAAAGCGTCCGTAATTCGCAAACTCGAAAGCGGGCTCATAAAACGCGCCCTCGACGCGATGAAAAAAGCTCACCGCGAGCATGATCGTGAACGGGATCAGAAAGAAAACCCCAAGCATGACAGAGGGATATGCGGCCAGGAGACCGGTTGCCGGGAGCCGGGATGTCTGGCTCGCACTCATTTTGGAATGACCTTTGATGCGGCGGCCGGAAGGTGAAGGCGTACGAGATCGCCCTGCCCAACATCCGGCCTGTCTTTCGGAGACATAGTCGCCATCAATTCCTGTCCCGCGCTTTCCAGCATGATTTCGACCTGCGAGCCGAGATCGCGAATAAAGGTGATCGTTGCTTCCAGCGTGTTTTCGCTCGTACCGGGATCTGCAAAGAGCACTTCTTCGGGTCGTATCGAAAGGACGGCCTCATCGCCTTCTGAAAGGGCTGTCGGGATCTCTTCAATGGTAAAGGTACTGCCATTTGCTTCTACGGTTCCGGCGTCCTTCACCCGGCAGGTGATCAGATTGCTGGTTCCGATGAAATCCGCGACGAAAGAATTTGCCGGATTGCGGTATATGTCGAGTGGCGCGCCATGTTGCAGGATCTTGCCGGACTTCATGACAACGACATGGTCGGCCATGGTCATGGCTTCGCGCTGATCGTGAGTCACGACAATGGTTGTGATGCCGAGGTTTTTCTGAAGCTGGCGAAGTTCCACCTGCATGGCTTCGCGCAGCTTGGCGTCGAGAGCCGACAAGGGCTCGTCCAGGAGAAAGAGCTTCGGTCTGATGGCGAGCGCGCGGGCAATCGCAATCCGCTGGCGTTGTCCGCCAGATAACTGCGAAATCGCGCGTTTGCCGACACCTGGCAATCGCACCAAATCGAGGAGTTCGGTCACCCGTTTCTCAATTGCATCACGCGGTTCGCCGCGAATTTTCAGCGCGTAGCTGATATTGTCTGCAATATTGAGATGCGGAAACAGGGCGAGCGATTGGAACACCATGCCGATCTCGCGCTTATGCGGCGCGATCGCGGTCATATCCGAGCCGTCGAACGTGATGGTGCCGCTATCCGGGCTTTCCAAACCTGCAATCAGCCTCAAAAGCGAAGTCTTGCCGCATCCCGATGGGCCGAGCAGGCATACGAACCGGTTTGCAGGCAAATGCAGATCGATGTTATCGACGGCATGAATGGGCCCAAAAGTTTTGGTCAGCGCCTGGAGCTGAATGCCGGAAGAGGAAGCGGACATGGTGAGGCCTTTGAAAAAAAGAAACCGGGCGCTTTGCTGGCACCCGGTCTCTCAGGGGCGATCCGCTTAGCTTGCGATGAGCTCAGCCCATTTCTGGTTCAGCCAATCGCCTTTCGTATCGTAAAGATCGTAGCGTGGGATAATCGGCGTAATATCGCTTGAAACGGCTGCAAACTCTTCGTCGGTGAGATCGGTGAGTTCACGGCCAACTGTCGGTGCGGTACCAACATTTCGGGACATTTTCGCCTGGATGGCCGGCTGGCACATATAATTCATGAAGACCTCGCCAAGCTCTTGAAGCTTGGAAGATTTCACGATGCACCAGGATCCGGAATCAAGAATGCCGCCCTCCTTCGGGAAGGTTGAACGAACCGGTTGGCCGTCGGCTGCCGCAAGGCCCGTCACGTCATGATAGTACTGACCCATCGGGATTTCACCGGCTTCGAGAGCCTGCTGGAACTGACCTTCATCGCGGTACCAAAGGCGGACATTAGGCTTCACTTCTGCAAGCTTGTCCATGACTTTCAGGATGCCCTCTTCCGTGTCGAGGATCCCTGTGCCGCCGAAGAATGTGGATGCGGTCACTTCCAACAGGAAGGAATTGTCGACATTGGCAAGAAGACCAAGCGTATCTTTATGCTTCGGATCCCACATTTCCGCCCAGCTTGTCGGGGCTTCCTTGTAGACTTCCGTGTTTGAAACAAGCGTGATGTACCAGGCCACCGCGCCGAGGCCATAGATCGCGCCGTCGTCTTCATATTTGGAGACAAAGTGGTCCGGAAGGTTGGAAGCATTTGGAAGCTTGTCGTTATTGAGCGGCAGCCAGAGTTTTTCCTTCGCGCCTTTGGTCCGCGACGTCTGCGTCATCATGTTGACGTCCGCCGGTGCCTGTCCTGCCCTAGCTGCAGTCCGTAATTGAACAAGCCAGGCCGAGCCTGTCGGTTCGCTCACGGATTGGACCTTGATGCCGGTATCGGACGTGAATTGCGGGAAGATGTGTTTATCGAAAGATTCCTGAAAATAGCCGCCATAGACGCCGACTTTCAGGGTCTGGCTTGCAAGAACGTTGATGGCCGGAAAACCGGTAATCGCCGTCGCGCCGAGCGCAGTCGCACCAGCCGTAAAGGCACGGCGCGAAAGGCCGCCTGATGATTTGGTTGATTGCGATAGCGGTTTCTTGCCCGCTTTATCGGAATGGTCTGTCATGTTCCCCTCTCCAAATAGCCGAATTTCGGCACTCATTACTGAATTCGGGGCAGAATGGACAAAATCTCGAGCAAATTGCAAGAGCCAGTTTGCCTAGGAATTAGTCTTTTTTTCAATTGACTGTTATTTCGTCATTTCGATTGTCGCGCAGGTGAATAGTAAAGGACGCTCAGGATCTCAAAGAGTATTTGCGCGCCGACATGGGCTGTATTCGTCGTCGCGTCGTAAGATGGGGCGACTTCCACCATATCGCCGCCGATGAACGAGAGGCCCTTAAGTCCTCGGATCAGGCGCATGGCTTCACGGCTGGTCAGGCCGCCGACTTCCGGCGTGCCGGTTCCCGGCGCATAGGCGGGATCGATACTGTCGATATCGAAGGAGAGATAAGTCGGGCCATCGCCGACTACGGCTCGCGCCTTTTCAGTAATTTCGGGAATCTTGCCCTCGGTGATGTCGCGCATATGAACGACCGTCATGCCGGAGATGTCCGAGAATTCCCAGATGTATCCCGCCGCTCCCCGGATCCCGATCTGGATCGTCCGCTCAGGATCGAGCACGCCTTCCAGAACCGCATTGCGGAAAGGTCCACCGTGGTGGAACTTTTCCCCTTCATAGATGCCGCCGGTATCGCAATGGGCGTCGATATGGACCATGCCAACCGGACCCTTTTCGCCGACGGCTTTCAGGAGCGGATGGGAAATCGAGTGATCGCCGCCAACAGCAAGCGGCACAACATTCTTCGCAACAACCCGTTTCGCATAAGCTTCGATGTCCTCGTGGGATCGCGCGAGGCTGAAACGGCTGCGGAATTTGACGTCCCCAATATCCGCGACTGCCATCTCGTGCACTGGAGCACAAGCGAGCGCGTCGTTATAAGGACCGACCCGCTCGATCGTCCGTACGGCGCGTGGACCGAACCGCGACCCGCTTCGGTTTGTGACGCCAAGATCCATCGGGACACCGAAGAGTGCGACATCGAGATCGGAGATGTCGGGATCGTTCTGATCAATCGGACGAAACGGGGCATCGAGCAGCGTTGGTACCCCGGCAAACGGCGCCGGTCTTTGTCCGTCTTCTGAGAAGATATGATCAGCAATTCTTTGATATTCCGGATCAATCATCTTCGACCCTGGTTGATCTTCGAATTGACGTTTCAGCGCGTCGAGCTTTTCCTTTGAAAAGGTCATCGTGGTATTCCCCGAAAGTTGCGTCTGGCTCCCTTTAGCTGTTGTGTGACACAAAGAAGCGAACGGCAATCAGGATCAGCTACTAGGAAGCGCGTGATATGCGGACAGGTGAACGCAATCTGATAAGTGATGTTTCCGGGCTTAGAGTCGGCAACAGTAGCGATGAGGTGTTAAAATCCGGCGTCACTGTTCTTCTCGGCGACGATGCTTTGCCGGCATCCTGTGCGGTTATGGGAGGGGCTCCGGGCACACGGGAGACCGATCTTCTTCAACCCGATAAACTGGTGCCGGCTGTCGATGCGATTTTTCTGTCCGGTGGCTCTGCATTCGGGCTTGATGCGGCGAGCGGCATTGTTGACGGGCTTAAGCAAGCCGGGCGTGGATTCCAGGTCGGTTCAGCCACCGTGCCGATCGTGCCCGGCGCGATTCTTTTCGATCTTCTCAATGGCGGCGACAAGCAATGGTCCGAGAACCCCTATCCCTCACTTGGACGTGCTGCTCTCGATGCTGCAAATCCGGCTTTTGCGATCGGGTCGGTCGGAGCTGGGACTGGAGCCCTCACTGCACGTCTAAAGGGCGGGCTCGGATCTGCATCCCTGGTTCTCGATAACGGGATCACGGTCGGCGCGCTTGTCGCAGTAAACTCGTTCGGTGCTGTGACGCCGTCAGGCTCAAGGCATTTCTGGGCAGCGCCCTTTGAAATGAACGCGGAGTTTGGTGGGCTAGGGCCGGATCCGGGAGCCGGTCATGTTGGACGGCTTGAAAGCTTCAAGGCAGAACCCTTCCATCCGTCCCAGAATACGACTCTTGCTATCGTCGCGACGGACGCAAACCTCTCAAAATCAGATCTGCAGCGCGTTGCTATTGCCAGTCATGATGGTTTCGCAAGAGCCATCGTCCCGGCTCATACGCCCTTCGACGGAGATATTGTCTTCTCGCTATCAACAGGTGCCATGGAATCTCAAGCGCCTTCGATTGCACTCGTCGAGATTTGCGACGCGGCAGCCCATTGCGTTGCCCGAGCCATTGCTCGCGGAGTCTTTGAAGCTCGCTCGAAAGTCGGGGATGTCTTTCCGACCTGGAATCAGTAATATTCCTCATTTGTATGAGGAGGCTTCGGCCAATGCAAATTCTCCTATTTGAGGTTGAACCCAAGGACGGGCACGAAGATTTATACTTTAGGCGTGCGCAGTCTTTAAAGCCATTGCTCGATAACCACCAAGGCCTGCTCTATCTGGAAAGGTTTAAGTCGCTGTCGCGTCCGAACGTGATCTTATCGCACCAACATTGGCAGGATGAAGCGGCGATCGCGAAGTGGCGAGCTGACGGCACGCATTATCAATCCCAGGAAGCCGGGCGATACAAACATTTTGCCGACTACCGGTTGCGCGTCGGCCATGTTCTTGAACATCGTCAAAGCGATCGTCAGACGATGCAGGCGCCGCTGGTTGGGCTCTATCGCGAGAACGATGAGGACACAAGGCGCTTCGTCGTGGTCTCCTACTCGTCGGAAGCGTCCGCATCAGGGGGTGGCGAAACCTTCAAGAGCGTCACGTCTGACGAAAGCTATGCTACGGTTTTTGAAGTTGCAGGGCTCCACACGGCGCAGGATCTTCTGTCTTCGCTGAGCGATGAGAACTCTGTTACGGGCGGTCTGATCAGTGTCATAACCCGGGACTACGGGATGTACGAGCGTGAAGAAGCACCGCAATATTTCGCGCCGCAGGAAAAGCCGTAATCACTCATTCAGGTGTTATCGATCGCTTCACGCATCCATTCCTGCAGGACTTTGATCGAGTGCTCCGAACTCACGCCGCAACGCGGGTCGACAACAAGCGGACCCGGCCTATATCCTCTGCTTTTCAAGCCTTTTTGGACCGATTCAACGAGAAGAATATCTTCTTCTACCGTGGTTGCGCGGTCCTGAACGGCAAGGCGGCGAATGGGTTCTGAATCGACTCCGTCGATACTGTACCAGCCGCGCCAGACGGTGACGTTTTCCGGACCGCTCGGCCGCCAATGATAGGTGTTGAGGACATTACCGGGATAGACTTGGAACGATACTGCCGGCCACAAGAACCAGGATGAATAGAGTGCCGCATAGGAATTGGCATCGACATCGACCTCATAGGTCATCTGGTCGAGGTTCTGGCATTCCGTGGTGTGGCGCAGGCAGTAACCCTGAGGCTGTATGTCATAAGTCTGCGGTTTGATGACGCCGTTTGCAAAAGTCGGATGATTGAGCTGGCAGTGATAGCATTCGGAGTAGTTTTCGACCGAAACCTTCCAGTTGCACTTTTCTTCAATTTCCACCCATTCGAGTGGCTTCAGGCGCGCAATGTCCGGAACGAAGGCGGAGAGTTCGTCGCGCGCGCCGGGATACCATTCGTCCATCGATCTGGCATCGGGATTTAGGTTTGCGAACAGGAAGCCGCAGAACTCTTCTATCCGAACAGAAGTCAGGCAGACCTCTGAGCGCTTGAAGCCTGGCACGGATGAGAGATTTGGTCCAGATCGCAAGGCACCCGTGAGTTCGTATGTCCAGGCATGGTAGGGGCAGACGATAAGCTTGGTGCTACCCTCGCCCGACATCAATTGGTGCGCCCGGTGCTGGCATACATTGTAGTAAGCGCGGATCTCGCCTTCCTTGGTCCTGATGCAGAAGAGACTGTCGCCCGCGATTTCGAAAGTGAAATAATCGCCGGGATTTTCGACCTGGGAGACATGGCCCGCAAACTGCCACGTGCTCGCGAGAAGCCCTTTCAGTTCCTTCTGATATATGTCCGGGTCGGTGTAGTACCGCCCTTCAAGGGATCTCGGTGGCGCAACGATATCATCCATGGATGCTAATCCTTCTCCCCGGCGTAGATGCCAAGCGCATGGCGGCGCTCGTGAAAACGGTCGATGCGGTTGATCACCTCATCGTCAGCATCGGCAATCACAAAACTCATCAGCATTTCGAGAAGCGCGATCGCTGAAACGGATGAGGGAAAGAATTGCGGCGTCTCAGCCTCAATGATGAACCAGTGATCGGCATTGAGGATGATGGGTGACGCGCGGCTATCGGATATCGCGATCACCGTCATGCCCTGATCGCGGGCGCATTGGACACCCTCAACCACCTCGGAACGATAGGGCTTTAAGGTGAGCGCCAGGAGGACATCCCCCGGCCCTGCGCGGGACAGGTCATCAACGACCGATCCGCCTATGCGCGGGATGGTTTCAATATTGGGAAAGCCCATGCCAGCGAGATAGGTAAAGTTGCGCGCCACTGTATGATTGAGGCCGACCCCAAGCACATAAGTATGACCGGCTTTGACGATGGCATCGGCTGCGTTTTTGACAAAGCTTGCATCCGTCCGCGCGAAGGTCTGTTCGATGTTGCGCACGGCACTTGCCGCCATATCCGCGTAAAGGCTTGTGAGCTTGCCGCCGCGCGCAAGCGATTGAAGGCCGCGGGCGCGGTCCGGGAAATTCAGGCTGCCATTGCGAATGGCTTCGCGAAACGGTTCGCGAAAGTCCTCGTATCCTTCGAAGCCCGCCTGACGCGCCATGCGCACCAGCGTGTTCGGCTTGACGTCGGCTGCGTCCGCCAATTCGCGGGTCGATGAAATTCCAATAAGGTTTGGATTCTCAAGCACGAAGGACGCTGCCTTGCGCATTTCAGGCGTCAGGTTTTCAAATTCATTGCTGAGTGCGTCGAGCACGGTTTCCGTGCCCGGCACGCTATTCGGCTGCGCCATGCGCTGGCCGTCATTGGCAGCCGACTCGTCCCGTGATGACACCAGTTTTGGTACAGATCTGTTTTTCATGGTTGACGATAGTACATTTGTACCCTTACCCTGTCCAGATGTTTCGTTTGTACCAACGGCGGAAATTTCTTCATTAGCGAGGACTGAGCGTGAGCGAGCAATCATCACCCGATCGTTCGGGAGGTTTTCCCACTACAGCGCGTGTTGTTATCGTCGGCGGCGGAATCATGGGATGCGGGCTTGCCTATCATCTTGCCCATGAAGGTTGGACGGATGTTGTGCTTCTTGAAAAGGCCGAATTGACGTCGGGATCGACATGGCATGCTGCGGGTCAGATCACCCATTCCACATCGAGCTACGGTCTGGGCAAGTGCGTCGATTACAATATCGGGCTTTATTCCGGTGCACTCGAAGACGAGACGGGCCAATCAGTGACATGGCACGGCTGCGGCTCCTTCCGGCTCGCTTATACAGATGACGAGATGGACTGGCTGCGCCACACTTTGAGTGTCGGACGCGCGCTTAAGTTCAACATTGAGCTCGTTGACCGGGACTTCATCGCGAACCTTCATCCCTTCTACAATCTCAACGGGGTGAAAGGCGCTCTCTACACGCCCGACGATGGGCACGCCGATCCTTCAGGGGTGACGCAAGCACTCGCCATTGGCGCTCGCAAGCTCGGTGCGAAGATCATTCGTCGGTGTCGGGCGACGGACATCAAGCCACTCAAAGATGGCGGTTGGCGTGTGTCGACAGAGCGTGGAGTGATTGATTGCGAACACGTGGTCAATGCCGGCGGCACCTACGCAAGGCAAATGGGCGAATGGTCGGGCTTGCAACTCCCCATGACGTCCATGACGCACCACTACTTCGTGACGGATTCTGTTCCTGAGTTTGCTGACCTTTCGAAAGAACTCCCGGTCATTCGAGACGACAAAATCGTTTCCGGTTACATTCGCATGGAACAGAAATCCGGTCTGATCGGGATCTATGAAAAGGAAAACCCGAATACGGTCTGGGAAGATGAATGTCCGTGGGAAGCGGAAAACGAGCTTTTCGAGGCCGATTACGACCGGATCATGCCATGGCTTGAAAACGCACTGGACCGCATGCCGATCTTCGCCAATCTCGGGATCAAACGCGAGGTTCATGGCGCCATCTCGCACCCGCCGGATGGCAATCCTCTCATCGGCCCGGCACCTGGGGTCGGAAACTATTGGTGCTGCTGCGGAACGCAGATCGGTATTGGCTGGGGGCCGGGTCTCACCCGTGAACTTGCGCGCTGGATGGTCCACGGCGCTGCCGATATCTCCATGCGTGAATTCGATCCTAGGCGTTTCGGCTCCTACGCCACGAAAGACTGGCAAGTGATCAAGGCGAAGGAGGATTATTGCCTGCGTCACGAAATTCCGTTCCCTCATTTCAACCGCCTTGCCGGACGCCCGGTGAAAAAGAGCCCGCTCTATGAGCGCCTGCATGAAAAGGGAGCGGTGCACGAAGAGGTGTATGGCCACGAGCGCCCACGCTTCTTCGTGAAGGGTGACATTGAGCAGCGGGATTATTATTCGTTCCGGCGCAACCAAGTCTTCGACGTCGTGGGAGCTGAAGTAAAAACAGTGCGCGAACGCGTCGGTGTCATGGATATTTCTGCCTTCACCAAGATCGAGGTTGCCGGTTCCGATGCTGAAAACTTCCTGGATCGTCTGGTAGGAAATCGCCTTCCCAAGAAGACCGGCGGGATCATCCTGACCCATCTTCTTAATCGTCGCGGTCGGATTGAGATTGAGCTGACGGTGGTCCGCCTGGCGGATGATCGCTTCTATTGCGTTTGCGCTGCGTTCTTCGAGCAACGGTTGCTTGATCATCTCAGCCGTCATCTCGCGGGCGAAGACGTCAAGGTCATCAACCGATCCAATGATTGGTCCGCCATTGCCCTTCAGGGGCCGAAATCGCGGGATGTGCTGTCAGCAGCAACCAATACACCCCTCGATAATGCGCATTTCCGCTGGATGAGCGCCCAGGAGATCGAGATTGCCGGTCATCCCATGTGGGCGTTTCGCATGTCCTATGCCGGAGAGCTTGGTTGGGAAATCCATGGTCCGCGCGAAACCATGCTCGCAGTCTATGACGCTCTGATGGAGAAAGGTGACGCATTCGGTATAGGCGATTACGGCTCATTCGCTATGAACGTTATGAGGATGGAGAAAGCGTTCAAGGGAGCCGGAGAATTGACCAACGAAGTCACTCTCCCCGAAGCGGATGTGATGCGGTTTGTGAAGCTCGATAAGGGCGATTTCTTCGGTCGAGAAGAGACGATCAAGAGCAGCGAAAGCGCCCTTCCCTGGATCTGCGCCTATCTTGAGATCGAGCCGGATGGTGTCGAAGACGGAAACGGCGGCGAAGCCGTGCTGTTTGATGGGGCTGTCGTCGGTTCAACCGCGTCAGTCGCTTTCGGGCATAGCGTCGGAAAAATCCTCGCTTTCGCTTACATCAAACCGGAGGCAGCCCAACCCGGCGCTGAGCTGGAAGTCGTGATTGCCGGATCGCCACGCCCAGCCCGGGTCCTGGCGGAAGCCGCTTATGATCCGGAAAGCCTTTTGCCGAGAACCGACGCGCCATTGTCGGAGGCGGCGGAATGACCGATGAGAGAATGCGCGCAGTCATTTTGACTGGGCACGGCGGGCTTGAGAAACTCGAATATCGTGATGATTGGCCGGTTCCCGTTCCTGGCCCCCGTGAGGTTCTTATCAAAGTTCATGCCTGCGGGATGAACAACACTGACGTCAATACAAGGACAGGCTGGTACTCAAAAGGAACAACCGAAGCGACAACAGGCGGCGCGCTTGAGGGAATAGAGGATGATGACGCGACCTGGGGAAGCGCGCCTCTCACGTTCCCACGCATTCAAGGCGCCGATGTTGCGGGGATCGTTGTGGCTGGCGGCGTGGACTCTAACCCCGGTCTTATCGGAAAACGAGCCATGATCGACACCTGGCTGCGTGATTGGTCCGATCCGATGAATTTGAACAAGACCGGATATTACGGATCGGAATGCGATGGCGGCTATGCCGAGTACACAATCGTCGATGAACGCAATGTTCATCCCATCGAAAGCGATCTGAGCGATATCGAAATCGCAAGTTTCGCGACGTCTTATATCACCGCTGAAAACATGCTGAACCGGGCGAATGTCGCGAACGGTGATCGGGTTCTGATCACTGGGGCATCCGGCGGTGTCGGCTCCGCGCTCATCCAGCTTTCCAAGCGCCGCGGAGCTGAAACTGTCGCGGTTATCAGTGCCGCCAAGGAAATGCTCCTCGAGCCTGTCGCGCCTGACTTTGTTATTCACCGCGAGGCCGACAATCTGGCGGCTGCGCTCAAGGACAGGACGGGTCATGACAAGGTGAGCGTCGTCGCTGACGTCGTTGGTGGGGCTTCGTTTCCGAGTCTGATCGCCGCCCTTGAGCGTGGTGGCCGATATACTTGTGCTGGCGCTATTGCCGGTCCAATTGTTGAACTCGATCTTCGAACTTTCTATCTGCGCGACCTCACCTTCACCGGAGCCACAATTGTTCCACCCGGCACGTTCGCGGATCTCGTCGGTTACATCGAGCGCGGAGAAATAAAACCGATTGTCGCGGCAACCTACCCTTTGTCCAAAATCCGAGAGGCCCAACAGGCGTTTATCGACAAGGCCCATGTCGGTAACATTGTGATTGATCTGGAATAACGAAATGAAGATCACCCGGATCCGGTTGTTCAGGACGGAACTGCCCTATGTCGGTGGCGCCTATGGTTGGGGCCGGGGCAATGTCATTGATACCGCATTGTCGAGCGTGGTGGTAATCGACACCGATGCCGGTCTTTCCGGTTGCGGGGAGTTCTGTCCCTGCGGCGAGAATTATATCGAGGCGTTTTCGCACGGCGTGGAGGCCGCCGCTCGTATTCTCGCCCCTGTCCTTCTTGATGAAGATCCGCGTGAACTCGGCCGCATCAATCAGATTATGGATCACGCGATCAGAGGCCACGGTTACGCGAAAACCCCTTTCGATATTGCGTGTTGGGATCTCTTGGCGAAATCCGTCGGATTACCGCTTTACGTGCTTCTGGGTGGCAAGCTCGTGGATGGTGCGCCGATGTATCGTGTCGCGCCGCAAGGTGAGCCGGATGCGATGCGCACGGAAATGGAACGCCTGCGGGACGTCGGATACCGGCAATTTCAGGTCAAAGTCGGTGCCGATTGGCGAAAGGACATAGACCGGATCAGCGCCACCATTCCGGAGCTTCAGGATGGCGAACGCGCGTTTGCCGATGCCAATCAGGGATGGACCGTCGATGAAGCTGTTCGCGTTGCACGGGCAACGCGCGACCTGAACTACTTCCTCGAGCAACCTTGCCGTACTTACGAAGAATGTCTTCAGGTACGGAAGCGATCGGATCTTCCGATGAAGCTCGATGAATGCATCACGGATATGCACATGATCCATCGGGTCGTTCAGGATAGAAGTGCTGAAGCGATATGCCTGAAAATCTCGAAACAGGGTGGGCTCACAAAAGCGCGGCTGATGCGGGACTATCTCGTCGAGCATCGCATCCCGGTTGTTGCTGAAGACACATGGGGTGGTGAGATTACGACTGCAGCGCTTGCGCATCTTGCTGCTTCGACCCCGCCCGACTTCCTGGTGAACACGACAGATCTTCACAATTACAACACGCGCTCCACGGGCCATCCGATGCCTGTCACGTCCGGTGGAAAACTCTATGCAAGCGATCAGCCGGGCCATGGGGTTGAGCCTGACTATGACAGTCTCCGCGCACCGATCGCTTCTTATGGGGCCTTGCTATGAAGATCCGTTCCATCACAGTCTGGCATAAGGATTTGCCTCTTTCGAAGCCCTATTATCTCTCGGGCGGGCGGCTGAAATTCGAGGTGCTGGACGCCACATTCATTCGGCTCGAGACGGATACTGGGCTGGTCGGATGGGGTGAAGGTACGCCTTGGGGACACACTTATGTACCCGCCCACGGTCCGGGTATCCGCGCCGGCATTGAAACAATGGCCTATGCCATTCTTGGTCAGGACCCTCGCAAACTGGATCATCTTGAGCGCGCGATGGATGTGGCGTTGCCAGGACATCTCTATGCGAAAGCGCCAATTGATCTTGCCGCCTGGGATATCTGCGGCAAAGCCTTCGGTCTACCGATCAGCGATCTCCTCGGAGGGCGCGATGAGGCCGGTCGGGCAATAGCGTCATCGGTCTCTTCCGGCAGTCCGGACGAGATGATTTCTCTGATCAACGACTTTCGTGCCCGGGGTTATGTGGCGCATTCGGTCAAGGTCGGTGGTGATATCGATCTTGATCTTGCGCGTATTCGAGTGATTGAAGGCGCGCGCCTTCCGGGCGAGCAGATCCTTTACGATGTCAATCGGGCGTGGACGCGCCGTGAAGCATCCATCGTCATGAACGCGGTCCGCGACCTTGGCGTGACGTTTGAGCAGCCCTGTGAGACCCTCGATGACATCGCAGCCCTGCGTGCCGTGACGACATCGCCGATCAGCGTCGATGAGAGCCTTATCACGTTGCAGGATATGACCCGTATTGCTCGCGACGGCCTCGCCGATGTCGTGAACATCAAGTTGAACCGTGTCGGCGGGCTCACGAAAGCAAGGCGCCTGCGGGATCTGGCTCTTTTTCATGGCTTCCAGATTTATGTGATGGCGACGGGCGGCTCGGTGCTTGCGGATGCTGAAGCAGCCCACCTTGCGCAGACCGTTCCATCAACAGCCTGCCTCGGGACCTGGGCCTGTCAGGACATGATCGATGTCGACATCGCCGATGGTCGCGGACCCCGCAATCGCGATGGTTATCTCACAGCGGGTGCTGAACCGGGTCTAGGCGTCGAACCGGATGAGAGTGCCCTCGGAACGCCCATTGCGCATTATAAGGCGTAGGCCCATGAAAATCAGTGCCATCAAGATCTACAAAGTCCCGCTTACCAGCCATAAAACCTATTACATGGGGGACGGCAAAGCCTGTGCGACGCTCGACACAATTGTCGTCAAGATCGAGACGGATGCGGGGATTGGCGGTTTCGGCGAAGTCTGCCCGATACCGCATTACCTGCCCGCTTATGCAGAGGGTGTGGTTCCTGCGATTGAGGAACTTGCACCCCTTCTCATCGGTGCAGACCCTATGGGGGTTGAGCGCGTCATGGGCAAGGTCGATCACTGGCTGAAGGGACATGGTTACGCAAAGTCCCCGCTTGATATCGCTCTATGGGATCTCAATGCGCGCGCTCTTGGCGTTCCGGTTTATCAGCTCCTGGGAGGAGCCTATACCAAGAGCGTGCCGACCTATCATTCAATCACCTGCGTTGAACCCGATGATATGGCGCGCATCGCCAAAGACGTTCAGACGGATGGTATTGAGCAATTCCAGGTGAAGCTCGGTGCGGACGACGACTGGCAGGCGGATGCCGAGCGCCTCATCAGGGTTCGGGAAGCGGTTGGACCGGGGCCGCTTGTTTATGGTGACTGGAATTGTTCTGCGACCAAACTTGATGCAACGCGTGTCGGCCGGGCGGTCTCACACCTCGATATCATGCTGGAGCAGCCGTGTGAGACAATCGAGGAATGTGGAGCTGTCCGTCACGCCACCGGCCTTCCAATGAAGCTTGATGAATGCGTTTCCGGCATCGATCAGATTATGAAGGCGAACGCCTTGGAATGCATGGATGTCGTCACTCTCAAGATCGCGAAGTTTGGTGGTTTAACGCCAACCAAGAAAGGTCGCGATCTGCTGATGCATTTCGGTGTGAAAGTATGTGCCGAGTGCATGTGGGGATCGGATATCATTACGGCAGCATCCGTTCATCTCGCTGCTGCCACCCCGCCCCGATATTTACAGAATGTCTGCGATCTCTCAGGCTATGTGGCGCCGCGGCTTGCGCCGGACGGACCCGTACGGCAGGGTGGCCGAATTCAAGTATCCGATGCGCCGGGCCTTGGCGTGACACCCGATGAGGATACGCTCGGGGCACCGATTGCCCATCTCAATTGACCCTAATTTGAGGAACGAAGTCATGAAGACGATCATTTCCCAACAAGACTGGATCAACCGGGCGAAAGCGGTTCTGCCCGCAGGAACCTTTGGAAATCTGCCGGGCGATATCGTGATAGCGAGTGGCAAAGGCAGCCGGATCATCGATGAGGACGGCAATGAATATATCGATTACCTGATCGGATCGGGTCCAATGGTGCTTGGCCACGGAGATCCGG
This sequence comes from Pseudomonadota bacterium, assembly GCA_039180865.1. Classification (GTDB taxonomy): domain Bacteria; phylum Pseudomonadota; class Alphaproteobacteria; order Rhizobiales; family JACESI01; genus JBCDCU01. Next base: position 11,677 of record JBCDCZ010000016.1, on the reverse strand, counting down.
AAGTCCTTGAGGCGGTTGCTGAGCAAATGCCCAAAGGCATGACGTTCTTTGCGAACAATGCGGCTGCGATCGAGCTTGCCGAGGAGATCTGTTCCGCAGTCCCATGTGCCGAGCAACTTCGCTACATCTCGACCGGCGGCGAAGCCGACATGTATGCCATGCGGCTTGCGAGAGCTTTTACCGGGCGGGACAAGATCGTGAAATTCGAAGGCGGTTATCATGGCATGTGTGCCGAGGCGCAAATGTCGCTCGCGCCGCAGGCCCTTATAAACTTCCCGCAGGCTGTGCCAGATTCCGCTGGAATTCCGGCAAGTGTGCGTGATGAGATGCTGATCGCTCCCTTCAACGATTTCGAGTTTATCCGGTCGCTCGTTTCTGAATATGCCGACCAGATTGCCGGCATCATTGTCGAACCTCTGCAGCGCGTTATTCCACCGGCACCCGGTTTCCTGGAGTTTTTGCGCGAGGAGTGCGACCGGCATGGGATCGTCCTCATCTTTGATGAGGTCGTCACTGGATTTCGCTTTGATTACGGTGGTGCGCAAGCGCACTACGGTGTGACGCCTGATCTTGCCTCGCTCGGTAAAATTATAGGCGGTGGTTTCCCACTCGCTGCTATTGCCGGGCGCGCTGACATCATGGCCCATTTCGATAAGGCAGCTGTCGGAGAGGATGGATTTTTGATGCAGGTTGGAACACTTTCCGGTAACCCGGTAGCAAGTGTTGCCGGTTTGAAAACACTTGAGATCCTGCGGCGGGATGGCCAATACGAGCGCCTTTATGATCTTGGCCGCAGGCTGATGAACGGGATTTTGAATGCGCTGTCAGAGGCTGGACATGCACACAGGATTGTCGGCCATGAGACGCTGTTCGATGTGGTCTTCACCCCCGATGATGTCAGCAATTATCGTGATGTTTTCCATGCTGACGCTGGAAAAGCCATTAAACTAACCGCTCTCTTGCGTGAGCGCGGCGTATTCAAGAGCGCTGGAAAGCTCTATCCGTCCTTGGCGCTTTCCGATGAAGATATTGAGCTAACGTTGAATGCCTACCGAGAGGCAGCCCAACTCCTTTCCTGATTGATTGATGGAAAGCAATTAACGGGGATTTGCGTTCCTATTTGACGGGTGACGGCGAACAGGGCTAAGTCAGGCGCTGTTCGCGTCTTAAATCGTTCAGGAAGGCAGGACGTCATGGCCCGGCGCGCGGCGTTTTCGAAGGAAAATTTCTATAATTTTCGCGCCCATGGCTTTGCCCGTGTCGCAACGGCGACGCCCGCGGTGAAGGTTGCCGACCCGGTCGGCAATACGGAAGAAACACTGAAACTTGTGCGCCTCGGGAACCAGGAAAGCGTTGATCTCATCGTGTTTCCCGAACTCGGTCTATCGGGTTATTCCAACGACGATCTCTTCTTTCAGGACGCGCTTCTCGATGCCTGTGAAGACGGGTTGGAACGTATTATCGAAGAGAGTGCCGGTCTCAGCTCGATTCTGATCGTCGGCTTACCGTTGAGGGTTCATTCCTACCTCTACAATGTGGCGGCAGTGGTCTTTAAAGGCGCGCTTCTCGGGTTCTTGCCAAAATCCTATTTGCCCAATTACCGCGAGTTTTACGAGTACCGACAGTTTACGCCCGGCACGACAAAGATCGCTGATGAAGTAACGTTTCGCGGCAACAAAGTTCCCTTCGGCACCGACCTAATTTTCGGCGCGTCCGACTTTCCGGATTTCACCTTTCATGTCGAAATCTGTGAGGACGTTTGGGTCCCTGTTCCACCTTCATCTTTCGCGGCACTCTCAGGCGCCCATATTCTCGCGAACCTTTCCGCCAGCAACATCACCGTCGGCAAATCCGACTATCGCCACGCACTGTGCCGGGTCCACTCTCAGCGTTGTTTCGCCGCCTATCTCTATTCAGCCGCGGGACGGGGGGAATCGACGACGGATCTCGCCTGGGACGGCCATGCGATGATCTATGAGAACGGTGTGTTGATGGCTGAAAGCCCCCGGTTCTCGCTCGAAGCCCAGCTTGCTATTGCCGACATTGACCTCGATCTTCTGCGTCAGGAACGGATGCGGCACACGACCTTTGGCGATTGCGCGGCTCATTTCCAGGGGCAGTCTATCCGCCGCGTTTCTTTTGAACTTGCCCCGGACACCGTCTCTGATTTCGGATTGAAACGAGAACTGGACCGGTTTCCTTACGTTCCGAACGATGTGGCCAAGCTCGATGAGCTCTGTTTCGAAGCCTACAACATTCAGGTTGCAGGTCTTGTGAAGCGGCTATCGGCGAGTGGCATTGAGAAGGTTGTGATCGGCATTTCCGGAGGGCTCGATTCAACACAGGCTCTGCTGGTCGCGGTCCGAGCGTTCGACGAACTCAAGCTCTCCCGCAAGAATATCCTCGCCTATACACTTCCAGCTTTTGCGACGAGTGAGCATACGAAGAACTCAGCTTGGGATCTGATGAATACCCTCGGGGTGTCCGCATCCGAAATCGACATGGAAGCAGCCAGTCGGCAAATGCTGGGCGATATCGGGCATCCCTTCACTGAGGGTGAAAACCTCTACGACGTAACGTTTGAGAATGTTCAGGCCGGCGCCCGCACCTCCGTCCTTTTCCGGCTTGCCAATCATCACAATGCGCTGGTGCTTGGAACAGGTGATTTGTCGGAACTCGCCCTTGGCTGGTGCACCTATGGCGTCGGTGATCATATGAGCCATTACAATGTCAATGGCTCGGTCTCAAAGACGCTGATCCAGCATCTCATCCGTTGGGTCGCGGAAACGCAAGAGCCCGGCGAAGGCGCTTCTGCCGTTCTTTTCAAAATCCTTGATACGGAGATTTCGCCGGAACTGGTGCCAGGCGACAGCGATGACGGTCCAAGCCAGCGTACGGAGGATTTCGTCGGGCCCTACGAGCTACAGGACTTCAACCTCTTCTACGTGACGCGTCATTCCCTGCGTCCGTCGAAGATCTGTTTCCTTGCGTACCATATCTGGAGCGATCGCACGCGCGGGCATTTCCCGCCGCATCTGCCCGAGGAAAGCCAGAACGAATACGACCTTGCGACGATCCGGAAATGGTTGCGCGTTTTCCTATGGCGTTTCTTCCAGATCAGCCAATTCAAGCGCTCCGCCGTGCCGAACGGGCCGAAGGTCGCATCCGGCGGCTCGCTCTCTCCCCGTGGAGATTGGCGCGCGCCATCTGATAGTGAGAGCGCGGTTTGGATTGCAGAGCTTGACCGAATGGTTCCAGAAAAAGATTGAGCGGCAGCAATTTGGAAAAGAATTCTTTTAAATCACTTTAAAAAAATATTGCAAAACATTGTTATTTATATATAATTTATAATTCTTTGGGAGTCCTGTTCGCAAATTTCGACTAGGCGCTTGAATGCTCCGCCAACTGCCATAGCCTCTATTACCAAAACCGGGAGGCTATTCATGGACGGAGTGCTTCGAACTCAACCCCTTTCAAAATTCATTCTCGCCCTTTGCCTGGGACTTGCAATCCTTGTCTTACCGGCGGCGTCTGATAAGGCGCTTGCAGAAGATCCCGGTATCAATGCTGCGCAGGAAGTGATCCGCGAGCAGATCGATGCGTTTCTGAGGGATGATGCCGAGACGGCATTCAGTTTTGCATCTCCCGGCATCAAGTCACACTTCGGCTCACCACTCACCTTCATGACAATGGTGAAGCGCGGTTACTTTCCTGTTTATCGACCTCAGGCCTTCGAATTCGGTCCGTCTTCAAAGGATGGGACGCGCATTGTGCAATCGCTTTTCATCACAGCGCAGAACGGCAAGCTCTATGAGGCGCAATATGCGCTCTCACAACAGGAAGACGGAAGCTGGAAGATCACTGCCGTCCATCTGAAAGAAGCAGAAGCGCTGGCCCTTTAGGTCGCTCAAACAGGGGCCATATCACCCCGCTCCCAGCCTTCTGACACGCTCGCGCAATAATCCGCAAAACGCCCCGCCTCTATTGCTTCGCGCACGCCTGCCATCAGGGTCTGGTAATAGGCAAGGTTGTTCCAGGTCAGCAGCATGCCTGCAAGCGATTCATTCGCCCTTACAAGATGGTGCAAATAGGCCCGACTGTAGCGGCTCGTCGCTTCGCAATCGCTCTCCTCGTCGAGTGGACGTGGATCGTCCTGATGGCGTGCGTTTTTAAGATTGATCTTGCCAAAGCGCGTGAATGCCTGACCGTGACGGCCCGACCGTGTCGGCATGACACAATCGAACATGTCGACGCCCCTGGCCACGGCTTTCAGAAGATCATCCGGCGTCCCGACGCCCATAAGGTAGCGGGGTTTATCCTGAGGTAATCTTGGACATGTGACGCCGAGCATTTCGAGCATAACATCCTGCGGTTCACCAACGGCAAGTCCGCCGATGGAATAGCCTTTGAAATCCATGTCCACGAGGCGGTCGGCTGACCGTTCCCGCAGGTTCGTATTGTCACCGCCCTGGACGATACCGAACAGGGCCTGTTCCGGTCGCTCTCCAAACGCAGCCTTTGAGCGTTCAGCCCATCTAAGCGACAGCTCCATGGCGCGTTCCATTTCCTCGAATGGAGCTGGCAGCGCGACGCATTCATCAAGCTGCATTTGGATGTCGGATCCCAACAGGCACTGGATTTCTACCGAGCGTTCCGGCGTCATCTCGTAGGGCGTGCCGTCGATATGGGATTTGAAGGTGACCCCCTCTTCTGTTAGCTTCCGCAAAGAAGCCAGCGACATAACCTGGAAGCCACCGGAATCGGTTAGGATTGGATACGGCCAGTTCATGAACTGGTGCAATCCGCCGAGGCGGTCGATCCGTTCCGCTCCGGGGCGCAACATCAGATGATAGGTGTTGCCAAGAATGATGTCGGCGCCGAGTGCGCGGACCTGCTCGGGATACATCGCCTTCACCGTCGCGGCTGTCCCGACCGGCATGAAGGCGGGTGTTCTGATATTTCCCCTCTTGGTCGTGATCTCTCCGCGCCTTGCATCGCCATCGGTTGCAAGGACGTTGAACGAGAATGGTGTCGCCATCAGCGCAGTGCCTCGGGTAAGTCGGTGCGCCATAGGAGCGATGCATCGCCGTAAGAATAGAACCGGTATTCTGACTGGATCGCGTGTTGATAAGCCTGTTTCATCAACGAGAGGCCTGAGAACGCCGAGACCAGCATGAATAGCGTTGAGCGCGGCAGATGGAAATTGGTCATGAGGATATCGACCGCAGTGAACCGATAACCTGGCGTGATGAAGATATCGGTCGCTGATTTAAAGGGCATGATTTCGCCGGAGCCTGAAACTGCGCTTTCGAGAAGGCGCAATGTTGTCGTCCCGACAGCAATGATGCGTCGGCCATTGCGGCGGACTTCGTTGAGGGCAAGTGCCGTCTCCGGATCGATCTCGCCAACTTCGGAATGCATTTTGTGTTCTTCGACATTATCGGTTTTGACGGGTTGGAACGTTCCCGCACCGACATGCAGGGTTACCGTGTGAACGTGTACGCCTTGCGCCCTAACGGCATCCAGAAGTTCGTCCGTCGTGTGCAGACCGGCGGTTGGTGCGGCGACAGCCCCTTCCCTTTTCGCATAGATCGTCTGGTAATCTTCGCGATCACTGGAAAGATGGCCCCGCCTTAGCGCGATGTAAGGTGGGAGTGGCATCTCGCCGATCGCCTTGATCGCCTCATCCAGAACCGGCCCGGTCTTTGAAAAGTGCAGGCTGACTTCTCCGCCCTGACGCTTCTCGCCAACCCGGGCTGTGAGGTCCTCGCTGAAGATGAGCAGGTCGCCGGGTTCCAATTTCCTGGCGGGCCGCGCAAAAGCATCCCAGCTGTCATCGTCCGTTCGCAGATGGAGCGTCAGATCAACCGAGGCTTCTATCTTGCCTTGATTGGTCTGGCGTTCGCGTACTGCTGAAAGCTGCGCAGGGATCACCCGCGTGTCATTCACGACAAGCGCATCTCCCGGCCGCAGAAACGATGGAAGATCCCGGACTCTGGCGTTGAAGATCGGCTGTTCGCGCCACGGTTGCACAACCAGCATGCGTGCACTGTCACGCGGACGTGCCGGATGGAGCGCAATGCGCTCCTCCGGGAGATCGAAGTCGAATTCGTCAAGTTTCATAACGCGTTGTCGCGAGTGTATCGGCGGTTCGAACGATCTCGTTTAACCAATGCTGGTGCCGTTAGCTCTTAGGCATCAGCGGCAATGCTTGCCTTGACGATGCGGTCCGGATCCTGAACGGGTTCACCGCGCTTGATCCTGTCGACATTGTCCATGCCATCAGTGACTTCACCCCACACGGTGTATTGTCCGTCCAGGAAGCCAGCATCGGTGAAGCAGATGAAGAATTGCGAGTTCGCCGAATTCGGGTTCATGGCCCGCGCCATAGAGCAAGTCCCGCGAACATGTTTCCCATCGTTGAACTCTGCATTGAGATCCGGCTTCTGTGAGCCGCCGGTCCCGGTTCCGGTTGGATCGCCGCCCTGAGCCATAAATCCATCGATTACGCGATGGAACGGTGTGCCGTCGTAAAAACCTTCCCGGGTGAGCTCTTTAATCCGCGTAACATGGTTTGGCGCCAAGTCAGGGCGCAGGCGGATCGTCACCGCTCCCACTGTTGTTTCAAACAGGAGCGTGTTTTCTGCTTCGTTTGTATCAGTCACTTCTTAGTCCTTTTCTTAATTCCGGGTCACCGTCATTTTGACGATGCGATCAGGATTGCTTGGCGGTTCGCCGCGATTGATCGAGTCGATCGCATCCATACCGGAAACCACGCGTCCGAAGACAGTGTAATCGCCGTTCAGGAATGGGGCTGAATCGAACATGATAAAGAATTGTGAGTTGGCGCTGTTTGGATCGCTCGTTCTCGCCATGCCTACAACGCCACGTTCGAAGGGAACATTAGAGAATTCTGCGGGGATATCCGGCTCATTCGAGCCTCCACGTCCGGTACCGGTCGGGTCGCCGGTTTGGGCCATAAAGCCTTCAATCACGCGGTGAAAGATCACGCCGTCGTAGAAACCTTCCTTCGCAAGCTTCTTGATTTGTGCCACATGACGAGGGGCGACTGTTGTCATCAGCTCAATTTCGACTGTGCCCTTTGTCGTTTCCAGAACGAGTTTCTCAGCTGCAAGGGCGGTTTGAGCCTGCACGGCAACAAACAGGCCGATTGCAGCAGCAATCACTGTCTTGAAGAGATGTGTCATAGTTTCATCCTTAAGTTGAAAGAAGAGGCTAGGCCGCAAATTTTTCCCGTAACGCCTGTTCCACGGCCTTTGGAACGAAAGAGGTGACGTCACCACCCATGGCGGCGATTTGCCTGACAAGGGTGGCAGTAATCGGGCGTACAAGCGGATTCGCCGGCAGGAAAACGGTCTTAATTCCAGGGACCATGCTTCCATTCATTCCGGCCATTTGCATTTCATAGTCGAGGTCGGTTCCGTCTCTCAAGCCCCTTACGATCACACTTGCGCCAGCAGCTTGAGCGGCATGGACAAGTAAATTGTCGAAGGCAGTGACCTTTACACCATCCTCAGCGACAATGTTGGCTTCAAGCAGCGACGCTTTGATAAGATCCGCCCGTTCTTCGAAACTAAACAATGGTTTCTTACCGGGATGGACGCCTATTCCAACGATGATTTCATCGAACAAGGCCGCGCTTTGGACGAGGACATCGATATGACCATTGGTAATCGGATCGAAAGAACCGGGGTAAAAGGCAATGCGTTTCATGGCAGCCCTGATACTTTGCAAAATGGGCTTACGCAACGCCTTTTGACGCGGTAGCCGGGTATTTCAGCCCAGCTCTACGCCTTTTTGCTGAAAGCAAGCCAGAGACCGCCGCCAATTAGGCAGGTTCCACTAACCTTTTCCAGGAACCGGACATTCGAGCGCGTGAGGAGCTTGCCTGCGCCACCCGCCAGTGCCGCATAGGCACCATCGAGCAGCGTGGCGAGAGCCATGAAGATAAAGCCGAGGATGAGTGTCTGTGTGATCGCGTCCTGGGTCGGTTCAATAAATTGCGGGATGAAGGCGCCAAAGAAAAACAGCGCTTTCGGATTTGACCAAATCACCAGAAAACCTTGCCAGAAGTACCCGAAAAGAGACTTTCCTTTTTCGTTTTTATCGGGTTTGCCAATTCGGCCATCGGAGCGAAGGAGCTTGTAACCGAGCCAGATCAAATAAGCGGCGCCCGCAAGTTTCACATAGGTAAATACATGTGAGAGGTTCTCAACGATCGTTTCAAGGCCGAGCGCCAGAATAACAATCATTATCGCAAGACCGGCCTGAGTGCCCGCGACGTTGGCGTAGCCCGCGCGACTGCCATTACTGAGTGAATTGGCTATGATCACTGTGACCGTCGGACCAGGCACAATAATGATCGCGATCGACGCGATGCAGTAGGTCAAAAGGATCGAGGGTTCAAAAATCATCTACGCCGTTCCTTCAGATACCGTTTCGGCACAATCCCGAAACATCAAAGCAAAGCAATCGCAGGGGATGTGAAACCGCGACGGACTATTCCTCCGTCGCTTCTTCTTCTTCCGCCTCGTCTCCGTCGCCTCCGACGTCCGAAATGCGCTCAACCGATACAACCCGTTCGCCTTCCGCTGTTTGGAACAGCGTCACGCCCTGGGTTGAGCGGCCGGCAATCCGGATACCATCGACTGGAATACGGATCAGCTTGCCCTGATCGGTAACAAGCATGAGTTGGTCGCTCTCTTCAATCGGGAAAGATGCGATCAAGGGGCCGTTTCGCTGGCTGACCGTCATGGCGGCGATGCCTTTTCCGCCGCGTCCGGAGATCCGGTACTCGAAGAGCGAAGAGCGCTTGCCGTAACCGTTTTCCGAGACGGTGAGGAGGAATTCCTCTGCTGCGCTCATTTCGGCGTAGCGCTCCGGATCAAGCTGTGCGTTTTCGCTCGGCGTTTCTTCATCGTCTTCGCTGAAATCACCGGTGTTGCCGTCAATCAGGCGCCGTTGCTTAAGGTACAACGACCGTTCATCCGGCCGCGCTTCGAAATGCCGGACGATCGACATGGAAATCACTTCGTCATTCTGGCCGAGATTAATACCGCGCACCCCGGTCGAGTCGCGGCTTTGGAAAACCCGGACGTCGGTCACCGGGAAGCGGATGCAAAGACCATTGGTGGTTGTCAGCAACACATCGTCGTTTTCGCTGCACGGTTCGACGGCAAGTATGTCCATGCCCTCGTCAAGCTTCATGGCAATCTTGCCGTTGCGGTTCACCTGTACGAAATCGGAGAGCTTATTCCGCCTGACCGATCCACGGTTGGTGGCGAACATAACGTCGAGCGTGTTCCAGCTTTCCTCGTCTTCGGGAAGCGGCATGATGGTTGTGATCCGCTCGCCCTGTTCAAGCGGTAGGAGATTGACGAGCGCCTTGCCACGCGCGTGCGGTGCTGCGAGCGGAAGCCGCCAGACCTTCATCTTGTAGACGATGCCACGGGACGTGAAAAACAGGATCGGCGTGTGGGTGTTGGCCACAAAGAGACGGGTCACGAAGTCTTCGTCCTTGGTGGACATGCCAGCCCGGCCCTTACCACCGCGGCGTTGCGCCCGATAGGTATCAAGGGCAACGCGTTTGATATAGCCACCGTGGGTCACGGTCAGAACCATATCCTCGCGCTGTATCAGGTCTTCATCTTCGAGATCGGCGCCGCCCTCGAGAATTTCCGTGCGACGCTCGTTTGAAAACTCATCTGAGATTTCAGTCAGTTCATCTTTGATGATCGTCATAATCCGCTCGCGGGAGCCGAGGATATCGAGATAATCGCGGATGCTTGCGGCAAGCTTCTGGAGCTCGCCGTCGATCTCTTCGCGGCCAAGGGCTGTTAGGCGCTGAAGCCTGAGATCCAGGATGGCGCGTGCCTGCTCTTCTGAGAGACGATATGTGCCATCGGTTTCAAGGCCATGACGCGGATCGTCAATGAGTTCCACCAAGGGGGCTACGTCTTTTGCCGGCCAGTGGCGCTCCATCAATTGCGCGCGGGCCGTTGCTGGATCTGGCGCGTTTCGGATGAGTGAAATCACCTCGTCGATGTTTGCAACGGCAATCGCCAAGCCGACCAAGACATGGGCGCGTTCCCGCGCTTTGTTGAGGAGGAACTTGGTCCGCCGGGAAACGACTTCTTCCCGAAATCCGACAAAAGCACGGATGAGATCGAGAAGTGTCATCTGCTCCGGCTTGCCGCCATTGAGCGCCACGATGTTAACACCGAATGTCGATTGGAGCGGCGAGAACCGGTAGAGCTGATTGAGGATGACATCCGCAACCGCGTCGCGCTTGAGTTCAATCACCACCCGCATGCCGTTTCGGTCGCTCTCGTCGCGAATGTCGGAGATGCCCTCGATGCGCTTGTCGCGAACGAGTTCTGCGATCTTCTCGATCATGCTCGCCTTGTTCACCTGATACGGGATCTCGGTGACGATCAGCGCTTCGCGTTCCCTGCGGATTTCCTCGACTTCGACCTTCCCCCGCATGACCACGCTGCCACGTCCTGTGAGGTAGGCCTGGCGAATGCCGGAGCGACCAAGGATCTGCGCGCCGGTCGGGAAATCCGGTCCGGGAATGTAGTTCATGAGACCGAGCACATCGATTGACGGATCATCGATATAGGCTTTGCAGGCTGCAATGACTTCACCGAGATTGTGTGGCGGAATATTCGTCGCCATACCAACGGCGATGCCGCCTGATCCATTGACCAAAAGGTTCGGAAACTTGGCCGGAAGGACAACCGGTTCGAGTTCGGAATTGTCGTAATTGTCCTGAAAATCGACCGTGTCCTTGTCGATATCGTCAAGGAGCGTGTGAGAAACCTTAGCGAGGCGGATTTCAGTGTACCGCATGGCTGCGGGCGGGTCGCCGTCGATCGATCCAAAATTGCCCTGACCGTCTGCCAGCGGAAGGCGCATTGAGAAATTCTGGGCCATGCGCACCAGCGCGTCATAGATCGCGCTATCCCCGTGCGGGTGATATTTACCGATTACATCGCCGACGACGCGGGCGGATTTGCGATATGGCTTGTTCCAATCGTAGCCGTTTTCATGCATCGAAAAAAGAATACGCCGATGGACCGGCTTCAATCAGTCTCTGACGTCAGGGAGCGCCCGGCTCACGATCACGCTCATTGCGTAATCGAGATAGGACTTTTTCATTTCATCGATGATGGAGATGGAAGCGATATCGCCAGGCTCATCACCGGAAGGCGGGCCGCTGGGCGGCGGGGTCGGTTGATCGGACAAGAAGTTCCCCGTTGTCAAAGGCTAGACGAGGCGCGCGCAAGTGGAAGTCCCGATTGGGGCCGCAGCTGCGCCTGTGTGTTACATTATATAGGCGATTCAAACGGAAATGGCGAATTTTTACCGAGTTCTTTCATGGATATTATTTTGGAATATCAATGATTTAAATTGATGCCCGTGAGAAGTTGTGGACGGTTCCACAACAACCATGATAGGCGGTCGATGAGTTTCCCCGTCCAACCCTCTTTTCCAGGAGCGGTGTCATGGCATTCGATTGGCTGATCAACGCCTTTGCCACACTCTTTGTCATCATCGACCCGCTCGGCCTTGCACCGATATTTCTGGTTGTCACGGCGGGAATGTCTGCCGGTGAGCGGGCGAATGTCGCCTTGAGGGCAAGTCTTACCGCATT
>JBCDCZ010000015.1:0-30277 GCA_039180865.1 Pseudomonadota bacterium | reverse complement strand
TTATGCGCAAAAGCTTTTGTTGGAACGTGGCGCAAATAGGGTGGATTGTGCCGTGTTGCTTCAAAAACCATCACGAAGGGTGGAAAAGTTTGAAGCGGCGTTTACGGGATTTGAATGTCCCGATGTTTTCGTGGTCGGATATGGGATGGATTCCGGCCATGCGTTTCGGGAACTTCCCTTTGTAGGGGTGATTGAAGGGTAGAGACATCCCCGCCGCCTCGGTGCTTAAGAAAGAAGGGACATCTGATGACGAAGATTCTGATCGCTGAAGACGATGAATCCGTTCGCGCATTCGTCTCGCGCGCCCTTATGATCGATGGTCACACGGTGACGACCGCAGAGGACGGATCCGAAGCACTCGATGTTCTGTCGGAAGATTCCGATTTTGATCTGCTCTTGTCGGATATCAAGATGCCGGTAATGGACGGAATTGCGCTCGCGTTGAACGTTGCGCGCGATCATCCGGACGTGCCGATTTTGCTCATGACCGGCTATGCCGATCAACGGGAAAGGGCCGATGGCCTCGAACAGATCGTGGTGGATGTCGTGCAAAAACCCTTTTCACTCGCGGACATAAGAGCTGCAGTTAATGCGGCAATTACCAATGCGAGCTGTGCAGCCTGAAGGCCAGGCGATTAAAGCACCACCTCGTCAACGACGACCTTGATGTAATCGCCGGTTCTCAAACGATCCTGGCGGGATAACCCATTGAGAGCACGGAACGCTTCCTCCGGATTGGCGACAAGGCCCTTCATGGACCGTGAAAGCGTAACCACTGTCTCACCAGGCTCGACGCGCTTGATGCGCACGCGCAGCGGTGAGAGGGCATCCGCCTCGCTCTTCGATAGAGACCGGAAGCTGGCAACCGTCGCACTCACAGCCCTGTCGAAGCGGACGGACGGCTGTTTCGTCGCAAAAATCATCCGATAAATTGAGTCCTGCGCGCGGATAACCGTGATCTTGAAATGCCACTCAGCAACGCGCGCTGTTGCTGAGGCCGCCTCAGCACCATTGATAGTAAAGGTTTTGACCGACGCACTGTTAAGGCCGTTGAGCCACCCCGAGGCAAGATAATCCTCCAGGCTCATACCGTCGGGGACGGCAACGCCGTCAAAACGCACAGCATCTTCATTTGAAGCCGTCGCCAACACGGCTTCGGCCGTGTTATCAATTACATAGCCACGTGGTACGGTGAATGTGAAACGCAGCTTGGGATGGAAGAAAGAGCGATCGCGCACAAATCCTTCTTTCGGATCATCGCCGAAAATCATTCCGTCAATAGCTTTGAGATATTCAAACCTGTTGGTCTGCCCAACGCCCGGCGCTCCGAATGTCCGGGCGGCAAGGCGAGCCTTTTCAATTCGGACGGGCGTTGTGGGATGCGAGGACAGGAAATCGCGACCCTGATTGCCCCGTGCGACCGGTTGGTTGGACCTGTAATCCTGAAACCGCGCCATGATCTTCAGAAAGCGCGAAGCGGCAAATGGATCGTATCCTGCACGTCCAGCAGTCGCCACGCCGATCTGGTCAGCCTCGAATTCCTGAGCTTGTGAGAACGCTGCAAAATCGAGTTGCCTTTTTGCAAGAACGAAATCAGCTGTTTCCTGATTCCCGAACACACCCCTTACGGCCTCGGCAACGAGTTCCGAATTGCGGGCGCGTTGCAAACGTTGTTGGCCGTGTTCCGCAGTTACATGGGCCATTTCGTGGGCCAAAACAGCTGCCACTTCCGATTCGTCAGACGCTAATGCCAACAAACCGCGCGTGATGTAAAGGAAGCCTCCAGGTAGCGCAAAAGCATTCACCGAAGGAGAATTCAGGATCGTAATCTGGAAACCTTGCGATGGAGCAGTAGAATTGGAAACGAGGTTCGATACGATCTTTGCAACCTGATTTTCCACCGAGCGATTCTTATAAACCCCTCCATAAGCGGCGATAATCCTGAGGTTTTCCTGTTCCGCCGCCTTAAAGAGGGCATCGCTTGATCTTGTGCGTACCGGCGGTGGCGGGTTGACGGCCGTCTTGATCGTTTCGCCATTGATGGTCGAGCGCGCATTATCGGTGAGATCAAAAACGGAGAGATGAGAACAGGAGGCAAGGAACAGGCTTCCCGCCACGCAAACGGTAAGGCGGACCTTTGAAATCACAGCCATCGGCACGGCTTCCCTAAAAGAGAATCCGAGTTTTGCTAGCGATGGACCTGTTCGACGCGCCTGCATCACTGACTTAAGAACTCCACCTGCCCTTCATGCTCTACCTTGAGACTCGGGCCATAATAGATGTCGAGATATCCTCGAACCTGCACCTTCAGGTTTTCAAATCCGCCATATCCTTGCGCTTCGCGCTCGAGAATGGCCACCAATTGGGGCGTGAGGATCACGCTGAAATCCGTTTTCCAGTCATCCCCAAAGTTCAGAAAAACTGCCCGGTTCGTCTCGTGTACAGCCCTAACCCGTCCTTCAATTATGGCAAATTCACCTCTCATTTGCCATAGTCGCTGGCTGGACGCGGTGAGAATTGAAGGAAAGTCTTGCAAATAAGCAGCACTTTTCCCGTTCCGCGCTTGTTTTTCCGCCATCCGGAGCAAAGGAATGCGGATCGTACTTGAGATACCGCCGCAGTTTGATCGCAATTCGGCCGCCCGGCGGTTTCTTTTGGCGGGCATGTAAGTGGCTTTGCCGTCTCTCACAAGGCTTTCTTGCAGCCAAGTGAGTCCTGAAACCTTGTCTTCGAACCAGATATCCGCCGGTACACGCTGGTACCGGTCCTCTCGTCCCTTGATCTGGTAAATTATAGACTTGCCATTGAGACGGGACTGAAGGTCGCGGTGCAGCGATACTGGAAGAGCAGCGTGCTGCTGGTCGCCATGAAAATGGAGATCCGCCAGTTTTAAGGTGATGCCGTTCTCAATACGAATGTCACCATGCACACCAATGTCGAAAATGCGTGCCTTGTGGCGTGGCTGAGAGGAACAGGTTTCTGATGCGCGCGCGGTATGCACCAGCGATAACGAGACAACGATAGCAACAAAAAGAGGAACGAGAGAAAACAGTTCAACAGACTGTTTTTTCACGGATTGCTTAATCCCCGCCCCGGGCTGAGCCGCTGTCATGCCATGAGATATACCATTTTCCAGCAGCAATCAGTGTTCACGCGTTGCCGCACGCTCAATCGCTCTTTGAAGACACAGCAAAAATCGCTTCGCGACCAAAAAGGTTCCAGAGCCAGGGCGCACGCCTTGCGATTGGCTGACCATCCGAGCGTAGTGCGAAATGGGCTTCTGTCTGCAGATCAAGCTCTTTGATCAACGCGCGAAAATCGCGGATCGTACAAAAGTGGATGTTTTCCGTTTCGTACCACATCACCGGAAGGTGTTTTGTCATGGGCATGCGGCCCTCGACCCCGACCTGCCAGCGGATCTGCCAATGCCCGAAGTTGGGAAAAGAAACCACCGCTTTCTTACCGATCCGAACCAACTCGCCAAGGACATGTTTCGGATTATGCGTTGCCTGAATTGTCTGGCTCAGGATCACCCAATCGAATGATTGATCCGGATAGGGCCCCAGATCATGGTCCGCATCGCCCTGAATAACGGAGAGACCTTGCGCGACGCATTGGTTGACCCCGCTCTGGCTGAGCTCAATGCCCCGTCCATCGACGCCTTTTTTGGATTCCAGCAGCTTCAGAAGCGAACCATCCCCACAGCCGATATCGAGAACCCGCGCGCCCGGCTCAACGAGATCCAGAATGAGCTTGAAGTCACTCCTCGTCTTGAGAGCGGTATCGTCATTTACGCGGGCGTCCATATGATTGACCTCACACGCAAGCTAAAAACCGCGCCGGCGCGACGCCGACGTTAGAAACCCGCCAACCGTCGCGGAAAGCTCGGGAAGGTCCAAAAGGAACGAATCGTGGCCCTTGTCTGTCTCGATTTCAACGAAGGAGACACTTGCTCCTGCGGCATTGAGTGCATGGACGATGGCACGGTTTTCTTCTGTTGGGAAAAGCCAGTCCGAGGTAA
The DNA here is from genome assembly GCA_039180865.1 of Pseudomonadota bacterium. GTDB lineage: Bacteria > Pseudomonadota > Alphaproteobacteria > Rhizobiales > JACESI01 > JBCDCU01. Next base: position 26,256 of record JBCDCZ010000015.1, on the reverse strand, counting down.
AGGAAACCAGACAAAATCGGGTTTTGGTCCCCATGAAAGCCTTACCTAGGACATTGTTATAATCAGCCGCGAGATCGAAGTAGTCCATCGCGCGTGTAACATAGAGATATGAATTTGCATCGAACCGGTCGACAAACGTGCTTCCCTGATGATGGAGGTAGCTCTCGATCTGAAAATCGGCATCAAAGGAAAAACCGAGGCTTTTTTTATTCTGGAGACTACGGCCGAATTTGCGTTGGAGGGCCGCCTCCGACAAATACGTGATATGCGCGGCCATCCGGGCGACAGCGAGCCCTTTTGAGGGCAGAACGTCTTCGTTTTCATAGCGTCCGCCATGCCAGGCAGGATCGGCCATAACCGCTTGGCGTCCGACTTCATGAAAAGCGATATTCTGTGGCGAATGCCGCGCGCCGGTCGCGATTGGTACGGCCGCAAAGACCTTGTCCGGATAAGTCGCAACCCATTGCAACACCTGCATTCCGCCCATCGAGCCACCGATCACGGCGAAAAGCGTTTCGATCTCGAGATGATCTATCAACAGCTTTTGGGCATTGACCATATCGCGGATGGTAATCACCGGGAGGTCGAGCCCATAAGCCCGTCCGGTATCAGGGTTGATCGAGAGCGGTCCCGTCGATCCGAGACAAGAACCCAGGACATTGGCGCAGATGACATAGTAGCGATTGGTGTCGATCGGCTTTCCCGGCCCGATAAGCGTTTCCCACCAGCCTTGTTTTCCGGTCACCGGCTGACGGCTCGCAGCGTACTGGTCACCGGTCAGAGCATGGCAGATCAGGATCGCGTTCGATTTCGCTTCGTTAAGCGTGCCATAGGTTTCATAGGCAATATCGACAACCGGAAGGCGGGCACCGCAATCGAGTGCCATGCCACGTGTTATCTGAACCGTTTGACAGCTCGGCGTGCGCGCTTCCCGCAATGCGATATCACGCATTGAAGCCGCCTTCTGCCTTTCAGCCGTCACCGTTTCGGTTGTCATACTGTTAAATCCCTGGAGACCCTATGTAGGCGGTCAAAAAACGCCTGTCCAACCTGCTCGGCCAGCAGGTACAACTTTGGCACTAAACCATGGCTGGGCGCGAAGCCCGACGGACCGCCCTTATATAGGGGCTGGCCGCGCAAGAAAACCATGTTTTGTTTGCCCTTAAAGCAAAGCTTGCTTATGAATGCCGCCGGTCAGCCGATGTGGCAGGTCGCCGAAACCGAATTTGGCGTTGCTGCAAAGCAGCATCAGGGCACCTTCAACGACCTTCCAACAGGATACAGGCATGCAGGACTTGAGCAATTCGGGAATTGAAGAACGGCCACAACCGCGTCAATCGGTCATGGCAATTGCTCCTTATGTTCCCGGCAAAACGAAGGCTGTTGCCGGTGCAAAAGCCCACAAGCTTTCTTCGAACGAAACGCCACTTGGTGCAAGCCCCACCGCGATTGCCGCTTACCGCGCATCCGGCGAAGCATTGGAACTCTATCCCGACGGATCAGCCACCGAATTGCGTGAAGCGATTGCCCGGGTGCACGGGCTCAATCCCGATCGTATCATCTGCGGCACCGGTTCCGACGAAATCCTGAGTCTTCTTGCATACGCCTATCTTCAGGACGGCGATGAAGCGATCCACACCGAACACGGTTTTCTGGTCTACGATATCGCAATCCGTGCTGCGGGCGCGACACCGGTCGTCGCACCAGAGAGGGACTGCACGGCTGATGTCGACGCCATTTTGGGATGCGTCACAGAGCGCACGAAAATGGTGTTTCTCGCAAATCCGAACAATCCGACTGGCACCTACATCCCGTTCGATGAAATTCGTCGCCTGCACCTGGGTCTCCCATCGACGGTGCTTTTGGTGCTTGATGCGGCCTATGCCGAATATGTCCGCCGCAACGATTACCAGGCAGGAATTGAACTCGCCGCAGAAAGCGACAATGTCGTTATGACGCGGACCTTCTCGAAGGTCTACGGGCTTGCCTTCCTTCGGCTTGGCTGGGCATTCGGCCCTGCACACGTGCTTGATGCACTGAACCGGATTCGTGGTCCCTTTAATGTGAACGGTGCCGCCCTTGCCGCCGGAATCGCTGCAATTGAAGATCGCGCCTTCCTCGAGAATGCTGTTGCCCATAATGAAGAATGGCTCCCACGGGTTACCCATGCGCTTCAAGCTATGGGTCTCAAGGTCACACCGAGCGTCGGAAACTTCGTCCTCGTCCATTTCCCGTTGAATGGCGGGTCTTCAGCAGCAGCCGCCGATGACTATCTCCTGTCGAAAGGCTGCATTCTCCGCCGGGTGGGCAGCTACGGATTTCCTGATGCCCTTCGCATGACGATCGGCACTGAGGAGGCAAATCGCGCAGTGATCACCAACCTTGCGGATTTCCTCGGCGTTGAGCCCCCCGAGCTTTGAGACCAAGAATGCCTCTTTTCCAGCAACTGACTTTGATTGGCATCGGCCTCATAGGCTCATCGATTGCCCATGGCGCTCGCCGGGCGAACCTTGCAGGGCGGATCGTGGTGAATACGCGCCGTTCCGAGACGTTAGAAGAAGCAGAAAAGCTCGGACTCGGGGACGCTTACATCCTTGACCCGGCGGAAGCGGTTCGCGGATCCGATCTCGTGATCGCCTGTGTACCGGTCGGCGCGAGCGAAGCCGTCGCCCGCGCGATCGCCGATGATCTCGAACCGGGAACAATCGTCTCCGAAGTCGGATCGGTTAAGCGATCGGTGATCCGGCAGATGAGCCCGCACCTTCCAGATCATGTTCATTTCATCCCCGGTCACCCGGTCGCCGGAACCGAGTATTCCGGCCCAACAGCCGGCTTCGCTTCGCTTTTCGAAGACCGGTGGTTCATTGCAACCCCTGTTGAAGGCACGGACGATGCTGCACTCAAGAAGCTGGTCGCCTTTTGGGAAGGGCTTGGTTCAACGGTGGAGATAATGGATGCTGATCATCACGATCTCGTTCTTGCGACAACGTCCCACCTGCCACACTTGATCGCGTATAACATTGTTGGGACCGCAGCTGATCTTGAAACAGTGACACAGTCGGAAGTCATCAAATATTCTGCAGCCGGTTTTCGCGATTTTACGAGAATTGCCGCATCCGATCCCGTCATGTGGCGCGACGTCTTCCTACACAACAAGGAAGCCGTTCTGGAAATGCTCGGGCGGTTTTCCGAGGATCTGTCATCGCTTCAGCGAGCAATCCGCTGGGAAGACGGCGAAAAACTGAAAGATCTTTTCACCCGAACCCGCCAGATCCGCCGGTCCATCATCGACGCCGGGCAGGACGTGGAAACGCCCGACTTCGGCCGCAAATCCTGAGCAAAGAGCAGGGGATGGAAACCGAAACCCTTCTCATCATTGCTTTTGCAACCTTTTTGTTTGCAGGAACCATGAAGGGGATCGTCGGGATTGGGCTGCCAAGCGCGACCGTCAGCATTTTGAGCCAGTTTACAGACCCGCGCCACGCAATCGCGTTGCTCCTCCTTCCTTCCGTTATCAGCAATGTTTGGCAGGTCTACCGAACCGGGTACTTCATGGTCGGGGTTCGCACACTCCTGCCCTTCGCCATCATGCTCTTCGTCTTCATCTGGCTTTTCTCGCAGCTTGCCGCGACTCTCAGCGTTGAAACGCTTGTATTGGGGTGCGGCGTTGCCATTGTTCTTTTCGTACTCTCAAACGTCATCCTCAAGCCGTATGAAATTCCACCGCGCCTCGATTTTCCCTTCCAGATAGGCGCCGGTCTTGTCGGCGGCATAATGGGTGGTCTCACCGCGATCTGGGCCCCCGCGATGGCGCCTTATCTTGTCGGCAAGAAACTCTCTAAAGACGACTTTGTCGGAGCGCTCGGATTTCTGATTCTCGCTGGCACGTTCCCGCTTCTGTTCGGCTATATTCAGGCTGGCCTTCTCACCGGTGAACGCGCCGTCCAATCCGCCATAATGATCATTCCGACACTCGCCGGTTTCTGGCTCGGCGAACAATTGCGAAAGCGTGTCGATGGCAAACAGTTCCGGGCGCTCTTTCTCTTCGTTTTCTTTCTGATGGGCCTCAACCTTATCCGCCGCGCACTTTTCTAAATCAAGCAAACGCGATGCCGAAAGTGTGATCCAGCAGCAGAGTTCAACAAGGCTGGCGCTTTTTGACGAACCGTGGCAGAACGCCGCCCTGCCCTTTCATGTCACGGATGCCGATCATGTCTCAGCCGACGATCCTCATGCTTTCCCCGCTACCAACCGATCAAGAGGCTCAGCTTGACCGGATGGGCATCGTTCACCGCGCCTATTCGCAAGAAGACCCGTCTGTGCTTTATGATGAGATCGCAGACGATGTGACCGTGATTACCACCTTTGTCACCGTTCCCTGTCGAGGTGAATTGATGGGCCGGTTCAAGAACCTCAGGTTGGTTGCGAATTTCGGCGTCGGCTATGACGGCGTTGAGACGGATTATTGCGCGAAAAACGGGATTATCGTCACGAATACGCCGGATGTCCTGACCGATGAAGTTGCCGATACGGCGTTGGGCCTTCTTCTGATGACCGTCAGGGAATTGCCGCAGGCCGAACAATATCTGAGAGCCGGCAAATGGATGTCGAACGGAGCCTATCCGTTAACCAGCGCCACACTGCAAAACCGCACGCTTGGCATTTACGGCCTTGGCAGGATCGGCCTTGCCATTGCCAAACGGGCTGAAGCTTTCAACATGCCGATCGAATATCACAATCGTTCCAAACGCGAAGACGTATCCTACACCTATCATGAGAGCCTTATTGGGCTTGCTTACGCAGTCGATACTTTGATGGTCGTTGTGCCGGGTGGCAGCGGCACGCAGAATGCGATCAACGACGATATTCTGGAAGCGCTCGGTCCGAACGGGATCCTGATCAATATCGGTCGGGGTTCGACGGTCGATGAGGACGCACTTTCTCGCGCACTAAAAAACAACACGATCCTTGGCGCGGGCCTCGACGTATTCGCAAAAGAGCCTCATGTGCCCGAGGACTTCTTTCACCACCCGCGCACGGTTCTATTACCGCATGTCGCGTCGGCCTCGCATTATACACGCGGCCTCATGGCTCAGGTCACAGTCGACAATGTGAAGGCTTTCGCAGAAGACGGCACCGTCGTCACACCGGTTCCAGAAACACCTTTTGCGGCGGTGCGGACGGACTGATTGGAGACAACAATGCTGCATCCTGTTTCTGCGTTCGAACGCATCGGCGAAGAAAACGCATTCTCCGTTCTCGCCCGGGCGACCACGCTTGCCGAACAGGGCAGTTCCATCATCAATCTCGGGATCGGCCAGCCGGACTTTCCGACCCCGCCGCATATTACAGAAGCCGCCATCAAGGCAATCCGCGACGGACACCATGGCTATACACCAGCAACCGGTATCACACCATTGCGCGAAGCCGTTGCCGCTGATCTCGAAGGCCGTTTCGGCGCAACCGTTCATCCCGATAATGTCATCGTTGTACCCGGTGGTAAGGTGACAATGTTTGCTGCGATTTTAATGTTCGGCGAACCCGGCGTGGAAATCCTCTATCCTGATCCGGGCTTTCCGATCTATCGCTCCATGATCGAGTTCACCGGTGCGATCCCGGTCCCGATTCCGATCCGGGAGGAGAACGGCTTCGCGTTTTCAGCCGAGGAGACGCTGGCGCTTCTCTCTCCGAAGACCCGTCTGATTATATTAAATTCACCGGCCAATCCCTGCGGTGGTGTCACGCCAAAAAGCGAGGTTGATGCCCTGGTTGCAGGGCTTGCCGATTTCCCTGAGACCGCGATCCTGTCTGATGAAATCTACGACCGGATGACGTATGACGGTGAACCGCATGTTTCGCTTCTAACCTATCCGGACATCGCTGACCGCCTGATCCTTCTGAACGGCTGGTCGAAGACCTACGCCATGACAGGCTGGCGCATGGGCTATTCGGTCTGGCCGGACAGCCTCTATGACAAGGTACGCAAGCTTGCGGTGAATTGCTGGTCCTGCGTCAATGCACCATCACAATACGCCGGACTTGCCGCCCTCACCGGTCCACAGAATGCCGTCGATGATATGATGGCCGCCTTCAACGAACGCAGGATTAAGGTCGTTGAGCAACTCAACGCGTTACCAAACGTCTCCTGCATCATGCCGAAGGGCGCCTTCTACGCATTCCCGAATGTCTCAAAGACCGGATATCAGGCGAAGGCGCTCGCGTCGGCCCTTCTGGAAGAAGAAGGCGTTGCGCTCATTGGCGGACCGGATTTCGGCATACTTGGTGAAGGGTACATCCGCGTTTCCTATGCGAACTCGCTTGAAAACATTGAGCGGGCTCTTTCGAGGATGGATCGTTTTCTCGCTGAATCCACCTGAGATTTTCTAAGGCGTTTCAAATCCTGCACGCATTAAGACGGTTTGCGCTTCGGGCGACCCCAGGAATGCCAGAAAGCTGTCGGCCTCCGCGTTTCCAAGTTTCGTTCGCGCTGCAACCGCAAGGATCGGTTGATGGTCAGCCGGGTCGAAACGCGCGACCACTTTCACCCCGTCTGCACTCTTCGCTTCTGTGAGATAAGTAATAGCAAGCCCGAGTTCGCCGCGCTTCACAAGACGCTTCAACACAGCGCGGTCTTCAGCAAGGGCTAAACGATCCTCAAGCGCATCGAGCGGGCCAACAATATCCTGAAAAGCGGTGAGTACATTACGGGCGCGCAAGCCTGCGCCATTTCGTTCGGGATCGGCGAGACCAAGCAATTCTTCGCTGTTGCGCCATTCAGACAAGAGGAGTTCAACGGCGGGCACGGGTTCAACAGGGCTGTTTTCAGGCGCGATCATCACGAGACGGTCGATTGCAAAAATCAGGCGGTCTTCAGCGCGAACGAAGCCCTGTGCCTGGAGCCACGTCGCCCATTCGATGTCCCCTGTCACGAACAAATCAACAGGCGCTCCGGAGGCAATGCGCCGGGCAAGATCTGAAGATTTGGAATAGAAGACTTCAATTGGAGTCTGTGTCCGCGCCTCATAAAGAGGACCAAGATCTTCCAGAACGAGCCGCAATGTCTCCGACGCATAGACCGAGATTGGACGGCTGTCCTGCGAATAGCCATGAACGGGCAAAACCGCAAGAAAAGCCGCAGTGAGGTACAGTCCCGCGCGCAAAAGGTGCACGCGGCCGCGTATGTGACCGATGTATGACAAAACCCTGCCCCTTGCCGCACGGACGCCCGGTTTATGATTGTTTTAATAAAGTTTAGTCAAACGTAAACGCGCAAATCAATCGTATGGACCGCACGACACGTTCCAGTGGTTTATAAAAAGTTAACTGGACTGCCAATTTGCTGGGCGTTTTTCGAAGAACGCTGTGATTCCTTCCAGGCTTTCCGGATCCGCCCAGCGCGCCGCAAGCCGGGCGGCTGTTTCATCCATCGGGTCACCCGGCGTGCGGGCAAGATATTTGCAAAGGGCTTTTGCCTGAGCGACCGCACGAGGAGCGCAGGCCAGAAAAGCTTTCGCCTCACTCATCGCTGCAACCTCGATGTCACCCGCTTCATCAATACGTGTGACAAGGCCGAGATCCTGTCCCTCATCCGCACCGAAAATCATCGCGTTCATGAAGATGCGGCGCGACGGCCCCTCGCCGAGACGGCGGACCACATAGGGACCGATCGTTGCCGGGATCAGACCAAGGCGCGTCTCAGTCAACCCGAATTTCGCACCAGGTACGCTGAGCACAATATCGGCAACGCACATCATGCCGAGACCACCACCAAAAGCGTTGCCGGTGACGCAAGCAATCAGCGGTTTCGGCAAATCATCGAGGGCACGTAACATCGTCGCAAGCTTCATGCCTTCCCGGACTTTTTCTGCGTCCGGTTTATCCATCTGCGCCTTCATCCAATTGAGATCACCGCCCGCGCAAAAGCTCTTTCCGTTGGCCTTCAAAATGACTGCGCGTATGCTCTCGCTCGCAGAGATTTCGCTAGCGACAAGGGTCAGTTCCTCAATCATCTGCGCGCTCAGCGCATTGTGTTTTTCGGCGCGGTCAAGGATGAGCGATGCAATACCGTCTTCATCTTCGGTGAGCGTAATCGTCTCATATGCAGTCATTGGGAGAGCTCCACCATCATCTTATTCATGTAGGCTGCCGCACCATTGAGCGCGTCCCGATCAAGACCGGTTTCAACGCCAAGCTCTGAAAGGCGTTCATAAACGGCAATTGTATCAACATTGCCTTTCGCGCCCGGCGCGTAGGGGCAACCGCCCAGTCCACCAATCGCACTGTCGAATGTTCTGATCCCTTTTTCGAGGCTCACTTCGATGTTGGAAAGCGCGCGTCCACCCGTGTCATGATAATGGCCCGCAAGCTGTTTAGCCGGGATAACCGTAAGGACGGCATCGAGCATGGCTGCTGTCGTCTCGCGCGTCGCAGCACCGATTGTATCGCCCAGCGAGATCTCATAGACGCCCATTGCAAGGAGCTTCTCAGCGACCGCCACCACATCCTCTGGTGGCGTATCGCCGTCATAGGGGCATTTCACCACACAGGAGATGTAGCCGCGCACCGGCATTCCGTCTTTCGCCGCTTCTTCCACGAGCGGGCGAAATCGCGCGAGACTTTCGTCAATCGAACAATTGATGTTTTTCTGGCTGAACCCTTCGGAGGCCGATCCGAAAATCGCAACCTCATCGGCCTTCGCCGCACGGGCACGTTCGTACCCTTTGACGTTCGGGGTAAGCGCTGCATAAGACGTGCCCGGCACGCGCTTGATCGCCGCCATAACATCTGCGCCGTCTGCCATTTGCGGCACCCATTTCGGCGAAACGAAGCTTGCCGCTTCGATCTTGGCAAAACCCGCCTTCGAGAGATGATCGACGAGTGCCACCTTGTTTTCGGTCGGAACAAACGTCTTTTCGTTCTGGAGACCATCACGCGGCCCAACCTCAAAGAGCGTCACCCGGTCGCTCATTCGGCCTCCTCAAGCGCGATGAGGACAGCGCCCTTTTCGACCTGCTCGCCGACTTTGACCATGACCTCTTTGACGCGCCCGTCGATTTCAGCAGTAAGGCGATGCTCCATCTTCATTGCCTCCATGGTTGCAAGCGCCATACCCTTTTCAACCTGGTCGCCCGGATTGACGTTGATCGCTGTTACGGCTCCGGGCATCGGTGCCGTGATTTCAAGCGAACCAAAGAGGTCGCCTTCTTCGACTTCGCTGCCATCGAGAACTGAAAACTCGAAGATAGTTCCATCCCGGATCATGTAGAGGATTTTACCTTCGCGAATGAGACGCGCGGAGAAATGGTACCCGTCGTCGGAGATCCGTACATTCCCATCTTGCGACCCCGCACAAGGCAACGGTTCAACAACTTCGAGAGTCAGTGCTTCATCATCGACCGTGACCTCAAACTGTGATGCACCCTCGCGGAAGATATCAAACGCGAGGACATCGCCACCGAAGAGCAAACGCACGGGCCGCCGCGGTCGTCCCCACAGGCGCCAATCCGAAAGGCGTGCTCCGAGACTGTCACCAACAGGCTCCAAAAGGCGAGCCGCAAAGAGAGCAGCGATGGCTTTGGATCGTAGGTCGACCGCCTCAGCGGCAACAAGATCTTCGTAATCACGGGCAATGAGCCCGGTATCGACATTCCCTTTCCGAAAACCCTCATGTTCGCTGAGCGCCTTCAAAAAAGCCCGGTTTGTGACGGACCCGATCACAATTGTTTCTGAAAGCGCCCGGGTCAGCTTCGAGAGCGCTTCATCGCGGGTTCCGGCATAGGTGATGACCTTGGCGATCATCGGATCGTAGAAAGGCGTGATCGCATCTCCGGCACCAACACCCGTTTCGATCCGCGCATCATTAGGAAAATCGAGATGGCTGAGGGTCCCTGTCGCCGGCAGAAAATCGTTTGCAGGATCTTCGGCGTAAAGCCGTGCCTCAAACGCGTGGCCTGAAAAGGTGATGTCGTCCTGAAGAAGCGGTACCGGCTCGCCACTCGCCACGCGGAGCTGCCATTCGACGAGATCAACACCCGTAATTTCTTCCGTCACCGGATGCTCGACCTGAAGGCGTGTGTTCATTTCCATGAACCAGAAACCATCCGGCCTCAGTTCACTTCCATCCGCGATGAATTCAATTGTACCGGCGCCCTCATAGTCGATTGCTTTCGCAGCTTTGACAGCTGCATTCGTCATCGACGCTCGCATCGCTTCCGGCATACCCGGCGCGGGCGCTTCCTCGATCACCTTCTGATGGCGACGCTGCAGGGAACAATCACGCTCAAAGAAATGCACATGATTGCCATGGCTATCGCCGAAGACCTGCACTTCAATGTGACGTGGAGCTGTTATGTACTTTTCAATAAGAACGGCCGGATCGCCGAAGCTTGCTTCCCCCTCACGCTTTGCCGATTTTAGAGCCTCTTCAAAATCAGCCGGATCGTCGACTTTACGCATGCCTTTGCCGCCGCCGCCAGCCCGCGCCTTGATGAGGACCGGATAGCCAATACGCTCCGCCTCCTTTTTCAAAAATGCGGCGTCCTGGTTCTCGCCGTGATAACCGGGAACCACTGGAACGCCTGCGTTTTCCATCAATGCCTTGGCCGCATCCTTCAAACCCATCGCGCGAATTGAGGCTGCGGACGGTCCGATGAACGTGAGCCCGACCGCTTTTACCTTCTCAACAAAGTCCGGGTTCTCCGACAAAAAGCCGAAACCCGGATGGATCGCCTCAGCGCCGGTTGTTTTGGCCGCCTCAATAATCCGCTCCATCTGCAGATAACTTTCGGAGACCGGTGGCGGGCCGATATGGACGGCTTCATCGGCAAGGCCAACATGGCGCGCGTTCCGGTCAGCATCGGAGTAGACAGAAACGGTTGCAACACCAAGACGCCGTGCGGTTCGAATAACCCGTGCTGCGATCTCGCCGCGATTGGCAATCAGGATTTTCTTGAACATCGGCGTATCCTCACATCCTGAAGACGCCGAAGCGCGTATCTTCGATCGGAGCGTTGAGACTGACAGCGAGGGACAAGGCGAGCACGTCCCGCGTTTTTGCAGGATCGATAATGCCGTCATCCCAAAGCCGTGCTGAGGAATAGAGCGCCGAGGCCTGACGATTGAACTGGTCGATCATCGGCTGCTTAAAAGCGTGTTCTTCCTCTGAAGACCAGGTTCCGCCGGACCGTTCGATCCCTGCGCGTTTGACATCGGCCAGAACGCCCGCCGCCTGTTCGCCGCCCATTACGGCAATCTTCGCATTGGGCCACATCCATAAAAAACGCGGCTCATAGGCTCGACCGCACATGCCGTAGTTTCCCGCCCCGTAGGAGCCGCCGACAATCAACGTCACTTTGGGTACTTTGGCATTCGAGACGGCAGTCACCATTTTCGCGCCGTTGCGGGCAATGCCGCCGCTTTCCGCAGCCCGGCCCACCATGAAACCGGTAATATTCTGGAGAAAGACGAGCGGGATCTTCCGCTGGCAGCAAAGCTCAATGAAATGCGCACCCTTTACCGCACTTTCTGAGAAGAGCACGCCATTGTTCGCAAGGATGCCGACAGGCATTCCTTCGATATGGGCAAACCCAGTCAGAAGCGTGTCGCCATAACGCGCCTTGAACTCGTCAAACCGCGAGCCATCGACAACGCGCGCAATCACTTCACGCATATCGAAGGGCAAACGCGGATCGACCGGAATGATTCCGCCGAGTTCAGCCGGATCATAGGCAGGCGGTTCGGGCTCAGCCATCTTCAGCGAAGCCGGATTGGTCCGGTTCAGATTGGCGACGGCATTGCGGGCTAGATAGAGCGCATGATCATCATTGTCGGCGAGGTGATCGGCGACACCGGAAAGCCGTGTGTGGACGTCGCCACCGCCGAGCTCTTCAGCTGAGATCACTTCACCGGTCGCGGCTTTCACGAGCGGCGGACCAGCAAGAAAGATCGTTCCCTGCTCCTTGACGATGATCGCCTCGTCGGACATCGCGGGAACATAAGCGCCCCCAGCCGTACAAGAGCCCATGACGACGGCAATCTGCGGAATGCCCGCTGCCGACATATTCGCCTGATTGAAAAAGATGCGGCCGAAATGATCGCGGTCCGGAAAGACTTCATCTTGGTTCGGAAGATTGGCCCCGCCGGAATCCACGAGGTAAACACAAGGCAAATTGTTGGCCGCTGCGATCTCCTGCGCGCGGAGGTGCTTCTTTACCGTCATCGGGTAATAGGTCCCACCTTTGACGGTCGCATCATTGGCAACGATCATGCAGTCGGTTCCGGCGACCTTGCCGATCCCCGCAACAACTCCTGCCGCCGGAACCTCGTCACCATAAAGGCCGTTGGCTGCAAAGAGACCCACTTCGAGAAAGGGCGTCGCCGGATCAATCAGCCGCGCGACACGATCACGCGGTAGGAGTTTGCCGCGCGATTGATGGCGCTCACGAGCCCGCTCGCCGCCGCCAAGGGCCGTCTTGGCGGCAAGCGCCTGGACCTCATCCGAAAGAGCGTCCATGGCAGCTTTGTTTTCCCGGAAGACGTCCGAGCGCGGATTGAGGGACGAGGAAATTTTCATGGACGTTATGCCGTTTCCTCGAACATTTCACGCCCGATCAGCATACGGCGGATCTCGGATGTTCCAGCGCCAATCTCATAGAGTTTTGCGTCACGCAGGAGCCGGCCTGTCGGATAATCGTTGATGTAGCCATTCCCGCCAAGCGCCTGGATGGCTTCAAGGGCAACTTGAGTCGCTTTCTCCGCCGCATAGAGGATGCAGCCAGCCGCGTCCTTACGCGTCGTCTCACCACGGTCGCAGGCAGCCGCAACGGTGTAGACATAAGAACGACAGGCATTCATCGTCGTGTACATATCGGCAAGCTTGCCCTGCATGAGCTGGAAGGTGCCGATCGGGCGCTCGAATTGTTTGCGCTCATGAACATAAGGCACGACCACATCCATGGCTGCGGCCATGATCCCGACGGGGCCAGCCGCAAGCACGACACGTTCATAGTCAAGGCCGGACATCAGCACGTTGACGCCGCGCCCCTCTTCTCCGAGGACGTGTTCAAATGGCACTTCGCAGTTTTCGAAAATAAGCTCGCAGGTGTTCGATCCGCGCATTCCAAGCTTGTCCAGCTTTTGCGCTGTCGAGAAACCGGCCATGTCCTTTTCGATGAGAAACGCCGTTATCCCACGCGGCCCACCATCCGGATCCGTCTTGGCATAGACAACCAGCGTTTCAGCATCCGGTCCGTTGGTGATCCACATCTTGTTGCCATTGAGCAGGTAGCGATCGTTCCGTTTTTCGGCGCGAAGGCGCATCGAAACGACATCAGAGCCGGATCCAGGTTCCGACATGGCAAGCGCCCCTACATGCTCGCCGGAGATGAGCTTCGGCAGATATTTCGCCTTTTGCTCATCCGTGCCCCACCGGGCGATCTGATTGATGCAAAGATTAGAGTGGGCGCCGTAGGATAAGCCCACGGAAGCCGACGCCCGGCTGATTTCTTCAAGGGCAACGCAATGGGCGACATAACCCATGCCCGCGCCGCCGTCTTCTTCCTTCACGGTGATGCCGTGCAAGCCGAGCGCACCCATCTTCTCCCACAGATCCATTGGAAAGGTGTTCGTACGGTCGATCTCACCCGCCTTGGGCGCAATCTCATCCTGGGCAAATCTGTGCACCATGTCGCGTAGCGCCTCGATTTCCTCACCGAGGGCGAAATTCATCGAATGCATAAACATCTAACCTGCCTTTTTCTGATTAATGGCCGTTTGGTAGTCAGCGCCAACCGCCTGCATCACCATGGCCACATAGACTTCCTCAATTTCCTGGGCCGAAAGCCGCCCCGTCGGCTTGAACCAGGTCGTAACCCCGGTCACCATCGCAAGCAGAGCCATCGCCGTCACATGCGCGTCCTTAATGTCAAAAATCCCACGTTTGCGACCCGTCTCCAGAATGTCGCGAATTTCGTGCTCGTAGCTCTTGCGCAGAGCTTCCACGACGCGGAAGTTATCTTCCTCAAGACTGCGCAATTCCATAAATGAGATAAAAACCTCTCTTTGTCGGTCAACGTGATAACGCACATGGAAACGAGCGAAGGCCTCGAGTGCACGTTCTGGATCGTCGCTGCGCCCCGGCATAGCTTCCCAGGATGCAAGAACTTCTTCCAGATGCTCGACCATCACAGTCGCGAGAACATCCTGCTTCGTTTCAAAATGGTTGTAGAGCGCACTAACCTGTATTCCGACATGATCGGCAAGCGCGCGCATCGACACTGCGGCGTAGCCCCGCTCTGCAAACAGTGCGATAGCGGCTTCGCGGATCGCGCGCGCCGTCTTTTCGCCGGTCGACCCGACTCTCCTCGCCATGCCTCCTCCCGAGCGCAGTAACGCGGTTTATTAAATGAACGTTTGTTCATTTAATGGGAAGACGGGTTTCACGTCAACAGCAAGATCGCGGCAGAATGGTATTACCCGGACTTAACAGACATCATCACGATGAAGCGCCGGATTGCCGGAAAGGTAAGGATAGTAGGTGAGCGAAAAGTTTGATCGCACAGGAATGGAGATTACCTCAAGCGCCTGAAGCTGTTGCGGCTGATTGGGCATATCGCAAGCAGAGATGACGAGAACCGGTCGCCTGTCCCGTTCGCTGAGCCCATGGGCCATTTCGAAGTAATGGCCCGGAATACCATCGGCTGGCCATGACCGGACAGTCAAACCGGTGTCGCGAAGGTGGTAGAGAAGCTGTGCTGCTGTGTTGCGCCGATCAGCAACGATTGTTTTCGCACCCGTTTCTTTCGCCCGGTCAATGACGGCTTGAGAGAGTGCGCGCCATCCAAAGACCCTTTTGTAACTCGCACCGATCGGCTGCTTGACGAGCCTATCAGCATTTAGATCCGCAATAGCAAGAATGCCGGCGAAGGCCAGATGAATGCCCAGCGCGGTCAGGAGAAAACCGCGTGTACGGACTTTCAAGAGAACGAGGACCGAAGCTGCAGCGAGCGCGACATAGGCAACCGCAGCCCAGTTCGCGTGCGCCCTAGAGATCAGTGATTGCCCCATAAGAATGGCGATCACGGGAAGCGAAAACGCAAATAGGAAAACCAGCTCGGCGGGAACCCGTTCGCCTGCACGGATCCGTTTTGAAAGAAAGAAGACAAGGCCGATGAAGAGAACCGGTCCCAGTATACCGATTTGAGCGCCGGTAAACTCGGCAAGCTCCCCGAAATTGAAGTTCAAGCCTTCCCATTTCGCATTGTCCTGGGTGTGCTTGAAAGTGATCCAGGAATGGGACTGGTTCCACCAGAGATTGGGGAGGACGAACAGGAACGCGGCGGGCAAAATAAGAAGCGCGGGCACCCGAAGAAGTGTCCGCCGCCCTTCAACAGAGACCAGGATCCAAACGACCGCGCAGAGAATGAAATACGCCATTGCGTATTTCGCCATTGCGCCTAAGCCGATTGCCGCGCCAATGAAAGCGGCGTTCAAAACTGTCGGCCTTTCCCGGAACCGGTCAAGCGCAAACAAGGCGAGTGCAAAGAAGAACAGCAGCGCCGCATCGGTAGAAATAATCCGTGTCCCGAAGGTGACGCCCGGCATTGTTGCAAAGAGGATCGCTGTCCAGAAGAAAGCCGCGTTTGGTGAAATGCCCGAGCGCCTTGCAAGTCGGGCGGCCAACAGACCCGTGGTGAGCCCTGTCAGCGCATAAAGAACGGCCGAGGGTAGCCTGATACAGGCTTCGCTGTTCCCGCAAAACTCGGTCGAAAGCCGTATGATCCATGCCAGAAGCGGCGGCTTGGAAAAGTATCCGAAATCAAGACGCTCGCTCCATGCCCAATATTGCGCTTCATCGAAAAATAATTCGACCGGCGCATTCTGAAGCACCATCACACGCACGGATGTGATGAGGAAAAGGGCCAGACAGCCGAGCGCGAGCATTGTCGGCGACAAGACAGCATCACCTCGCCCCTGCATTCCAGATCCTTGATGCCCGGCTTCCGTCACTGTCTTTCAGCCTTTCATATGTATCGCAGCCTCCTAACCCTCAGTGGACAAGAACTCAACACGGATCGTCTCATCACCGGTGAAAACAGCTCTGATACAACGCTATTGACGAAAATAGGATTTGATCGCAAGATCACTTGTGCACGAACGAATTAACTTCCTCCGGCACCGAATAGCAGGTGGGAGACCGTTGCAGGGAACGGCGAATTGAGTACTCGTTTTGCCAGGCCAGAAACGATTGATGAAGCGGTGTCCATGATGTCCATGGACACCTGGACGCTTCTGTCCGGTGGAACCGATTACTACCCTGCCCTTCAAAGCCGTGAACCATCCGGTAACGTACTCGATCTCAGCGGTCTTAAGACACTTGCGACCATCGAGGAAACAGCCGACAACTGGCTGATTGGAGCGCGCTCAACCTGGTCGGACCTGATCGCGAAAGATCTGCCCCCGGCCTTTGATGCGCTGAAACTTGCCGCACGCGAAATCGGCTCAATCCAGATCCAGAACCGGGCGACGCTTGCCGGGAATTTGTGCAATGCTTCGCCTGCCGCTGACGGTGTTCCCGTTCTTCTCATTCTTGATGCGAAGATCCGTCTTCAATCGGCGCGGGGTACACGAACTGTGCCTCTGGCCGAATTCATTACCGGAAACCGCCGTACAATTCGCGCGAGCGATGAAATCCTGACTCATATCGTTGTCCCGAAATCTGCAACCGAAGGCCTGAGTGTTTTTCAAAAGCTCGGGGCGCGGAAGTACCTTGTGATTTCAATCACGATGGCCGCAATCCGCTTGGTTGCCGGCTCTGACGATACGATCAGGGAAGCTGCGATTTCGGTCGGTTCCTGCTCCGCGGTGGCAAGGCGCCTTGGTAGTCTCGAAGATGCACTCAAAGGCGCGCTATTGGCGGAGGCCGTCACGGCTGAATTCGTCGCAGATCACCTCGGCGCCCTTTCTCCGATTGACGATATCAGGGCGAGTGCTGCCTATCGAATGGAAGCAAGCGCCATTCTATTAAGCCGTCTCCTGTCATCAGCGATGAAGGAGGCGCGCAAGTGACCATGGATCTGTCGCTAACGGTCAATGACCAAGCGATCGCGCTCTCGGTTGATCCGGTGCGTCGGCTTTCCGATGTTCTTCGCAACGAACTGGCGCTCACGGCAACGAAGGTGGGCTGCGATGCCGGAGATTGCGGAGCCTGCACAGTCCTCATCGACGGCAAGACGGCCTGCGCCTGCCTCACTCCGATCGCCCAACTCAATGGCGCCCGGATCGAAACCATCGAAGGCTTCAATGGCAACGGATCTGACGAGCCGCTTAACGCACTTCAAGAGAGTTTTCTCGCCTTTGGTGCAGCTCAATGCGGGATCTGCACGCCCGGTATGCTGATGACAGCGAAGGCCCTGCTGGATGACAATCCGGCGCCTTGCCGGGAAGAAGTGGAAGACGCACTCGGCGGCGTTTTGTGCCGCTGCACGGGCTATTCAAAAATCATCGACGCCGTGATGAACGTTGCGGTGCCGCGCGATGTGCCAAACCATCCCGCAATCGGTCACAATGTGGGAGCAGCCATTCGTCATCTCGACGGACGCGGGAAGGTTACAGGAGCGCTGCAATACGGAGCGGACCAACGTCCAGCCACCAGCTCTGAGATCGAACCCCTTTCAGCACGGGTGATCCGCAGTCCATTCCACCATGCACAATTCACAATCGGCGATACCGATGCTTTCATCGCCGCTTATCCGGGTGTCGTATGCGTCCTCGACGCATCGGATGTTCCGGGAAAGAACTGTTTCGGCGTCATCCCGCCCTTCGCCGACCAGCCGGTCTTAGCTGAGAACGAAACACGTTTCCGCGGCGAAGCCATCGCAATGGTGGTCGGTGACGATGCAGCGGTGAGAGGTTTTCCGGAAGAGGCTTTTCCTGTCACCTGGACAGAGCTTCCTCACGCACTGACGCCGGTTGAAGCGCAAAGCGAAAGCGCACCACGCCTTTTTGAGAACCGTCCGGGCAATATCCTCATCAAAGGCAGAGTGGAACGAGGTGACGTTACAGAAGCCCTGGAAGAGGCCACCCACACAGTAAGCGTCAGAACCTCAACGCCCTTCATTGAACACGCCTATATCGAACCGGAAGCAGGTTATGCGGAAATCCGGGACGGGAAAGTCGTCGTGTTTGGCTGCACCCAGGCGCCGCATATGGACCGTGAGGAACTCGAATCGATCCTCGGCCTTTCCGATGGTGAAGTCAGGGTAATGCCATCGGCCTGCGGCGGGGCTTTCGGTTCGAAGCTCGACCTCTCCTTCCAGCCCTATGTCGCGCTCGCGGCGATGACGACAAAACGGGCGGTTCGGATTGTCTATTCGCGTATCGAAAGCATGCGCTCAACCACCAAACGTCATCCCTCAGACCTTGATCTCACACTCGGGACCGACGCTGCGGGCACCATTACAGGCTTCGATTTCCAGGGCATCTTCAATACCGGTGCTTACGCAAGCTGGGGTCCGACCGTCGCGAACCGGGTCCCGGTTCACGCCTCCGGTCCCTATTTCATCCCAGCGTACCGGGCTGAGGCCGTCGCCGTCCATACGCATACGATGCCGGCAGGTGCATTTCGCGGTTTCGGTGTGCCGCAGGCCGCCATCGCTCAGGAAGCCGCTTTTGACGAAATTGCGGAGAAGGTCGGTATCGACCGCTTGGCCTTCCGCATCAAGAACGCCCTTAGAAACGGACAACCGACAGGGACCGGTCAGGTCTTTGAAAAAAGCGTCGGGATCGTTGAATGCCTTGAGGCACTAAAACCAGCCTGGGATGACGCCCTTGCCCGCGCCAACGAATACAACCGCGCGGCGAATGGTTCACACTTTAGAAAAGGCGTCGGTATTGCCGCTTGCTGGTATGGCTGCGGTAACACATCCCTACCTAACCCATCGACAATCCTGATCGGCATAAAACGCAATGGCTCAATCGTGCTTCATCAGGGGGCAACCGATATCGGCCAGGGATCGAACACGGTGATCGCACAGATCGCCGCCGATGCACTCGGGGTTTCCGTCCATGACCTCGCGATTGTAGGTCCCGATACGGCGGTAACACCCGATTGCGGAAAGACTTCCGCCTCCCGCCAGACCTATGTCACAGGATCGGCTGCACTGAAATCAGGCCGCGCTCTCCGCGAAAAAATCCTCAGGCTTGCAAATGTCGGTGAAGCAGCGGATCTCTCGACCGCGCCCGGCACCCTGATCCTACATGATGCGGACAATGAGATCTCAATCGACCTCACCACACTTCCCGAAGATGAAAGAGGTTACGTTCTTTTCGCTGAAGAGACCTATGACCCGCCAACCAAACCGCTCGATGAAAACGGCCAGGGGATTCCTTACGCGGTCTATGGTTACGGCGCTCAAATTGTGGAGCTGACGGTCGACATCGGTCTCGGAACCATCAAGGTGGATCACGTGACGAGCGCCCACGATGTCGGGCGCGCCATCAATCCACTCCTCATTGAAGGTCAGATCGAAGGCGGCATTGCGCAAGGTATAGGCCTTGCCCTCATGGAGGATTACATTCCTGGCGTCAGCGAAAATCTGCACGATTATCTGATCCCGACAATCGGTGACATGCCCACCTTCACCCATAACATCGTCGAGGTGACCGACGAGGAAGGTCCCTACGGTGCGAAGGGTCTCGGTGAACACGTTCTGATCCCGACGGCGCCTGCGATCGTGAATGCAATCCGCCACGCGACCGGCGCGAAGGTTTACGATCTCCCCGCGACACCGGACAAAGTGCTTGCAGCTTTGAAGAAGGTGGTCCGCGATGGTTGACGCCGCCAAGCCGGAAAAGATCCGCTGCGATGCCTGCCCGGTGATGTGCTACATCGCGGACGGACGGTCCGGAGCCTGCGACCGCTACGCGAATGATGGTGGAACGCTGGTTCGCCTCGACCCGCTGACGATCATCGAGCGGCGCCGCGAAGAAGAAGAAGACAAAAGCGCTCTCGTTCCGTTTTTGAAAAAAGAGCATGAATGGGACGGGGACATCGTGTCTTCGCAGGACACGTTCATCACGGCGATCGGCGCTGGGACGACCTATCCTGACTATAAACCCGCCCCCTTCATCGTCCAGAGCGAGATCGACGGTGTCGATATGGTGACCGTCGTCACCGAAGGCATTTTCAGCTATTGCGGCGTCAAGGTGAAGATCGACACCGACCGTCATTTGGGTCCTGAGCGCTCAATCGTCCGTGCCGAAGGAGAACCGGTGGGTCATGTGACGACCGGTGAATACGGTTCGCAAATGCTGGCCCTTGGCGGGGTTCATCATCTAACCGGCGGCGGCAAGAAAGAGGGGCGCGTGACCTGTGCGACCCTCCTGGCTTTGTGCAATGGCGAGGCTGCGGAACTTTCAATCGATGATGGTGCAACCGTCATCGTCGAAGCGGGCAAGGCACCCATCGTCAATGGTGTTCCGGAAGAGCGCATGCGCGTCGGCTGCGGATCGGCGACCGTTGGAATGTTTGCCTCACAATGGAAGGATCTTGTCGACGAAGTGGTCGTGGTCGACGATCACATCACAGGGGTCATGTCGGAACACCAGGCCGGTAAGGTGATTGGCTGGCCACAAACCGGCATCCGCATCAAGGGCCGAAAATCAACGCCCGGCCGCTACTTCCAGGTCGCGGACCCAGGCACCGGCTGGGGTGGCACCAGCCTCACCGATCCGACAACAATTCTCGGAGCCTTTGATCCCAAAGTCGCTAAGCCTGGACAATCGCTCCTTATGGTTTCTACGACCGGCGAACACTTTGCGTATTTCGAACTCAACGGGGATTTGCTTCCGGTTGAAATGGACATCCCCGACCATCTGAAACCATCGGTCGAACGGATTGAGGAAAATTGCGAACCGGCATTGTCTTCCGTCCTCTTTATGGGTGGGGCGGGCGGGTCCCTTCGCGCCGGCGTCACCGTCAATCCCGTAGGCTTGACACGGTCCGTTCAGGACGCTCTCACCCGGATCACCTGTGGCGGCGCGCCCGCTTATCGCTGGCCCGGCGGCGGTATCACTGTCATGGCGGACGTCACCCGTATGCCGGAGAACGCCTTTGGATATGTGCCGACACCCGCACTTGTTGCCCCGATTGAATTCACAATGCGGCTTGACGATTACAAGGCACTCGGCGGGCATATGGATCATATCGTCATGATCGACAGTGCGCTGCGTGGTGAGACCGGGCCACAGAACGACCACGTTCTGGCGGGCAAACGCCAGGTTGGATCAAAAGCGGAAAACCCTTGGCCCGTCGACCACCGCAATGGCAAGGGGCACGATTGATGGTGGCGGCGGTCTGGCATGAGGATCTGGAAATCGGGTTTCTGCCCGGTAACCGCCTCGACCTCCGCCATGGACCGATCCATCTGGTGATCGGGGCCAATGGGGCTCCGGAAGATATCAAACGCGCCTATCGCGCGGCCGTTCAAGTAATGGATGGTCTGCTTGGCTCATTGGCAGCAGAACTGCCAATCTTACGGCGTCCGATATCGAAATCCGCCACCAGACCGCAACATCCGGTCGCAGTTTCAATGTGGGAGATAACCCGGAACGTAGCAGCCGGACATTTTGCAACGCCCATGATCGCGGTTGCAGGCGCCGTTGCAGACCATGTGCTGGCGGCCATGCTGAACGCTGCAGACCTTGAGCGCGCTTACGTCAACAATGGCGGCGATATCGCACTCCACCTTGCTTCAGATGCACAATATCAGATCGCAGCCATTACCAATCCCAATGATCCCTCGACGAGCATAGAAATCACCCTGACAGCCGACGATCGGATAGGCGGGATCGCGACGAGCGGCTGGCGGGGGCGCAGCCATTCGCTCGGCATTGCCGATAGCGTAACGGTTCTCGCTGAAACCGCAGCCCATGCGGATTGCGCTGCAACACTTATCGCGAATGCAATCGATTGCGGTCCGCACCCACGGGTCCAACGCGCTCCGGCGGAAATGCTGTCACCAGACAGTGATCTCGGCGAAAGGCTCGTAACGATCGCAGTAGGCGACCTGGCGGAACCTGACGTCATTAAAGCCCTCAAAAAGGGACGCCATCTTGCTGAAGAGCTAACCAGCCGCGGCGTCATTAGAGCCGCATATGGGCGTCTTCAGTCTTGCACATTTTCCGTTTTCGGTGATGAATTGGCGAATGGTCGCGATCGCAAGCTCACAGCCGGTTTGAGGATATTTGAGAATGCCTGACCTTATCGTCCGAAAACGCGCCGTATACGTTGAGGAAGTCTTCCATGAAGGAGGACCGGTTGCGAACGTGCCGGTGAAACGCGCTTACGCAGCAACGGTCATCGCCAATCCCTACGCCGGTCGCTATGTCGAAGACATTCAACCCTTTATGGACGATCTCCGCCCGCTGGGCGTTTCCATGGCGGAAAGTCTGATCGCAGCCCTTGGTGGTGATCCGTCAATCATCGAAGGATATGGCAAAGCAGCAATCATCGGGGAAGCGGGCGAGAGCGAACACGCGGCCCTCTGGCATGGCCCGGGCGGATATTCCATGCGGGCGCATATCCCGAATTCGAAAGCGATCGTACCGTCAACTAAGAAAGTCGGCGGCCCCGGCACGCGTCTGGATGTTCCGATCACCCACGTCAATGCGTCCTATGTCCGGTCTCACTTCGACGCACTAGAAGTCGGGATCAACGATGCTCCGCGCGCCAACGAAATGCTGGTCATTCTGGCGATGACAACGGGTCCGCGTGTTCATGCGCGCTCCGGCGGCCTTTCGGCCTCGGAGATAAAGGGAGAGGATGGCCTTCGATGAAAATCAGGAAACTCGCCGTCATCGTCGAAGAGACCCATCAGGAGATCGGTAAAACCATCGATCCTCCGACCCGCAGGGCTGCTGCCGTCGCGGTAATCGAAAATCCTTTTGCCGGCCGCTATCAGGACGATCTGGAAGAGCTGATGGAAACCGGCGCGGAACTCGGTGCCCTTCTCGGACGCAAATGCGTGGAAGCGCTCGGTATCACACCATCGGAGGCGGAGAGCTACGGTAAAGCCGCCATGGTCGGCGAGAACGGGGAACTGGAACACGCCGCGGCCATTCTTCATCCACGGATGGGAAAACCTTTGCGCACCGAAGTCGAAAAGGGGGCGGCTCTCGTCCCGTCTTCAAAAAAGATGGGATCGATGGGCCAACCGCTCGATGTACCGCTTGGCCATAAGGATGCGGCCTATGTGCGCTCGCACTTCGATGGGATGGAAGTTCGGATCAACGATGCGCCGAGAGCCAATGAGATCATGGTGGCGATTGCCGTCACCGATTCAGGCCGCCCGCTTCCGCGCGTCGGTGGTCTTGAAGCGAAGGATGCGGAAGGTAAGGACGGTCTTCGATAATCGCGATCCCGATAAAATCGTCTACCCGTCCTGACCTTGAACAACAACAAAAAGCGAGCTGGCCATTAAGGCCTGCCCGCACGGTGAAGTGAGAGTGACTGAATTCAGTAACAAAGGGGAACCGATATGAAAGACATTATGAAACGAAAGGGCCTTGGTACGCGTGCCATCGGCCTCGTTGCTGCAGCCGCACTGGCTATTGGTGCGGTTTCAGGACCGGCAATGGCAGCCGACACGATCAAAATCGGTGAAATCAACCACTACAAGCGTCTCGCCGCATTCGCTGAGCCTTACAAGAAAGGCGTTGAACTCGCACTTGAAGAAGTGAACGGAGGAGGTGGCGTTCTTGGAAAACCGCTTGAATTCCTCTTCCGCGACGATCAGGGCAAACCCGGTGAGGCCGTCAAAATCGCCGAAGAGTTGATGACACGCGACGGCGCGGTCATGCTGACCGGCACAATCCTCAGCAACATCGGCCTTGCGATTTCTTCGCTGGCAGCAGAGAAAAAGTATGTCTATCTCGCCGCGGAACCGCTTGCCGATGCGCTCGTTTGGGCAAAGGGCAACGACTACACATTCCGCCTGCGCGCCTCGACCCATATGCAGGCTTCAATGCTTGCCGAAGCGGCTGCCAAAACTGACGCTATCAAATATGCGACGATCGCACCGAACTATGCATACGGAAAAGATGCGGTCGCAGCCTTCAAGAAGGCTCTGAAAAAGCTCAAGCCCGACGTTGAGTTCGTAACCGAGCAATGGCCAGCGCTCTTCAAGATTGACGCAGGTGCGGAAGTCCAGGCGCTCGAACGTGCAAAGCCCGATGCGATTTACAACGTCACCTTTGGCGCAGATCTCGCCAAATTCGTTCGTGAAGGTACGACACGTGGCCTCTTTGACGGGCGCGAAGTCTACGGTCTTTTGACGGGCGAGCCGGAATATCTCGATCCATTGAAAGACGAAGCTCCGGAAGGTTGGACCGTCACCGGCTATCCCTGGTACGCAATCGAGGATGAAACGCACAAAGCCTTCATTTCAGCCTACGAAGCAAAATTTGGCGAGGGGCCGAAACTTGCATCGCTCGTTGGCTACGCAACTGTGAAGTCCATCGCAGGCGCGATCTCTGCGGCAGGCTCGACTGAGACAGAGGCTATCAAGAACGGGTTCAAAGGCCTTAACGTCGACACGCCTGTTGGCCCAATCACCTACCGAACCCAGGATCACCAATCCACAATGGGTGCGTTCGTTGGAACGACGACGGTCAAGGATGGTAAGGGCATCATGGTCGATTGGACCTACAAAGACGGAGCGGACTACCTGCCGTCCGATGAAGAAGTCGCCAAGCTGCGACCTGCTTCAAACCAAAACTGACACCTTTCTGCTCCGGGGTTCCTCCGGGGCAGTCCCCCTCTCCTCGCGCTTTTCCTTCGCCTTATGTCACTGATTGTTGCCCAGTTTATCACCGGCCTCGCCAATGCCGCAGCGCTCTTTCTGGTGGCATCGGGCCTGTCGCTCATTTTCGGCGTCACACGGATCGTCAATTTTGCCCACGGTTCACTCTATATGCTCGGCGCCTATATCGGCTATTCGCTGATGCAGGTTCTGCCGGGCGCTTTCGGTTTCTGGGGATCGATCCTGCTTGCGGGCCTCGCGGTCGGTCTCATCGGTGTCATCATCGAAATATGTGTCCTGAGGCCGGTCTACCGGGCACCGGAACTCTTTCAGCTCGTCGCAACATTCGGAGTGATCCTGGTCATTCAGGACATCGCGCTTTGGGTCTGGGGGCCGGATGATCTTCTGGGGCCGCGTGCACCTGGGCTTAAGGGCATCGTCCGGATCATGGGCGAACCGATCCCGCAATATGATCTCGCGCTGATTGCCATTACGCCGTTCATATTGTTCGGGCTTTGGTATCTTATTACCCGGACGCGGGTCGGCGTTCTCGTACGCGCTGCAACCCAGGACAGGGAAATGGTCGGCGCGCTTGGCGTCAATCAGTCATGGCTCTTTACAGGTGTCTTCTTTTTAGGCGCAGCCCTTGCCGGTCTCGGCGGCGCGATCCAATTGCCGAAGGGCGGCGCCGACCTTTTGATGGATTTCAACATTCTGGCGGCGATCTTCGTCGTTGTCGTGATCGGTGGCATGGGATCGCTGCCGGGCGCCTTTATCGCCGCCGTCCTGATTTCCGTTCTTAATGTGTTTGGCGTCACCTATCTTCCGCAAAGCACGCTCGTTTTGATGTTCGTTGTCATGGCAGTCGTTCTGATGGTCCGACCCTATGGCCTCCTCGGACGCGAAGAAGTCGCCGGTGAGCATGGGCAGGTTGGAGAACCCGAGCGCCCAATCAAACCCGCAAGTTCGCGCGCCAGAATAATGGTTGCCGCCGGGCTCGCGCTTCTCGCTGCTGTTCCGCTCTTCGGCGGCAACTTCACCCAGATCCTGATCACCGATATCGTGATTTTCTGTCTGTTTGCCGCAAGCCTGCATTTCATCCTTGGTCTTGGCGGGCTCGTCTCCTTCGGTCACGCCGCCTATTTCGGCGGCGGCGCCTATGTGGCAGCTCTTCTCGTCAGTCTTGCCGGAACTCCGATGGAAATCGCCTTCCTCCTCGCACCCATCGGCGCGGGCCTTGGAGCGGTCATTATTGGCTGGCTTTGCATGCGGCTCACCGGCGTTTATTTCGCCATGCTGACGCTTGCCTTTGCCCAGCTTCTCTGGTCACTGGTTTATCAATGGACGGAAGTCACCGGTGGTGATGACGGGATTGTCGACCTTTGGCCGTCGGACTGGCTCAACGGCACAACAACCTATTATTATTTCACGCTCCTCCTCGGCGTTGGCGGGATCCTTC
>JBCDCZ010000014.1:0-31807 GCA_039180865.1 Pseudomonadota bacterium | reverse complement strand
GACGGCAGCTTTTATTCTAAATATACACCATCTGAAGGCGGCAAACGCGGGGACTGGGTTTCCCTTTATTATCCCGGAGAAGCAGCGCTTGGCCTCGTCATGCTTTTTGAGATCACCGGGGAGGAGAGATGGCTTGAGGGCGGATATCGCGCGCTCCTCCGCCTTTCGCAGGATCGCCGGTTTGCCGGCACTGTCCCGGCGGATCACTGGGCCTTGCTCGCGACGGAAAAAATCTGGCCTCATATATCGCCGGATGAACGGGCACCGCTCGCCTTTCATGCAAGGCAGATCGTCGAGCATATTTTGTCGGAACAGGTAATAAGCGATGATCCGTCTTTCGATGGTGGCTTCACGCCGGAGGGACGTACAACGCCAACGGCCACCCGCCTTGAGGGGCTTCTTGCAGCCCACACGATCTTTGCGGGTGACGAAAGGCTGCGGCGCGATATCGAAAACGCCGCGATGATGGGTGCGGATTTTTTGATATCCGCCCAGATTAACGAAGGCCTTCTGGTTGGCGGCATGCCACGCGGAACACGGAAAATCGAAAAACCACAAAACCGGCGTGAAGAGGCGTTTAACCGGCGTTTGGGTGAGGTGCGGATCGACTATGTACAGCACATGCTGAGCGCGCTCTTGCAGATGCGATCTGCGGTTGGGAGGGCTGGGAAGGGCGGAACATAGTGGCCGGTAGAGCAAGGAACGCGGTTCATCACTTCGTGACGGAGGATGAATGGGTGCATACTTCTATCAGTTCGACATCTACGTCCGACGCCTCGAAATCGGGACCCTCGTCTAACTTGATACCGGCACATCCAGAGCCAATACACTTGCATCCGTAACAAGGGCGACGCGAATGGGTTGTTTGCGGCCGCGGACCTCGATCTCTTCAGTCTTGAAGTGATCGGACTGGATGTTAGCCAATCGCGCAATCTCTTCCGATAACACGAGCTGCACACCGTGGGATTTGCAGGCCGTTTCCAGGCGACTTGCCGTATTCACGGTATCCCCAATGGCCGTCAGGCTGCTCGCTTCGCCATACCCCATTTGACCGACAATAGCAGGTCCATTGCAAAGGCCGATGCCCATGCGCAGGGGAGCCGGGAGGTCATCTGCGAGGTCCTGGTTAAGGCGGTCCAGTTCCTCTGCCATGTTCCTCGCGGCCCGAAGCGCTGCACGGCTTGCGTCTTCAATGCCGCCTTCCAGGCCAAAGAGCGCCATGATCCCGTCTCCGATGAACTTGTCGACGTGACCGCCAGCCTTGCCTATGGCGCCGCCCATGACAGCGAAGTAGCGATTGAGCAGGAAGACCACATCATAGGGTAGCTTTTGTTCCGATATCGCGGTGAAATCGCGCAAGTCGGCAAATAAAACCACAATTTCGCGTTCCTGGCCGTGAACATATGTCTCCGAACCTGCCACCGGTCGGACCGTGGTCGTTGAGGAAAGCAAAGGCACCGCGGTTACATCCCGCATCGGTCTTATCTGGCAGGCAAGGCGAACATTGTTCGGGGCCTTGATACGCTGGAGAACGCCTGCCTCGTCAGCTTTGGCGGACGGCAAGTCATTGAGGCCCTCCTGAACCATCACCCGGCAGGTTGAGCACCGGCCACGACCACCGCAAACGGATGCATGGGGAATTCTGTGCTGGATACTGGCTTCGAGGACACTTGTTCCCTTTGAAACGGTGACCGTGCGCTCCGGATAGGAAATACGCACACGCTCATTACGATGTCCCAGGTTGTCCCGAACGAAGCGTCCGACCACAGCGAGGCAGAGCAAAGCAGCGAGAACCGCCAAAATAGCGTTCTCGATCCTCACAATGGTTTGCAGTTCTTCAAGATCGATGCGGTTCGAGCGAGCCAGCATCCTGTTCAGCCAATCGGGATCAGATGCCAGCCGGACAATGTCCCGACCGGTCGCCCATACGCCTGAAAGCGCAGCACACGGCAGCAGGATTGCAACAAAGAAGACAACACCCTGAAGCCTTTTATAGCTGCTTTTCAGCTTGAGCCATTGATGGACTCCGATGATGCCGTGACCCCAGACAAGAACCAGCAGGGCCATTTGCTGATAAATCAGATGAGGCACAAGAACGTAAAAGATCGTGAGTTTCAGCGTATACGTATCGACCTGGCCGAAAAGCTCATAGGCAGCGCGTGTATGGGCAATGTGGGAGGCAAGAAAAAGCGGAATGGAGAGCCCGAGAAGAAGTTGAAGCCAATCGATAGCTTTCAACTGAAAGGTACGGCGCCTGTAGATTGACCAAAAGGCGAGGGCGATATGGATGACCAACGCGGTATAAAGGACGGCTGAGGCGACCGGACTGCGCCAGAACCAATAAAACCACGCGCCGCCTTTGTCCAGGACGCCGAGTGAAACGAGCCCAAGCGCGTGATTGATCAGGTGTGTGGTGACGTAAAAGAAGAGAATGAGACCGCTTGCAAGATGTAGTCTTCGGAGCACTCAATTCCACCTTCTTGAAGCATGCCACGCCGCCACGATGAGATTAGACGGTACCAAGGCGCAAAGCCGCGATCAATCACCACGGATTTGCGCTGGATACTCTAGGAAGGGACGTCTTTTTGCAGCACGGATTGCGACTGGTCCCGCACACTTCCCACACTCGCGCTTTACCCATTCAGCTTGATCGGATCGTTTTGGGTCTGAATGTCATTCCGCAGCGTCGCAGCCTTTGTCGCGACCTGGATTTACGCCGGTCATCGCTGCGGCGTCAGCGCAAGGTGATCTGTGAAAGACGTTCTGCACGAATACCGCAAACGGCCGGAATGAGCCCAAAGCGCCTACTACAGTTAAATAAACAAAAGGCACCATCGCGGAGAAAACCGTCATCGACGGCGCTCGGTAGGCTATATGGAATCCAAATCGAGAACGTGTAACGGTGCAGCATGGTTGATCGTCCTACAGTACTCATCACAGGTGCCAGCAAAGGTATTGGCGCTGCGACGTCCATTGCCTTCGCGAGGGCTGGGTATGATGTTTGTGTGAACTATCACCACGATGCGGCGGGTGCAGCCAAAACTGTTGCTCAATGCAAAGGTGTGGGTGCCCAAGCTTTGGCTGCCTGCGCAAACGTAGGAGATCGTGCAGCTGTGGCTCGGATGTTTGATATCTGCGAGAGCTCTCTCGGTTCAGTTTCATGTCTCGTCAACAACGCCGGTATTATCGGGGGAGCCGCTACCATTATTGAAGTTTCAGAAGAGGCCCTGTCTGGAACCTTTGCCACAAATGTATTCGGAGCAGTGTTCTGTCTCCAGGAAGCTGCGCGGCGCATGAGAACCGACCGAGGAGGCAAAGGCGGTGTAATCATCAATATGTCTTCCATTGCCGCGATCCTTGGATCACCGGGAGAATACGTTCACTATGCTGCATCCAAAGGAGCAATAGAAACGCTGACGGTCGGTGCAGGCAAAGAGTTGGGCCCGCTCGGTATTCGCGTGTCTGCAATTCGGGTGGGCACTACCAATACCGAGTTGCACGAGCGCGAAGGCAATCCAGAGCGGCCTGCTTCCATCGCTGCTATGACCCCTTTGGGTCGCATCGCTGAACCGGAGGATATAGCTGAGGCGGCTTTGTGGTTGGCGTCGCCAGGCGCAGCTTTTGTATCCGGAACAGTTCTGACCATCTCAGGTGGGCTTGTTCCGTAAATCGTTCTCAATTGTGACCGTCTTGGGCTCTTTGCGGACCTTGAGCGCGCCATCAGCGACGCCTCCTTTGGCCGCATTCCCGAAATCTTGACCCCAACTCGTGTAGCTCGAGCGTTCCCAATGAAACTCGAATCGTTTGAGCGCTGGGAATTTTTGCGCTGGCTAGGCGCGTGCGGTGCCGCGGTGCGGGCACCGCAAGTCCGTGCGCAACGCCGCCAGGGCGAAAAGAATCAAGCTCAAATGATCTTAGTTTTCGATTTGAAATCAAAATCATATACTTGCCTGCTTGGGTGCCTTTTCCGGTCTGGTTACGTTGAAATCCTCGCCCGATGTTGCGGCATCGCGCTTCGGTGTTCGCCTTGCCAGGCCGAAAAATCCATTCCATCAAACTGATCCGAGTTTCATTGGAAACGCTCTAATTCGAACAGCAGCTTTCGGGAAAACGCACTGCAGCACTCAATGGCAAGTCCAAAGACCGGTTTGGGCTGCGAGTGACATTTTTTGAAGACAATCCGAGCGATATAGCAAACGGCCCGGTGTCCCCGGAATCGTTGTCTAAACCCTCCCTCGATCTCGTTGTGCGATCAATCGGCCGACCGCTAACACATCAGGCTCACAACAGAGTGTTTTGCAACGTCACCTCAATCACCCAACATCTGAAGGGTCGCTAACAAATGGGAAAGACCGAAAAATGTTATACCTATGGGAATGCTTTAAATCGAAGAAATCGGCAGCTCTCGCGGGTATTATTGTTGCCGCATTATTTGCAAGTTCTGCGGGTGTCGATGCACAAACCCGATATGGTCCAACGGGCGTCTTCCCAGGCGACACAACAAACGCGCGCAAAAATCCAGACCTCCTTGCTCCACGCGGCGGCGGAAAGTTTCATAAAAGCGGCGTGAGTGCCCGCAAAGCCCGAATAGCTTTCAAGCGCATTCGTGGCGGCCTTACGAGGCACAACGATGCCATTAACAAATATGCGCCAGGTTTTTTGGCGAAGAATAAGGTGAAAGTCGTCGGACTTGACGAAAACCCCGATTACATCATTACCGGTAGATTGAATTCGATTCCCGCATCCAGTGGTGCGATTGGTCAATATACCTGGCAAGTCGTCGATCCGAAGTCCGGCCGAAAGGTTCAACGATTTGTCGATCTCGTTCGTGGAAACAGAGTCCGTGGATTCAATCGCTGGTACGGCATAGACCTTCCCGAAATCAAAAGCCTGAGCCAGATATCTGCTGATAGATTGGTTTACTGGCTTGATGCTGGGGCACGGTAGAAAGGTCTAACGCCTTCTGTAACGCGATTTTCAATCCACAGACCGTCATCGCTGCGGCGTTAGCGCAAGGTAATCTACGAAAGACGTCGGCGTGAACACGGCGAACGGTTGGAATGAGCCTAAAGTACCGGTTGCTGCGTACTGTAGGAATGTCTGCTTCTCCGGAAAAGGCAAAACCTGGCACATCACTAAATAAGAAGCAGTGCCGGGTTTTGGGTTCGGTTTCGTCAGATGACATCAATCAATCATCAGCGTGACGTTTTCCAAGCCGCGCATCTTGCCAGCGGCGCTGATGGCCGTCTCGATGTCCTCGAAGGCGAAGCTCGTTGTTTTGACGAGGCCTAATTCCAGATGACCGGCCCGGATCAGTGCAAGAAGGTTGAGAAAATCCTCCACCGTGTACATGAAGTTGCCGGTGATGCGCCAATTGTTGAGAAGCATCTCGCCATAGGGGAGCGGCAAGGGCACGGTCATCGACCCCATGAGCACCAAGATGCCGCCGCGGCTCAGTGACATGAGGGCGGCGAGCGTGCCCTCGGCGCTGGAAGCGCCGCCCACCATGTCAAAGGCCATATGGATCGGTCCGCCCGCAGCGTCCTTGATGGCGGCAGCGTCCTGCTCAACGTCGCCTGTCATGGCCACCGGCGCCACCCGATCGCCAGCAGTATCGGCGAGCGCCTGCAGTGTACCGATGCTGCGGCCTGTCGCGATAACCTTCTCCGCGCCCAGCGCCAGCCCCAGCAGAACAGCCGCCGATCCGAAATATCCTTTCGCTCCGTGGACAACCAGGGTTTGGCCTGGACCGAAGCCGCCCTTGCGCAGCCCGCCAAAGGGCACGATGAACTTGGCGATCGCCGAGAGCGCCTCGTCATTGTGGGCGTCTAGCCCGTCAGCTCGGTAGACCGTACTGGCGGGGAAGCGAGCGATCTGGGTCCAGGTGCCGTCGGCCCAGTCGTGGAGCATTGGACCGCTGTCCGGGCTGATGCCGGTGAGACCGATCAGGATTTGGGCCGGGTCGGCCACGGGCGCGGAGGATTTCAGATAGGGATCGGCCAGCACCCTGTCACCGGGCTTCACGTGATCGACGCCAGCACCCACCGCCTTGACAATGCCCACGCCATTGGTGCCGGGAATGAAGGGTCGATCAGGATAGGCATAGGGCATGTCACCGTTTAAATATGCACGGGTGTAGCTGAGGAGGGGCGTGGCTTTCATGTCCGCGATCACGCTGCCGGGTGTGGCTTCCGGCGTGTCCAGGGTTTCGAGGCCAAAGCTGCCGCCAGGTTTTTCAAGCATCCAGGCTTTCATGGTCATATTCCTTTTATTCGATTTTGAATGGTGTGGATTTTCGTAAGAAGATGTGCGTTCGTCAGTGTTCGGTAACGCCGAATTCCTCGAAGGCGGCCTCCTGGTCGAAGGCCACGCTGGTGGAGACCTCGTGCCATTCCTCGCGTTCACTTTTGAAGCGGGCGAGTTTCTTCTCGATCTCGCGGATGGCATCGCTGCCCAGTACCAGGCGAAGTGGTGGTGTGTCAGCGTTAACGAGGCGCACCAGGGCCTTGGCGGCCTTCTTAGGGTCCCCCTGGGTGGCGGCGCCTTCGGCATAGGTTTTGGCGAAATGGCCTTCGAGCGCGCCGCGAGAAGCGTCATAGTCGGCGATGGGCGCCTTGGCTTTGCGCATATTGCCACCGCCCCAATTGGTGCGGAACACTCCCGGCTCAAGGATCGACACGTTGATGCCCA
Organism: Pseudomonadota bacterium; assembly: GCA_039180865.1. Lineage (GTDB taxonomy): Bacteria > Pseudomonadota > Alphaproteobacteria > Rhizobiales > JACESI01 > JBCDCU01. The sequence continues at coordinate 25,117 of JBCDCZ010000014.1, read as the reverse complement.
GCGGCTTAAGTTCGTAGTGGAGAGATTCCGCCATGCCCTCGATGGCATGCTTGGTGGACGAGTAGGCTGTCAGCCCTGGAGCGCCTGCCATACCGGCGATGGAAGAGGTGAAGATCACATGCCCCGAGCGGCGCTTGCGCATGAGGGGCAGGACGGCCTTGGTCAGTACAGCAGCACCGAAGACATTGGTGTCGAAGATCGATTGCAATTCGTCGGCGGATAGCTCTTCGAGAGCACCAATCAGTCCGAATCCGGCATTGTTGATGAGAATATCGATGCGACCGAACTCGCTTTCGACCTTGTCGACGGCAGCCGCGATCTGATCGGCATTCGTCACATCCATCAGCACGGCCCGGGCATTGGAACCGAGCGCGGCCTCGAAGGCCGTTGCGTCTTCGGCTTTGCGGACGGAGCCGACGACGATGTCGCCCGTGCTTGCGATTTGATCGGCGAAGGCGCGTCCAAGCCCGCTTGAAACGCCGGAGATGAACCAGATTTTTCGTTGTTGTGTCATGGTGCACTCCATTGGTTTATGTCTCGAAAGTGAGGGATGGAGCATCATATTGGAAATGCATTGATCGGATCAGAGCCATGCAATATGGTTATGGCTTATTTCGGAATAACATCATGGATCTGCGCAGCTTCGACATTTCGCTTCTCGTATCGCTCGAAGCGTTGCTCCGCCTGCGGCACGTGACGCGTGCGGCAGATGAGTTGGCGATTAGTCAACCTGCACTGTCGCGGCGTCTCAAATCCCTGCGCGAGGCTTTCGGCGACCCCCTGCTGGTGGCTGCAGAAGGCGGGCGTGGCATGACCCTCACCGCCAGAGGTGAAGCTCTGCAAACGCCTTTGCACCTCGCGCTCGAAGAACTGAGCCGCGCCATAGCGCCGCAAACGCCCTTCGTTCCCGCCACGGCGGAGCGTACCTTCCATATCATGGCGAGCGATTATGCGGCTCTGACTTTCGGTCTGCCGCTGATTGCGCATCTGGAGACGGTTGCGCCCAATATCCGCATCAGTATCGCCAATTATGATCGTGACCTTCTCTTGCCGCAGATGGAGGAAGGTCGCATCGACCTGCTGATCGGCTCGCTGGGCATGACGCCGGAGACGCTGCGGGCACGAAAGCTCTCTGACGAGCGCTTCATCTTGGCCCAGCGGAAGGATCATCCACGCGGCACGGAGCCGACGACGCTGGATGAGTTCTGTGACCTGACATTCGTACTCATGGTGCTTACGGCCGGCACCTTCACGGGCGGCGTGGACGAAACCCTAGCAGCCCAAAACCGCGCCCGGAATGTAATGATCTCCGTACAGCAGTTCACACTGATCCCGCCGCTCCTGATGGACACGGACTATGTCTGCGTTCTGCCTGAACGCATGGCACTGCGTTACACTGACAAGCTCCACCTCACCGAACTGCCGTTCGAGACAAGGGGCTTTTCCCTCTACACGGCTTGGCACGCACGTGTGCACGCCGACAAAGGCCATCGATGGTTACGCCGAGAACTGGCCGATTTAGCCAGTCCGGGAGCCAATTGATAATCCAGCCAAACGTCGACTAATCGATCAACAATAAGCGGACGTTGATGGTCACATCCCGACGGCCGCTCCGGCCGCACCGTGTGGGTGCGCTTTAAGTGCGGCGAGGTCTTTTGAGATCCGACGTGTCGTTGGTGTCTCGTCAGCGGACTGTCAGCTTGGTCAAATAAGGCAACAAATCAGATTTAGCTTCCTCAAACATCAATGCTACGCTCTTCAAGGAAGTGCGGAAATGAGGAGGATTTCATGCTCGACACGACAATTACCGGCAAAACGCAGGCTTTTCTGGATCGCTTCGGAGAAGCACTTGAAAAGGGCGACATCGTCGCCGCTTCTGAAATGTTTGATGAGGATTGCTATTGGCGCGATCTTGTCAGTTTTACCTGGAACATCAAAACCGTTGAAGGACGAGACCAGGTCGTCGACATGTTGGGCGATCAACTCGCCAAGATTAAACCCACCAATTGGAGTGTAGCAGACGGAGAGACGCCGACGGAGGAAGACGGCGTCACGACGGCATGGATCGAATTCGAAACCGATGTGTCCCGTGGCTACGGCCTTATCCGTCTGAAAGAAGAAAAGATCTGGACGTTGCTCACCACGATGGTGGAACTGAAAGGGCACGAAGAGCCATCCGGCTTGAACCGACCGCTTGGTGCCAAACACGGGGCCGGCAAAGGCCGGGCCACCTGGGCCGAAGAACGGGCAAGGGAAGAAACGTCTCTCGGCTATGATACCCAGCCTTATTGCGTCATCATTGGCGGTGGCCAGGGCGGCATTGCCATGGGCGCGCGGCTGCGCCAGCTTGGTGTCCCGACCATCATCGTGGAGAAAAACGCCCGCCCTGGTGACAGTTGGCGCAACCGCTACAAGTCACTCTGCCTGCACGATCCGGTTTGGTATGATCACCTGCCTTACATCAAATTCCCGGAAAACTGGCCGGTCTTTTCTCCGAAAGACAAGATCGGCGACTGGCTGGAAATGTACACGAAAGTCATGGAGCTGAACTATTGGACGCGCTCCGTCGCCAAGTCAGCCTCTTTTGATGAAGCAACCGGCAAGTGGACGATTGTCGTAGATCGAGATGGAGAGGACGTCGTTCTTCAACCAACGCAACTTGTCATGGCGACGGGCATGTCCGGCAAAAAACGCATGCCTGAGTTCCCCGGAATGGACACGTTCAAAGGGGTGCAACAGCATTCCTCGGAACACGATGGTCCAGACCGATGGAAAGGCAAGAAAGCAATTGTCATCGGATCGAACAATTCCGCTCACGATATCTGCGCCGCTCTTTGGGAAGCAGATGCGGACGTCACCATGGTGCAGCGCTCGTCAACCCATATTGTCCGCTCTGACACGTTGATGGAAGTCGCCCTTGGCGATCTTTATTCCGAGCGCGCCGTCAACGCCGGCATGACAACGGAAAAGGCGGATCTCGTCTTCGCCTCTCTGCCCTACAAGATCCTCCATGAATCCCAGATTCCAGCCTATGCGGCCATGAAAGAGCAAGACAAAGAGTTCTATGACGGACTTGAAAAAGCAGGCTTCTGGCTTGACTGGGGCGACGATGAAAGCGGCCTCTTCATGAAGTATCTTCGCCGCGGTTCGGGCTATTACATTGATGTCGGGGCGAGCCAGTTGATCATTGACGGTGAAATCAAGTTGAAGCGCGGCCAGGTTGTCAGCCTGGATGAGACCGGCGTGAACCTTGATGACGGGACCCATCTCGACGCTGATCTCGTTGTCTATGCGACAGGATACAATTCCATGAATGGGTGGGTGGCTGATTTGATGGGCCAGGAGACAGCAGACCGGCTTGGCAAATGCTGGGGTCTTGGATCAGACACAACGAAAGACCCCGGTCCGTGGGAGGGCGAACAGCGGAATATGTGGAAGCCGACACAGGTGCCCAATCTTTGGATGCACGGAGGCAACCTGCATCAGTCACGCCACTATTCGCAGTTTCTATCCTTACAGATAAAGGCGCGAATGGAAGGGATCGATACGCCGGTCTATGGCCTACAAGACGTGCATCATTTTTCCTAGTGTGAAAGCCACTGAGGCGATCGTCTCAGTGGCTCTTAGGCGGCAATCACAACCGCCCCAGCATTTCGTAGAAAAGCAGATTTGTGCCAATTGAGCCAATTGAAATTAAAAAGCGGAGGGCCGACTGCCATTCGCTAGAGTTCGTTTTGCCCGCATTGCGTGCATTCGTTCAAGTCGCAGCGAAGGTCGGGTTTGAGCCCAAGTTAGCCTATGCTGCGCGATGAACGAATGTCGGGTCTAGTGAATGCGTCACGGATGCGCCACCGTGTTCTCTTTGATCCTTGACCCGGTCGCTGGTGAGTTCCGAATATCGGCCGGGTGCGGTTGCAACGGCCGAAACGTCTTGTCGGGCCGTGCGATACGCTTGCACGCTATTTCACCAACACCTTCAACAACAACCGATCGAGTGCGCTCGGCTGTCCGCGCGTGGCCAGGACGATCCTCCGTTCCGGTCCGCTGTCGATTTCGGAAATCCTCAGGCCCGGCACCTCCGCAAGACCGCGCCATCGGGGCAGGACGGCACGGCCCAGGCCGGACGCAGCAAGGATAGCAATTACCTGGGGGTCGTCCATCTCACACGCGATATCGGTTTTTGGCATCTTGCGCTGAATATAGTCCCACGCCAAGCGCCCGCCCCAAGTCATCCTGTCGTAGACGATGAGACTATCGGAGGCTGCTTCCTTCTGCGCGCCGACTAGGACGTATCGCTGCGTCTCAATCCCTCTCACAGTCAAGGCCTTCGGGATGCCATCCGGCGGGCGCACCATGAGCGCCGCGTCTAACTCCTCGGCCTGGAGCAGAGCGTAGAGTTCGCGCGACCCACCGGGCACAATGGTCAGCGCGCTTCGCGGCGCGTGAGACGCCAGATAGTGCAATATGTGTGTAGCATGATCCGTCAATGCAGTAGCGATCGCGCCGAGCCGGTAGGGGCCGCTCAGCCCGTCGCTATCGAGGTCGGCCGAAAGAAGGCGGGCGTCTTCCACGATGCGGCGCAAGCGCGGGACAAGGCGCTGACACGCGGCGGTCGGGCGCACCGTCTGGCCTGCCCTCTCGACCAGCGAAACATCCCACGCCCGCTCTAAAGCCTGCACCCGCTGCGCGAGGGCTGTAGCGGTCAGTCCTTGACGGCGTGCGGCCGCGGCGATTGACCCCTCTTCGACGATCATCACAAGGCTCTCGGCAAACCGCGTGTCCAAAACCAGCTTTTCCTTCTCTTTAAGGGTTATAAAACACGTTATTCCATCTGTCCCCTGCGTGGTAGTCCTTCCGCGACTTCTCAGGAACCCCGCCGATGAATGAAGACAGAACAGCCGAGCCCGTCATTATCCCGTTCCTCACTCGCTCCGACAAAACCGAGCGCGAGCGCTGGTTTGCGGCCCTTGGTCCGGCTTTGCACCCACACAAAATCGTGCCGCTGGACGATCTGTCTGCCGACAGGCGCCGCGCGGCACGTTTTGCCATTGTTGCCAACCCTGATCCCAACGAAGTTGCTGCTCTGCCGAACCTCGCTTGGGTCCAGAGTCTCTGGGCAGGGGTTGAAGGACTGATCGCCGCACTGCCGGAGCATATCGGCATCTCACGGCTAGTCGATGCAGACCTTGGTCGCACCATGGCGGAAGCCGTGCTGGCCTGGACGCTCTACCTGCATCGCGACATGCCCGCTTATGCGCGCCAACAATCGAGTGGGGTCTGGCAGCAGAGAGACTATCGGCCTGCGAAGAAGGTCGGTGTCGGCCTACTGGGCTTGGGCGAACTCGGCGGTGCCAGCGCCGAGCTGCTGTCGCGCTACGGCTACCGAACGATGGGATGGGCGCGCAGTCCGCAGGACCTCCCGGGTGTGGAAACGTTCCACGGCGCATCGGGCCTCGACAACATGCTGGCGCGCACGGATATCGCCGTGATCCTCGTTCCGCTGACGCCGGAGACGAAGGGATTAGTGAACTCTGAGAGGCTGGCGCACATGCCCGAGGGCAGCGCGCTCATCAACTTCGGACGCGGTCCTGTGCTCGACACCCGCGCGCTAGTGGCTGCCCTCGCTTCCGGTCGCTTGTCGCATGCAGTGCTCGATGTGTTCGATACCGAGCCGTTGCCGTCCGACGATCCGCTCTGGCGGAATCCTGGAGTGACAGTTTTGCCGCATATCTCGGCACCAACCGGGCGCGACAGCGCGGCCGCCATCGCCGCTGCAGCAATCCACGCCTTTGTAGAGACAGGCTCGACGCCGAAGCTGGTCGACCGCAAACGTGGCTACTGACACAAACCAAGGGACGATCAACGCTATGACCATTCAGACGATCTTCAACGCCATCCGGACGGACGCCGCTCCTGGGCAGGAAGTGCGCGCGGCCGATGGCCTGCCGCCGGGAGCCACCGGCGAGATGCTGCCGGGCAGCCCGGTCGACTTTTCGCATGGGGACGTGGACGCGCACCCGCCGACGCCAGGTGCTCGCGAGGCATGGCTGAACGGCTTTTCCGTCGGTGGGCAACAGGCCTATACCGAGTATCGCGGCGATGCTGAGCTGCGCGATGTGCTCGCAAGCCGTCTCGCAGCGTTCACCGGTGTGCCGGTCGGCGGCGGCGATGGGCTGATCCTGACGCCAGGCACGCAGGGGGCGCTATTCCTTGCTATGGGGGCTTGCGTGACGAAGGGCACCAAGGTCGCCTTGTTGGAACCGGACTATTTCGCCAACCGCAAGATGACAGTGTTCCTGGGCGGAGAGGTTCTCCCGGTCCCTTTTCTCTACGGATCGACGGCAGAGCAGGCGGGGCAGGAAAACGGCCCCGACATGAATGCGCTCGAAGCAGCCTTTGCGGACGGCGCAAAGGTGTTGATCTACTCCACACCGAACAACCCGACCGGTGCCGTGACCGGGCCAGAGGTCACTGGCCGGATCGCCAGCCTTGCCGCCAACCACGGCGTGACGGTAATCGTCGATCAACTCTACGCGCGGATGCTCTATCCTGGTGAGACATTCACCCATTTGCGCGCGATGTCGGAGGTTCCCGCGTCCATGGTCACGGTAATGGGGCCTTCTAAGACCGAGTCGCTCAGCGGCTTCCGCCTCGGTGCTGCGTTCGGGTCACCAGACCTGATCGATCGAATGGAGAAGCTCCAGGCCATCGTATCGCTCCGAGCCGCTGGCTACAGCCAAGCCGCCATAGCGACGTGGTTCGCCGAACCCGCGGGATGGTTGGATGCCCGGATCGAGGCCCATTTGGCGATCCGGGACGAATTGCTTTCTGTCTTCCACGATGCGGGATGGGAGACAACACCACCACAAGCGGGCAGCTACCTCTACCCGCGACTGCCACGGCTTTCGGTCGACGTGGGAACGTTTGCGCGGCTTCTGCACCTTCAGGCTGGAGTCATCGTGACGCCCGGGACGGAGTTCGCCCCCGCGGATATTGACCGCGTCCGACTAAATTTTTCGCAGGATCATGTGGCGGCCGTTGCAGCCGCCGGTCGTATCGTCGCTCTCGCCGAACGGTACGCGGCATGACGTTCGATCCCCGACCCCAAGGGCTCTTCCGTCCCGCCATCCGCCATGGGACGCTCATCTGAACCGCAGGCATGACTCCTCGCGAAGGTAATGAGTTGCAGTACGTTGGCTTGGTGGGCTCGCACGACGACCCCGAAAGCGACCAAGAAGCCGTCGAGATGGCTACACGAAACGCACTTGCGGCTGCGGAGACATGTCTGAGAGAAGGTGAACGGATCGGTTACATCCTGTCGATGACTGTCTTCTTCGCTGCCGAGCCGGGGTTCGAGGATCACGCCCGAATTGCCGATCACGCATCACGCCTCATCGCTAGCTGGCTCGGAGACCACGCAATCGGTAGCCGCGTGGCGGTCAGCGTCGCTTCGCTTCCGTCACGTGCCCCAGTAGCGATATGCATGGTCGCTGCGGCCGAGGGGGTGGACACTGGTCACGATCAGTGATGCCTGATCTTGAAACGTTTCGACATTATGTCCGTTTGGAATCGGACATTTGAGCAGGATGCGGCCAACGTCCGCTCCGGCCGCAGTGCCGTCATCGCGAAGGGGCATTGCCAAGTGCCGCTTCGAACGCTCTTGTGAGTTCAAATTGTCTTCACTGCGCACCCACGCGCAATCACACTCTACCCCTTCAACTTGATCGCCACATTCTTGGTCTGGACATAGTTCCAGAGCGCTTCGCGGCCTTTTTCCCGGCCATAGCCGGATTTGCCATAGCCGCCGAAGGGCGTTTCGACGCCGCCCGCATACCATTCGTTGACGAAGATCTGTCCGGCCCGCATTTTCCGTGCGGCGTCGGTCGCCTTGTCGATGTCTTTGGTAAAAACGCCGCCGACGAGGCCGTAGGGCGTGCCGTTCGCAATATCGATGGCTTGCTGATCTGAATTGAACTTCAGGACGGAGAGGACAGGCCCGAAGACCTCTTCATTGGCTATCGCCATATCGGGCTCAACATTGCTGATCACGGTCGGCTCGAGGAACGCACCCGGCTGGTTCATCTTGCGCCCGCCGGTCACGACATGGGCGCCCGCAGCCACGGCGTCGCTCACCATTCCGGCAGCCCGGTCGCGCTGGCTTTCTGACACCATCGCCCCCATATTCGCACCGAAGTCTTTGAGATCGATACCGGGTCCCACGCCGAGACCCTTGGCGATTGTGCTCACCCGGTCAACGAGTTCGTCATGAACGGCCTCATGGACGATCACCCGCGACATCGCCGAGCAGACCTGACCGGCATTAAAATAGATCCCCCAGCGGACATCGTTCTCAAATGCGTCGAGGTCGGCATCGTCGTGGACGATGGCTGCCGATTTGCCGCCGAGTTCCAGAACACAGGGGACGACGTTTTTCGCGGCTGCCGATGCAATGGCGATCCCGGTTTGAACGGAGCCGGTGAAGACGATCTGGTTGACGTCCGGATGGGCGGAGAGGGCGGCCCCGGCATCCTTACCATAACCGCACAGGATATTGACGGCACCTGCGGGAAGGCCAACGGCTTCGGCGGCATGGGCGAACCAGGCATTGGTGAGGGGTGTGAGCTCCGGGGTCTTGATGACGACACTATTGCCGGTTGCAAGCGCTGCCGATAGCGAGCGGGCCGTCATCTCCACCGGATAATTCCACGGGATGATCTGGGCGGAAACCCCATAGGGCTCGTATGTCGTGAAATCGAAGTAACCGGCCCCGAGCGGGATGGAACGGCCCTCAACGGTCTCCGCCTGATTGCCGTAATATTCGAAATAGCGCGCAGCGCCTTGGATCTCGATATGGCTTTCCCAGAGCGGCTTTCCCTGTTCGAGCGTCAGGATCGGCGCGATTTCGTCGATATGCTCGAGAAGATAGCGGCCCATCGCCTGAACCATACGCCCGCACTCGACGGGGCGTAAGTCGGAGAGGGCGCCCGACAGATGCACCCGCTTGGCCGCGTGAACCGCACGGTCGACGTCGCGCGCATCGGCAAGCGCGTGCTCGGCGAGCTTCTCACTGGTTCCCGGATTGATGACGTCGATCCGCCCCGCGCCGCCGTCAACCCATGAGCCGTCAATGTAATTCCGCCAATAATCCTGAACCACGGTCTTATCCCCAATGCGAGTGATGTCAGAGGGCTGCGCCTCATACCAGGCAAACGCACCCTTATCTAGTACAAGTGTATCACAAACAGGCAAAAACGGTATAAGTGTACGATTGCTGTGTCGAGCGAATATCTATCTGCGGCCCCGTATTCAGGGGGGAGCCGCCATCAACACCCGCATTGACAAAAAGGGTATGGAGCTAGTCAGCCGCAACGCTTGCAACAATTGCCGCTCCGACACGGGCCACTGCAGCGTTGCGGTCTTTGAAGCTCGCTTCGGTTTCCGTCATAAAAAGGGTCGCAATGATCGGGTTCCGGTCCGGTGGGTAGAGGACAGCTATGATGGAGCGGGAACCATAGCCTCCGGCACCGGTGCGGTCGGCAATCGACCAGGATGATGGAAGGGCCGCGCGAAACAGGTCACCGGCGACGCTGTGATGCGAAAGCCATTCCTGTAGAAGCGTCTGCGAGGCCGGTGAAATGGCTTTGCCCAAAATCAACTGCTCCATTGAATGGGCGATTGCGCGAGGGGTGGTTGTATCTCTAAGGTCGCCCGGTACGGCTTCGTTCAAAGCCGTTTCCCACCGGTCCAGCCGTGTTTGATCGTCTCCGATCGATCGGAGAAAAGCGGTAAGACCCGCAGGCCCGTCAATCTCGCCTAACACGATATTGGCCGCCGAATTATCGCTGACAGATAACATCATGCGACACGCTTCGTCGAAGGAAACTTCGGTCTTGCCAGCGCTTACGTGATCTTCGATCGCGGGCGAATAGGTGACGATCTCCAGGTCTTCGAGGGAAACGGTATCTGCCAACCGGCTCGTTCCCGCTTCAACCCGGCTCAGAAACGCGCCGCAGGCAAGAAGCTTGAAGGTGCTGTTTAACGGAAAACGATCATTGTCTGCGTAAGAGAGTTTCGCGTCTGTTTGCGTATCGTGCATATAGAAACCGACACGGGCGCCAAGATCGCGTTCGATACCGCGCACGGCTCCCAATATCGGCTCAGCGCCAGCATTGTGCGTCGAAGCCATGGCGCTGAAGAGAATAATACCGGCGGAGAGCGCAGCCTTTGAAAAACAACTCATGACCTGCACCTTCGGTATTTGCGGCGGGTGATATCAGTCAACACAATCAAGTATATCGCCTTGCGTTATGGCAGCTTGTCCGGCGCGCCCACTCTAGTGTCAGAATGAACGGCTTGAGGTCAATCTGTCCTTTTAAGCGAGAGGATCAAATCGACTTCTAACATCGGGAAATAGTGGCAAAGCCGGGGCTAGGGAGCGTTCGGATAGAGGGTTATGAGAAGCGATGTCTGGAGCGCCGCCATCCGGGCGAGGGTGGCAGCACCAATCCCCGCACGGAAATCGCGTGGGCCATCCGCACCAGCAGTCGCGCCGACATCATAAGCGACATTGAATTCCCGAAGTTTGCATTGAGCGAACGCTTGTTTCTCACGCTCTGGCAGGGCCTCCAGTACGGCGAGCATTGCTTTGATTGTCGCCTCGGCGTTCGCGTGGATTTCATCATCGTCATAGCCGACGATCTCGAAAGACGTATGCCAATGATCCTGATCGTCTTGATAGGTGCTGAGCTGAACCATTCCTGCGGATGTGAGCTGGTTTGCCAGCGGATCAAGCGGGAAGGCTGCAACGAGATCCAGGTCTGTATTTCTATAGGTCGTATCCACGCTCAGCTCTCATATCAATCAATCAAAAATGCGCGCCGTCTCGATAGCCATTTTGTAAGGCGACTTCCAGTGCCGGTCTCCCCACTTTCGAGGGCCTTCGTTAATGCTTCAAGAAGCGAGCAATAGCTTGAGGAATTTGAAGGGCTCTAAGCCCGACGCTGGTTGAGGAGGACGATCCCAAGCCCAATCAAGCCTGCTGCATAGGCCAGTCCACCGGGCGTATTTTCGCCGAGAAGAAGGATCGCAACCGGCACCGCGACAATCGCCCCAACCGAACCGAGAAGGCTTAAGAGGACCGGGCCTCCCGTCTTTTGAAGCAGGAACATCATGAGGAAATAGCTTGCAAAGATGATCGCCTGGAGCGCGATCAGCATGGCGTGTGCCGCGGTGAAATCGGAAGGCCACAACGAAAAGTGCGGAAGAAAGCTCACAGCCAAGAGCATGAGTGTGGCCGCCGCGAGCATTCCAGGCGCGAGTTCTTCAGCGGATGCTCCGGGTGGCCAGCGAAGCGTTCGGTAAATGTTGCCGATCGCGAGAAGCACCGGTCCGGCCAACGTCAGGGCAATCCAGGAAACGGAAGCAAAATCTTCTTCGAGCTTGTTGATTGCAAGAAGGCCCGCGCCGAACAGTGCTGACAAAACACCCAGAAAGCGGATCAATGAAAAGCCTTCCAGCCGGAAGACCAGCGCTCCACCATAGGTGAGGAGGGGCGGCAGGGTGATCGCGAGCGCCACAAAACCGGCCCCGACAATCGGGGCGGCGGAGAAGAAAATCAGGTTCGAGCCCGCCACCGTCACCAAGGCTGCGATGACATAATACTCAATCGCACGGCCTGTGATCCGGGGAAGGCGGCCTCTTGCGGCGCCGACGCTGAACAGGATGGCTGTCGCGCCGAGCAATGACCATGTCAGAAAGGGAAAGGGTGCGAGAGCCCAATCGCTCGCGACCTTTGCAAGCGTTGTCGAAAGCCCAAGAAGACTGCCGGCAACGATAAGATAGAGGAACGCATAGACCCGCGCCCCTTCTTGCTGGAGACCGGTCGAAGACCCGGCATTGTCTCTTTCCCCGCCAGATTGCGTCACCATTCGACGCGCTTCCGGTCGAAGAAAAACCCGCCATTCGGCCCGTCTTCCGGCAAAGTGCCAAGCCAGAAGGCTGTATCGGCAGCCATCTCCGGCGTACGGGAGGCGCTTTTACCGCCCATGCGTGTGCGCACCCAGCCCGGGTTCATCGCATTAGTTTTGATCGTTTCGGGCAGATCATGAGAAAGGCGAAGCGTCAGGGCGTTTAAGGCCGCTTTGGTGACGCCATAGGCCCCCGGACCTGCAAGCCCGGCCTTGAACGCACCCCAGTCGGAGGAAACATTCACGATACGGCCAAACCCGCGTTCGATCATTCCCGGCGCAAGGGCCCTTGCGAGTGTCAGCGGGCCAAGTACATTGACGGCAAAACTGAGATCGATTTCCTGATCCGTGAGGATCAAAAGATCGCCGTCCGGCAGAATACCCGCATTGTTGATCAGGATATCGACCGGCTCATCTAGGCTCGCGACGGCACGTTCAATGTTCGCGCGGTCGGCGACATCCATTTCCAACGACACCACGTTGTGGCCAAGCTCTTTGAGCCGCCGGGCCTCGGCCTCGGCTCCTTTGCCATCGCGGCCGGAAAGGATGACGGGGTAACCCTCTTTTGCGAACCGTTCGACAATACCAAGGCCGATGCCGCGATTGCCGCCGGTGACAAGAACTCTGCGTTTGCTGGACATTCTTGAGATCCTTTTTGTTTCCAATCATTTGGGTGAAACGTGCAAGACGCTCGATCAAGAGGACCGGGTGTTTCAGATCCCGCCTTTTCGGTCACGTCTCTCGAAAAGGAAAATGACAGCGATGCTGGCGGCGGACCAATCGCCAGGTTTCATGCCGCGATAACCATTCGTAATCAGGGTTTCCCGGCGATAACTCATGTTTATCAGATCATGCCGGATCTCAATTGGCGGACCGGATCCATCGCGCGCAATTTCAGAGCATCAGGTGTAACGCAACTCGGAAAGGATCGCACGATGCCCCGCCTCAATAGCCAAATGAAGACAGCCTTCGTGACATGGATCGCCATCTGGCCATCAATCACAGTCCTGCTCTATATCCTGCAGGAAACGCTTTCAAGCCTGCCGGTTGCAGTGCAAACGCTCATTTTGACTGCGATCCTCGTGCCATGGATGAGTTTCGTCGCAATGCCGTTGTTAATGAAGCGGACGGCTGCCTGGGTTCGGGGCTAGGCTTTGGGCAGAAGATCCACGAATGACCGCAGCATTGGGGTTATCGCGCCTTGCCGCCATGCGGAACCGAAACTGATTTCGGCGTCGAAACCCGATAGCGGACGCAACACGAGATCGTCGCCGAGATCGCCTGGAACGGCATAGTCGGCGACAATGAAAAGACCGACGCCTTTCTTCACAAGATCAGGTCCCATCATTGGATCCTGCGTATGATAGCTGATGCGCGGCGTGATACCCGTTGCCGAGATCCGGTGTTTGAGACTGTCATAAAGATCGGGATTGATGCGGCGGGCAAAGAAGACGAGGGGCTCGTTTGCAAGCTCTGCGACCGGGATCTCATTGCGTTCAGCGAGGCGATGGTCTGATGGAACGATCAGCGACCAGTGTCCTTTCAACATCGGGCGCACGACAAGCGACGGTTCCTCAACCGGAAGCACCAGAAACCCCAGATCGATCCGTCCCTCCATCAGGGCTCCGATGGTTTCGGCAGGCGTCATATCCTCAATTTCAACAGGAATATCTGGATGATTGGCCGCAAAAGCGGTGAGGGCGTCCGGCAGGAAGCGCTTTGCAATATATTCAAGGCTGCCAACCCGGATCGTGCTCCCGCCTTGCGCATCCGGCGATTTCAGTTTGGCTTCAAGCCGTTCCGCGCCGTCGATCAGGCGCCTTATATCGTCGACGATGGCTTCAGCCTCGGCGGTCAGCCGCACCTGACGGTCGAGCCGGTCGAACAGGCGCACCCCGAGCCGACCCTCAATATCCTGGATCTGCTTGGTAAGCGCCGGTTGCGTGATGTTCAGACGTGATGCGGCCCGGCGAAAATGGAGTTCCTCCGACAGGATCAGCACGGACCGCCAAAGCCGCAATTCGATCATGGTCGATTACTCCTGGTTATCACGACGTTCCATAACGCGATTAGAGATCGGAGGAAAGCGCAGGCATATCCCTTTCAGGCACAAACGAGAAGGGAAACATCATGACCATCGAAGCCATCACCAACCGGACAATCACCTGGATCGAGGGCTGGCGCACCAGCCCGGACGCCCCGTTTAACCTGGATGCATTTCGTCACATCTATGCCCAGGACGACCGTTTTTCATCCTTTGACTTTGGACGGCCCCATGACGGCTTCACCGATTGGGCGACAGCTGAAGCCTATTACCGCAAGTTCATGACGGTCCCCGCGAACTGGAGGCTTGAGCCGACCGCAGCGATTGAGGTGACCATTCGCGGCAATGTCGCATGGTCCACCGTACCGCTTCACGCGACCGGCAGCATGCCGGACGGTACGGAATTCGATTTTCCCGAATGCCGTGTCACCCTGATCTTTGAAAAAGACGGCGACGACTGGCTGATCGTTCACGAACATGGTTCGTCCCCGCTGCCATTTCCGGATGAAGAGACGACAAAGGCGATGCTCCCTGTTTGAGTTTTTTCGCTCGCCTCTCAGCTGCAAAACAAGGCCCCGTTCTGCGGGGCCTTGTTGCGTTTGGTGGGAGAGATCGTAGTCACACGTTCCCGAAGCAGCGTTGCACGCCGGACGGCGCAGACCTAAGGTTGATTGTGTTTTTTCAGGCGCGCCAAATGGAACTCAGCCTTATTATCATTGCCGCTTTCGCCGTGTGCTTCGCCATGGTGGCAAAGCGGATTGCCAATACGATTTTCACCGCGCCGATGATTTTCATCGCTTTCGGTTTTGCCCTCTCGCAGGCAGCACTTTTTCCAAAACACGAAGCAGAACGGATCCTGCATCTCGTCGCCGAAGTGGCGCTGATCCTGCTTCTGTTTCTCGATGCTGCGCAGATCAACTCGACAGCCTTGTATAAACGGCATGTCTGGCCGGTCAGAATGCTCGTGATCGGCCTTCCGCTCTCAATTCTGATCGGCACATTAGTAGCTTGGCTTTTCCTTCCTGCCTGGCCGCTTGTGATGCTCGCGCTCATTGCCTCGATTCTCGCGCCTACGGATGCGGCACTAGGACAGGCGGTCGTGACGAATGCGATGGTGCCGGAGCGTTCACGCCGTGCGCTCACCGTTGAAAGCGGATTGAATGACGGATTGGCGCTTCCGGCCGTTCTTCTCTTTGCAAGCCTGACGGCAGAAGTGTCCGAGCAGGAGAGCACAAACTGGCTTCTGTTCGGGGTGAAACAGGTCCTGCTCGGCCCGCTTGCGGGCGCGATCATCGGGGTGATCGGCGGCTATGTGCTGATTTGGGCGAAAGATCGCGATTTAACAGCCGACACCTATGAGGGCGTCGGCGCGATAGCGCTTGCCGGGCTCACCTATCTTGCAGCGGGTGAAATCGGTGGAAACGGCTTCATCGCGGCCTTCATTGCCGGTCTTTGTTTCGGCCATGTGGTGGACGGGCGCTGCAAGTTCATTTTTGAATTCACCGAAAGCGAAGGTTTGCTCCTCACCTGGGGAGCCTTCTTTCTGCTTGGACTTGCGCTTTTGCCGGATGCGCTGAGCCATCTTTCATGGCCTATGGTGGCGGTAATCCTGACAAGCCTTTTGATCGTTCGCCCGCTTGCCATCTGGGTGTCGCTCATCGGTACGGATGCGTCCCCCGCAACGCGTCTGTTTTTTGGCTGGTTCGGCCCGCGCGGATTGGCGACGGCGCTCTTTGCGCTTTTGATCGTCTCAGACATCGACCACGACCTTGCCGAACCCATACTGGCACTTGCGATCAATGCCGTCTGGATCAGTGCGCTTCTCCATGGCATGAGCGCACTTCCAGGAGCGCGATGGTATTCAAGGCAAAAAACCACCACGAGCGGAGAGGACGAGGACGAATGATCATACTCGTGCTTTTCCTTTGAAAGTCGCCGAGAATCTGTTGCAGATTTACAAAGTTGAATGATTTACTCAACAAAAAGCCTGCGCTAACGATGATTGCGCTTTGCCTTTCGTCACAGGCGTTCCAGTCTGGCGCTTGAGGGCAAGCCCCCGATAGAGACATCTTTTTGCAAGCCTGAGGTTGAGCTTTGGCAAATCACGATGGGCCGGTAAACGCAAAAGTATCGCTGTTCTGTGAGGACCGTGAGCAACTGCTTGCGTTAGCCCGTTCCATTGTGAAAAACGGCGCCATTGCAGAGGAAATTGTACAGGATAGCTGGATCCGTTGGGATGGCCATTCATTTGAGAAGGATAGTTCCCGCTGGATCCTGAGGCGCATTGTTTCAAACCTGTGCAAAGACTGGTTGCGTAGACAAAAAGTCGAGCGGTCAAGCCTGCAGGTCTTCAGCCTGTTTGAAGAGCACGCCCCTGATACGGAACGGGTGGTTATATCCCGTCAGGAACTTCGCATTGTCGTCAATGCTTTGAAGAGGCTCCCGAAAAGAACGCTGACTGCTTTTCGCCTCAACCGGTTGGACGGACTTACGTTTGTGGAAATCGGTGCTGAAATGAATATATCGGCACCGCGCGCTTATCAGCTCGTTTGCGAGGCCCTATTGCATCTGACAATTGAACTCGACCGCTAGGTTTTCGTTTAATTTATTGGCATGTCGTTCGTTTACTATGTGAACGATATGCTGTTCTTTGGAGTGATGACGATAGCGGATAAAAGGGATCTTTATGATGAGGCGGTACGGATCTTTGTGCGCCTGTCCGAAGATCCGGACGATCTGGCATTTCAGCGCCAGAAAGATGCTTTTCTCAATCGCGGTGAAGCGGAGAGGGAGGCTTATCGAAAAGTGCAGCGTGCCTGGAAAGTTTCTGCTGCGAAACCTTCAAGACCGCCCTATGCGATCATCATATTCTTTGTTGTCGCCGCGACACTTTCCTACTTCGCCCTGCCCGAAGCGAGAACCTTTCTCTACGCGGATCACAGAACCGGCGTATCGTCTAAGGAGGTCCGGCTTGCCTCTGATGACATGGCGGTCCTCGACGCAGGCTCGGCGCTAACCGACGATACCGGACAGACTGCGCGCAGCGTGGCGCTTTTGCGCGGGAGCGCATTCTTCGATGTTCAATCTAACAGCCGGCCTTTTGTTGTTGAAGTTGACGATCTTATGGTTGAGGTTCTCGGGACCCAGTTTGAAACGGCCTTGATCGATGATGAAGTCCGCGTTTCCGTTCTCAAAGGCCGGGTGTCCGTTTCAAGGAACGATGCGACGTGGACCCTCGAACCGGGCGATCAGCTTATTCGAAAACCGGATGGTCGCGTTGAAGTCGCCGCGGTGGCGTCGAGCACGATTGCGTCCTGGCGTGATGGCCAACTGATCGCGAAAGATCTCAGTTTCGCTCAGATCGCGGAAATCATCGACAGGCGCCTGCCGGGCAGAATTGTCATTCTCGACCAGGCAACGGCGCGCTCGGAGATCACCGGTAGTTTCGATCTTACCCGGCCCGATCTTGCGCTTGAGGCGCTGGCGGTGACCGGATCGGTCCGTGTCATAAATATCACACCTTTTCTCTATGTTGTGACATCAGGGTGAGTTTCGAATTTTCTTCCTTAATAAGCGCCGGCCTCCTTCGTCTTTGCGGCAAATGCCAAGAAACCTGGGGTCGCACAGATGAAATTCGCTCGGTGTTACAAAGAGCTGTTGTTAACGTCAGTTATTGCAACCGTCACGACGTGGGGTACGTCAGTCAGTTTCGCGCAAGTCAAACAGGATATTGACATTCCGGCGCAATCCCTTGCGGCTGCAATCACTGAGCTTGCCGAAGAAACCGGTATCAAAGTGAGCGCGCCATCGGCGCTTCTGGCAGGCAAAACCGCCAATTCGGTAAGCGGCTTCATGACCCCTCAGGAGGCCCTTGGCAGGATCCTTGCGGGCACCGACATAGAGCTGAGGGAGCTTGCTGAAAGCCGGATTGTTTTGGGTCAGACCGTTCCAAGCGGCGCATTTACCGACGATGGCGATGTCCTGCTTGATCCCGTTACGCTCACAACGGCACGCCGGATCGCGGAAGATGTTACAAATGTTCCGGCATCGGTTTCGGTAGTAACGGAACAAGAGATTGAGAGGTCAAACGTTACAGACTTGATTGATTATGTTGAACGCGTGCCGAACCTCTCATTCCAGGAGGGCGGCAATCCGATCGATAACGACGTTTCGATCCGCGGTATATCAAATTTTACAGGCGATGCTTCGAGCGGTCCTGTTGTGGGGTTTTTCATTGATGACGTGAGTCTCAACCCCACAGGAGCAACTTCGACGATCAACCCCAACCTGATTGATGTTGAACAGGTTGAAGTCCTTTTTGGACCCCAGGGAACAACATTCGGGCGAAGCACCATTGCAGGTGCAGTGAACTTAATCACCAAAAAACCAAGCGAAGAGCGGGAGGCAATCCTCGAATTTCAAGGCGGGAGTTTTCCAGATGGTCGCGTAAAGGGAACTTTGGGTGGTTCATTGACCGGGGATGAACTCTTGACCGCGCGTTTGACCGCATTCGGCGAAGTTGACAGGGGTTTCATCGAGTTACCGCTTCAGGACGATTTCAACGGCGAAAACAATTTCGGCGCGCGTCTCGCTTTAAGATCAAAGCCAACGGATCGGCTGACCTTGGACCTGAGCGGCTCTTTCGACCGAACCGTGTTCGACCAGAACAGTACTGTCGATCCATCCACGTTTTTCGATGATCAACCGCAAAGTTTTGAGACAACCGACGGTCAACAGACACTCAATCGTTCCTTGGTTATTTTCGATGGAGCCTATGATTTCGATATTGGCAAATTGAGTTCAAAAACGTCGCTTTCCCGGTCTTCGGCCGACCAGTTGTCGGGTATCCTTGCGGTGCCCACCGAAGTCATTTCATCTATCCTTACGGACACACAATCGATCGCCCAGGAATTCAAGTTTGACGCCGATGGGATACAAGTGCCGCTTCTTGGCGAGGTCGGTTTTGTGGCAGGTGTGAATTTCGCCTTCAGCGATGAGGATGTTGCTACAGATATCGATTTCGGCTTTTCGGCATTGGTGGCAGACACCACAGAGAGCGTGAATGATCTCGGGATTTTCGGAGATCTTCGCTTTCGTCCAATCGAGCGCCTTGAACTGGGTGTTGGCGCGAGATTTAGCCGCGCATCCGTCACTTTCGAGGGTGAACAAGAAGATGCCGTCTTCATTTTACCGCCTCCGATCGGCACAGTGGTCGTTCCCGGCTTTCCCTTTGAATCATTCTCAGAGACGTTTACGGCGATCACGCCGCGTGGAAGTGCCAAGTATGACTGGACAGATGACTTCAGCACATACGTATCGATCTCCACAGGCTTTCGTCCTGGTGGTTTTAATGTGTTGGGTCCGGCATTCGGCCTGGGTTTCGATGAAGAACGCGTGATCAATTATGAGGGTGGATTTCGCAAGAGCGTGTTTGATGACCGCCTGAATCTAAGAGGCAGCGGCTTTGCTCTTTTTTATGATGATATCCAGATCACCAGCGTGATCGCTCCCGGTTCCGTCGCGATTACCAATGCCGGTGCGGCGAGATCAATCGGGACCGAGTTCAACATCAATGCGCAGCCGATCCAAGGGTTAAAGGTCGATCTGTCATATGGTTTGTCCCTCACCGAATTCACCGATTTCGACGACGCAGTTGTTGGCGGTGCCGAAACGGATTTGACCGGCGAACGGCTGCCGAACGCACCGGTCCACACGTTCCGCATCACCGTGGAATACGAGCACTCGGTTAAAAAACTTGATGCAGATGCATTCTTTCGTGTGGAACACAGCTATACGAGCGAAGGAATAGATGTCACCAGTTTGACCCCGGAGATTTCGGGAACGGACGCGCGAAATATTGTTAATCTGCGTTCAGGACTTCGCGGTGAAACTTGGGATGTTGAGGCTTTTGTGGAAAACCTATTCGATGAACGGTTTTCCGTCGGTTCCGACGCAACCGCAATTGGACTGTCTTTGTTCGAGCTTGGAGAGACGCGCCGGTTTGGCGTGCGCGGGAGAGTGAGGTTCTAAGGCAAAAAACCGCTTCCGGTTTCGGAGAAAGATCCAAGTGTCGATACCGCACGCGCAGCATTGCGAGCGTTGGCAGGCCAATAATGGAAATCTGACCCTAGGAGCGCGCGCGCAACGATTTGAAAGGTCAACAGACCCTAGTGCGGCAATCGAAACAGAACCGATTCATCATTCCGCTAGTTCGGCAGCCTTTTGCTCTGGAACCACAGGTTGTTGGTTTCGGGTGCTCAAGACGCATCCAATACCAAGCCCGATACACAGGATATCGATGAGAAGCACAGCCTCAACGCCGTCACCGACTGCTTCCCCCCATGACATTCCTCCGGTTGCCATCCGAACGAGAGGCAGGAGAGCCAGCGAGACGCCAAGGAGACGCTTCATATGCTTCGAGAGGATTTCGGCGGACTGCCGCCAGGCGAACACGCCCCAAAGGATGGAGAGCGCCGCCATGCCGAGAAAAGACCAGACGGTCGCCTGGACATGCATACCAACGGTCCCCGCAGCAAAAAAACCGTAGGCCGAAGCAACAAGCGACAAGGGGAGGCCCCAAACCGTCACCGCCATCGCATGGGATCCCGCTCGCCAGGCCGGATCGTCCGCTCGGCGCCTGAGCCAGAGATGAAGGCCTGTCACAATCGTATAGGTCATGGCACCACCGAGAAGGACCCAGATCGCTTTCGATGCGAGACCGGCAAAGTTTCCGAAATGAAGGGGGCCTATCAATGAAACAAGCGTGCTGCCGACCGACGGCTCGGAGCCGACCGGAGTAATCCGCTCGACGAGCGTGCCATTGACACCGTTAAAGGCAAGCTGCGTTTGAGTGAGGTGTTGAGCGCCGACCTCATGGGATGTGGTGATTTCTGCGTTTGCGAGACCCCAGTTAAGGACGGTTGCAAAAACAATTGGCGTCCCGGCTTCCGTTTCTGCGAGACGAAAGACGGCGCCAAGATCGGTCAGTTCTGCCGTTTCTTCAATCTGTGGCGGTGTCGGGCGCAGGACGGCTGCAATTACGGCTTCCTGGTCGCCTTTGAAAGCCGACATTGCAACGATCGGAAGGGCCAATGATGTTGCAAAACTGAAGAACGTCCCGGTGAAGGCGAGGAGAACGGCGAAAGGAAGCGACCATACACCGGCCAGATTATGGCGGTCCCTGAAGGAGACGAGGCGGTCGCCCGGACGACCTGTCACGAACATTTCCTTGATGATATGGCGGTGGATCAGAACGCCTGTGAATGCGGCGATGATCATTGCAACGCCTGCAATACCGGTCAGGTAAAGGCCAAGTGAGCCCGGAACATGCAGACGCACATGCATGTCGTACCAGAAGCGAACGAGATAATCCTCAGGCTCTGAATAATTGATCGTGCCGTCGATACCGGCCTGTTTTCTGATCTGCTCTCCAGTTTTCGTATGAACCTCGAAAACGGTGTGAAAATGCTCCCGCTCACCCTCGATCAATTTATAGCCGGCAAAATCGAGGCGGGCGGTATCCGGCCCTGTTGGAACAATACGCAACTCTTCGCGGAGATCCTGTGGAATCGTCGCCGCGTAGTCTGAGACAATCGTTCCGAAATTGTCCTGTCCGAACGGCAGGACTCGCTCGCTCTCACCCTTTGACCAATGTTCAAGTTCGTCTTCAAGAACGATAATGGTTCCGGTCAGCATGACGACATAAAGCAATATGGCGAGGATGGTTGCCGACCATCCATGAAGGGCAATGAGTCGTTTCTTCGCAGACGTTCCAATCATGGCGACAATCCCTTTCTTAGATCAGCGCAAAGACAACTATGGCGATGGATAAAATTGTGAGGCCGGTATAGATCGCGAGGCACCGGGTCAGTTTCTCCGTCATGACCGGCCAGATGATGAAAACGGACCAGGTGATCGGGATGAAAATGGTTGGGTATATTAAATGGTCGATACCGCCTCTTCCAACAGGAAGAAGGTGCGGTAGCGCGGCTAAACTCAAAACGGTAAGGATGAAGGCGAGGGGGCCCGCCAAAATCCAGCGGATTGCAGTTGGATGCCGGTCGATGAAGCCCATGCTTTTCCTTCCAACTGTCCGCGAATGATCTGGTTCAGATTTACTGGATATCACTTAGCACAACCAGCCTGCGTTTAAACCGTAAAGATGCATTTAGAACGTGATCTTAACACGCACACCAAAGCGCCGGGTCGGACCGATAACAAGTTCTTGATCGAGCTCCAAAGATCCGGCGACCGCTATCGGCGAGGCCCCGGTCACCGTTGTCGCGTCGAGAACGTTTTCGACAAACCCTTCGACCGAGAAGTTCTCTCCGCGCAGACCCGCACGAAGGTTCAACAGGTTGAAAGAATCCGCGGTTGCGTCTGCCGGATTGAGAAGGATCGTCGCGCTGCCACGAAAACCGTACTCGGCGTGAATGAACGCTGATGCGCTAGTAACGAGTTCGTTTGGATGTTCAACTTGTACGTTGTCGAGACCATTCATGCATGTGGGGAAGTTCTATCAAAAGCAAATACCTGTTTACCGTCTTAGAACTTGATTGTTCCGACAACACCGAACCGTCGTGTTGCTCCAATATCAACATTCGGATCTGTTCCCACAAGGCTTGGCGCAAATAGCGAGCTGGAACCGGTTGCGTACACTTCATCGAATGCATTTTCGACAAACGCGGTGACGGAAAAATTGTCACCTCTCAAGCCAGCGCGAAAATTAGCGATATCAAATCCATCGAAAGTCATCGCTGTGGTATCGATCAAGCTCGCAAAGCTTGATCGCAAATTATACTCCGCTCTCACAAAGCCCCTCAGGTCGCCGAAAATCGGTGTTGGGTGTTCATAGTCCGCGACAAGTGAAAATGTATGGACCGGAGCATTTGGCAGCCGGCTGCCGGTCAGATCATCCGGAAGCGAGTCGCCATCGAAATCCGGAGCCGTCGCGAAATCCGTGAAGGTGGAGAAATTCAATCCGATACTTGCGTTAAGGCGTAATCCATTCACCGGTAGCGCAGTAATGGATATTTCCGAACCGATGCTTCGCGCGGCTGCAGCATTGGTGATTGTTTCATCGAAAACAGGACCCACCGGCGTATCGATAATCGACAGGCTAAACACCTGGATGTCGTCATATTCCAAGAAATATCCGGATGCATTTATTGCCAACCGCCGATCAAAAAACGTCGATTTAAAACCGCCTTCAATATTGCGAATACGCTCTTCATCGAAGGTGCTGCCACCGGTTACCAAAGATTCCGCGAAGCCACCCGGCCGATAACCGGTTGAAAAAGCGACATAGGTGGAGAAGGCTTCGGTCCAGTTGTATTTTACGGAAGCATTCGGCGTGAACGCCGTGAAGATATCGTCAAACTCAACGGTGGCCGGTGCCGGGAATAAGGCTGAAAATGCACCGGTTGTGGCACCCGAGCTTAGGACTGAAACAGCGTCTCGATTAAAACGCACCCCAGCTGCAATCTCGAGATTATCGACTGGCTTAAACCGAAAGTCGCCGAATACGCTGAAATGATCGACCGTCGTTGCAGATGACGTCGTCAGGCTTCCAAGCAGTTCCGGCGGTGCAGCAAGCGCTGCTGCCACAGCCGCAGCCTGGTCCGCCGGTGAGGCCGCAAAAATCGAGGGATCGATTAATCCCGCGCCCACTAGAAACCCGAGTTGCGCCGGAAATGGAAATGGTGCTGTCAGAGTTGGAAGGAAGTCGGAACCCGCCACAGTCTCTGAACTAAACAGCCCGTCTTCGCTGAAACTGAAATTTGTTCCGACATTAAACGCGATCTTTCCGAACCTCTTCGGCAGGTCAAATTCTTTGCTCTCATACCGGAACTCCTGTGAAACCGATTGGTTGCCTGCCTCCGAACTTGCTATTTCCAGAAGATCAAATCCGGAAATATCAAAATCACTGGAAGATTCCACGTCCGTATCCAGGAACCCTGTGTTTGATTTGAATGTACCAATCTTCGCATCGTATGAGATATTCGCGGTGGTCGTGAAACGATCTATGTCCAAGCCACCGGGTGTGCCTGATTCATTGATTGGATCTCCGGCTTCCACACTGGGAACAGTGGCAAGAAAAGGCGCCAGTTGATTTGTGCGATCAAACGATAGGCTGAAATCGATCGTCAGCGGACTTATGGGTTGAGACCGAAGGCTGATGCGCCCTCCGGCATTGTTCGATGTAATTGTGTCGGGATCGGAAAAGTTTGTAAGATCGATAAAGCCGTCAGAAATATTCCCGAACGCAACCAGCCGCGCCGAAAGAAGCCCATCTTCCAATACTGGAATGTTTACAATGGCCGTGCCCCGGCCATCGGGAAATGAACCGGCTTCAAGTTCCAGAGACGCTTCCAATTCATCTGTTGGTTTCTTGGTAATGAAATTGATTGCTCCGCCAAGAGTGCCTCTTCCGAACGCAGTTCCTTGGGGGCCGAATGCAACTTCCACCTGCTCCAGATCCGGCAATTCGGGATTAAGTGATAGGGTGCTGCCGGTCGGATTGAGCAAAAAACCGTCCAGAAAGATGCCATTGGTCGGTCCCGTCCCATCCGGTCCGACAAGGTCGGAAATCCCGCGAATTGAAACTTCGAGCCCTGTTGGTGAAGAATTTTCGGTAAAGCTCACACCAGGTGTATTCAAGATAACGTCGTCGGTTGTGTTTATGTTGGAGCGCTCAAGGCGTTCATTGGTTAAAACTGTTACGCTACCCGGTACGTCTTTCAGCCTCTCTTCAGTCCGTCTTGTGGTGATCAGAACCTCATCGAGCAAGACGTCAAAGTCATCTTCGGAGGCTTCAAGACGTGTGATGATCAGGGAGCCGGTGCTTCCTGTGCGAACATTGAGATTGCTTCCGCTGATCAAGGTCTGCGCCGCTTCTTCCGGCGTGAATGCGCCGGAAAGGGCAGGGGCTGTTCGATCCGATACGAGGGATCCCGGTGCGACGATATCGACGCCCGTCTGAGAAGCAAGGGATACCAGTGAGTTTGCAAGCGATTGGGCCGGCAGGTCGATCACCACACGCTCTGCCGATTGCGACCATGCCGGGGCAATCAAAAGCGTCAGACTTCCGCCGATCACGGTGATGGAT
>JBCDCZ010000013.1:0-32612 GCA_039180865.1 Pseudomonadota bacterium | reverse complement strand
TGAGACCGTTGCCATGATGTCATACTGAGTTTTGCGATCGACAAGTTCGAGCGGCTGATTGATGATGAGCTGAAGGACTGGACGGGCGAAATACGCAGTCATGTCCTTACCGTTGACGACGATTTTACCGGCGCCCGGCTTCACCCATACACGTGCGACAGCGTCTTTACGTTTGCCGGTCGCGTAGGCGCGGCCATGCGGATCAAGTTTCTGGACGTAAACCGGTGCTTGCGCCTCGGTTGCTTCGCCTGCGTCGGCAGCACCTGTTGCAGCGCCGAGATCTTCCAGTGAATTCAGGACTTCTGACATGATTACGCTGCTCTCTTGTTCTTGGGATTCATTGACGCGACATCAAGGACTTCAGGCTGTTGAGCTTCATGCGGATGCTCGCTGCCAGAGTAGACGCGGAGGTTCTTCAGCTGCTTGCGTGTCAGCGGGCCGCCCGGCATCATCCTTTGGACAGCCTTCTGAACCACCCGCTCAGGAAAACGGCCTTCAAGGAGAGCGCGTGCTGTCCGTTCCTTGATCCCGCCTGGATACCCGGTATGCCAGTAATACTTCTTGTCTTCATATTTGCGACCGGTGAAGACCACCTTGTCGGCGTTTATGACGATCACGTTGTCGCCCATATCGACATGCGGGGTGAAGGTTGGCAGATGCTTGCCGCGAAGGCGGGTGGCGATAATCGAGGCGAGGCGGCCGACAACAAGCCCTTCGGCGTCGATCAGGATCCACTTCTTCTCCACTTCCGCAGGCTTTTGCGAAAAGGTTTTCATAAGCTGTCTTTCCATGACGTAGATGAACGGGTCGCTATTTGAGGCGTGTAAATACACCCAATCGCGAGGTGACGTCGGAATAAGGCAAAGAAGTTTGTATTGCAAGCAAAAAATTTAGAGAAAAGCTATTGAAAACAGGATGTTATAAAAACGGTATTATGTTACCGTACTAAAGTTCGTTATTTTTGCGGGGGAACGGAATAGGTGAGGGTCGCGTGAGCGACGAGGCTCTTATCCGGATCGTCGTTGCTGTAAAGCGCCGTCTCAACAACTATGAGGCTCTTGCCAACCTTTAACGGACGGGCCTCGCACGCAAGATCCGACAATGGTGGTTTTCTGAGGAAATTGATATTAAGGTTGGTCGTCACGGCAAGAGCGACTTTGCCAATCATGCTGAGTACGCAGACATAGGCCGCGAGATCAGCAGCCGTCATCAGAGAGGGGCCGGATAAAGTTCCTCCCGGCCGAAGATCATTCTCTGTCGCAGAAAGCACGAGCTTCGCGTCCCCGTACCCCACCCGAACGATAGAATAGGGTTTATCGGGGCCGATCGCTTGGGGAAACTCAATCTCCAAAAACGCATTCATCGCCTCGAGGTCCAATGCTGGCAGCGTATCCTGCGGGGTTGAATGGAACGGTGAATTCGTCAATATCTTGGGCTCTGTCATGCTTTCGGCGTTGAAACACAGATTGCGCCAGCAAACAAGGAAGCGGTTCGTCCATGTTGAAATCAGATCTTACTGCGTCCGGGATCTTGTCGCTGACCCTTGCCAGTCCACCGGCAAATGCGTTGAGCGAGGCGATGATTGCCGCGATCAAATCTGCCGTCGAAAATGCAGGCGATAATATACGTGTTATCGTGATCGGTGCTGAGGGAAAGGTCTTCTCTGCAGGTCACGATATCAAAGAAATGACCGCACACAGGAATGACCCAGACCGCGGGCGGGCCTATTTCGACAAAGTCATGACGGCATGCGGGGAGATGATGCAGACCGTCGTGCGCTCTCCAAAGCCCGTTATTGCAAGAGTTGGCACTCTTGCGACAGCCGCGGGCTGTCAGCTTGTGGCGAGCTGCGATCTCGCGATCGCGTCGAGCGAAGCACGCTTCTGCACGCCAGGTGTTAATATCGGCCTTTTCTGTTCGACACCGATGGTCGCGCTTTCGCGGACAATGGGGCGGAAACATGCCTTGGAAATGCTGCTTTTGGGAGATGAGGTTTCGGCTGAGCGTGCTAGAGAATTCGGGCTGATCAACGAAGTTGTTCCGCCAGAAGACCTCGACCGGCGCACGATGGAAATTGCTGAAAAAATCGCGTCCAAATCAAGGCATGTTGTGAAGATTGGCAAGGAAGCCTTTCAAAACCAGTTCGAGATGCCATTGGATGAGGCTTACCAATATTGTGCGAATGTCATGGCCGAAAACATGATGGCGCGCGATGCGGAGGAGGGGCTTGCAGCCGTTCTTGAAAAACGAAAACCGGTTTGGGAAGACCGCTAAGCGGCGTGGCGGTTACCGTTGTCGTTGACCGGACGGTTCAACCAGCTTGCATAAACAGCATTTTCCCGGCGCATATCTTCGTAAAGCCAAACCATCCGATCGCAAAACCAGACTTTTCCAAGCATGGTGAGCGCCATTCCGAGAACCGTCGGCCAGATTTCGAGCTCGTAAAGGCCATAAACCATCACCAGTGTTGCAGGAAGGATTAAGAGCGAAGTGATGAGCGCCGCTCGCTCGTGATGAGCGGGGATTGGAACCATTTTGCGGTTCAGCCAAACGCGTTCGCCGAATGTTGCTTTTGCTGGCCAATGATTGAAATCTCGCGGCGGTTTAAAGATCCGCGGATTGAGAAAGGTCCACAGAAGCGCAAACGCGACCGGTATAGCAAACCACTGGTCGAGCCATACGCGACTCCAAATCGTAAGGCAAAGAAGCGGGAGGCAGGAAAACCGCGTCCATACGGACCATGGGCTTGCATGGCGCTCCCATGTCGCATCATCCATATCCATAATGCTCAAAGCCCAGCGTTCGAACACTGACTTGCCCTTTATGGATCGTTTACGAATAGCTTGGCCGCCAGTCATCCTCACGGCTCATTCCTCCCCTCGAAGAGCGAAGGCTATCATTGTTTTAGAAAGTTATAAACCCCTCGTTACAAGATACACGCGGCCTCAAACTCGCCAAATAACGAGGAAATCCAAGGGAAATCAGCTTGGAATTGGAATGAACTCATCGGTGTCGCCAGGCGGCAGACTGAAGCGTCCATCCTGCCAGTTCTCATCCGCCCAAGCCTGTTTTGCAGCCTCAATCCGCTCCTTGGATGTCGCGACGAAGTTCCACCAAATGTAACGTGGACCGTTGAGGGTTTCACCGCCAAGCACCATGAGGCGAGCCCCCTTTTCGCCCGCCGTCAATGTGATCGCATCGCCTGGACGGAAGACCATCATCTGACCGGCATCGTAGTTCTGTCCAGCAACTGAAATTGACCCGGACACGACATAGACGCCTCGGTCTTCATGGTTCTCCGGAAGCGGAAGTTTGGCGTCCTTTTCCAGGATCGCATCAGCGTAGAACATTTCGCTGAACGTTTTCACTGGCGCCTTTTCACCCCAGGCATCGCCAAGGATCAAGCGTACCGTTTTTCCTTCGCCATCCATCAACGGCAAGGTTTCCTTCGGATGGTGTTCGAAGCCGGCATCCGCATCTTCATGGGCCTCGGGAAGTGCCACCCAGGTCTGAATACCGAAAAGACTACTGGGATTCTTGCGGGTCTCGGCGCTCGTGCGCTCAGAATGCGTCACACCTTTTCCGGCGGTCATCCAGTTCACTGCGCCAGGATAGATCATCTTGTCGGTACCAAGGGAATCGCGATGTTGGAACTCGCCCTTGAAAAGATAGGTGACAGTCGAGAGGCCAATGTGTGGGTGAGGGCGCACATCAATTCCATTTCCTGTCAAAAACTCTACTGGCCCCATTTGATCAAAGAAAATGAATGGACCCACCATCTGGCGTTTCGGAGAGGGAAGAGCGCGCCTCACCTCAAAATCTCCGATGTCGCGGGCTCGGGGTATGATCAGGGTCTCGATTGAATCGAGGTCGCCTGCAGACGGACATAGCGGTTCGAGGGTTGGGTTAAAGCTCATTGGGCTCGATCCTTCAAAACGGGTAGGTTTGGGTCTCACTCACGATAAGTGGTGCTGATCTGCGTGCTGTCGACTGCCAGCGCGCGGATCACTTTACTGACCGGTCACACTCTGCATTTTGACATAGGAGCCTGGGGCGTCTTCCAGAGGTTTGTATTTTCTGGTGCCGACCTTGCGCGCTTTGATTTTCTCGTCGCTATGACCACGAACCCATTGGTCCCAGTGTGGCCACCAGGAGCCTTCGTGTGGCGTTGCTGTTTCCATCCAATGGTCCAGATCGTCAGGCTCCTTGATCTCGCCGTCTGTCATGTAGCCGTATTTTTTCTTGTGCGGCGGGTTCACGATACCTGCAATGTGACCTGATCCCGAGAGAACGAATTCAACCGGTCCGCCGTAAAAGCTCGCTCCAAGCAACACCGACTTGGGTGGTGCGATATGATCTTCCTTTGTGGCGACCGTAAAGACTGGAATGGTGATCTTGGAAAGATCGATCGCTTCATCAGCGAGCTCGATATCCCCCTTGGTGATTTCGTTGTTCATGTAGAGCCTGCGCAGATAAAACTTGTGGTTTGCAGGCGTCATGCGCGTGGAATCCGAATTCCAGTGTAAAAGATCAAAAGGCTGCGGTTCTTTACCTTTGAGATAATTATTGACTGCATATGACCAGAAGAGATCATTCGAGCGAAGCATATTGAACGTTGTGTTCATGCGACCCGCTTCTAGATAGCCACGATCTTCCATAACCCGTTCAAGCGCATCAATCTGGGCTTCGTCGATGAAAACAAGAAGATCGCCAGCGTAGCGGAAGTCGACTTGCGTGGTGAAGAAAGTGGCGGTTGCTACGCGTTTGTCGCCACGTGCGGCCATATGAGCGAGGGCAATGGATGCAAGGGTGCCGCCAACGCAATAGGCAACAATATCGATTTCTTTTTCCTTGCAAAGATCCGTCACAACATCGACGGTCTCGAAGATCCCCTTCTGCATGTAGCTCGCCCAGCCCGCTTCGGACAACGAGGGATCCGGATTGACCCAGGAGACGATGAAAACAGTGTGGCCCTGATCAACCATCCACTTGATCAGCGATTTCTCCGGATTGAGGTCGAGGACGTAGAATTTGTTGATCCATGGCGGGACCACAAGAACGGGCCGTTTACGGACTTCGGTCGTTGTCGGCTCATACTGGATGAGTTGGCAGATTTCGTTCTGGAAGATCACTTTGCCGGGTGTGATCGCCAGGTTCTCGCCAACCTTGAACGCATCGGGCGAAGATTGCCGCACCCTGAGCGTACCGTCGCCTGCGTGCATGTCTTCGGCGAGCATTTTCATGCCCCGCACCAGGTTTTCACCACGGCTCGCGATCGTCTCGCGCAGAACTTCCGGATTGGTTCCGGCAAAGTTCGAAGGCGAAATCGCATTGGTGATTTGTTTGATGTAGAATGCTGCTTTGCGCTTTGTGTGTGGGTCTAACTCGTCAGCGCGATCGACCAGTTCGTCAGCCCAGTTTGCCGTGATCAAATAGGCCTGCTTCAGAAAGTCGAAAAGCGGGTTGTCATCCCATTGCTCGTCCTTGAACCGGCGATCACTTGGATGTGGTTCGACAGTGCGTTCGACGTCTCTTCCGCTAAAGCGATGAAAACTCTTTGCCCACAAATCCATATACTGGCTCGCGATACGGCTTTGAGCCTCCATCGCTCGTTCGGGCGATTCAATCCAGTATTTGCCTACCTTGCTGACCGTCGAATAAAAATCATGCAAGCGATCTGTCGTATCAAGTTCGCTGCCACGTTCTTCGATGGGTTTGACGACCGCGGCTGCAACCCTGCCGAGTTGCTCAACCAATTCCGCGGTATTGCGAGCAAGGGCATCTGGATCTTCTATAAGGGGCGAAAGATCGAAATCCTGTTTCGATTGGCCGTTTCGAGTGTCTTTACGCTCCGTCATACCCTCATTCCCGCGCACTTCTTGGAACACGGGTCCCCTTGCTATCGCCCACAAACGCCATAGGCTTTCTGGGCGGCCACTTCCGACAAGGTCAACAAACAAACGGGACGAAATCGATGGCCGCGCAGGGCGTCCTAGGTAAAACGATGCCTCCCAACGATGCGCAATTACGTTTCTATGAACGGTCCATTCGCGGCCGTCACATTTGAACATGTCTGCGCAGCGTTTGTTTTCCTCCAAGCGATATATTATCTTAAAAAACAATCGCCCAAAAGAGTGCCTTACGTTGGTGCTGATTGCCTTTTAGGCTTAGGCGAGTGTTAGATCATGACAAGCGAAACCGCAAGATGATGTCATTGCGCAGGATCAAATGGACGCCGTGTACGCTTCTGCTTGCTATCGTGCTTTCGGGCTGTTCGGTAGGGGATCATACCGCCTTTGATCTTGAAGCCGAACGAACCGGTCAGGTTGATGAAAACGGCTTTCCTGTATTTCTCGGAAAACAATATGAACGGGACGTGCCCTTGATGAGCACGACTGAACGCGCCCGGGTGGAGCGGGATCTTGAAGCTCTGGCGGAATCAAGAACGCCCGGCACGGATGAAGCTGCGGCTGCTCAAGGCGGCGTTCGCGATGCGAACCAGTTGCAGGAGCGCCTGCGGTCTATCGCTCGCAACCACGCAGCGCAGGCTGAAGCGGAAATCGACCAGTCATGTGATACGCGCAGCAACGGCCAGGTGGTTTGCAAGGGCGAAAGTCAGCCCTGAGGTCTATTTCTATTAGGCCGCATTCTTCCACGCTTGAGCGATTTAAAACTCAGCTTTGCCTTTGAACCGATCGAAAGCGATGCTAAACCTTTGAAATTCCGGAAATCAAAAGGCTTGCGGCAAGCGGACCGAAACGATTAGGCGACGGCTATGCAGAACTTCCATTCGGTAAGGCGACTTCCCCCTTATGTCTTTGAAGAAGTCAACCGCATCAAGGCGAAAGCGCGTGCAGAGGGCGCAGACATCATCGACCTTGGAATGGGCAATCCGGATCTTCCGACACCACGACATATTGTCGATAAGCTTGTCGAAACGGTTCAAAGACCAGATACCCACAGATACTCTCAGTCGCGCGGCATCAAGGGATTGCGAAAAGCTCAGGCATCTTACTATGGACGCCGCTTCGGTGTGAAACTCGATCCTGAAACCGAGATTGTTGCAACGCTCGGATCCAAGGAAGGTTTTGCAAACATGGCGCAGGCGATCACTGCGCCGGGTGATGTCGTCCTTGTTCCCAATCCAACCTATCCAATTCATGCTTTCGGTTTCATCATCTCCGGTGGGGTTATTCGATCGGTTCCGGCGACCCCTGACGCAGCGTTCTTTGAAGCGTGCGAGCGGGCGGTTAAGCATTCGATCCCAAAGCCACTTGCCCTCATTCTGAATTATCCATCCAATCCGACAGCCTATGTGGCCGATCTCGATTTTTATCGGGACGTGGTGGCCTTCGCAAAGAAGCACGACATTTTCGTGTTGTCTGATCTTGCTTATTCCGAGATCTATTTCGACGGCAATCCACCGCCTTCTATTCTCGAAGTCGAAGATGCCAAGGACGTCGCGGTCGAGTTTACGTCGATGTCGAAGACGTATTCGATGCCAGGCTGGCGGATGGGATTTGCCGTTGGCAACGAACGTCTCATAGCAGCATTGGCGCGAGTGAAATCCTATCTCGATTATGGTGCTTTCACGCCGATCCAGGTCGCAGCCACAGCCGCACTCAATGGTGACGATGATTGCATCGAAGAGGCCAGGCGGATCTACAAAACCCGGAGAGACGTTCTGGTTGAGGCCTTCCTCCAGGCTGGATGGGAGGTCCCGGCTCCGCCTGCAACCATGTTTGCCTGGGCTCCGATCCCGGAGACCTTCCGGAAACTGGGGTCTCTCGAGTTCTCAAAACTCCTCGTTGAGCGTGCCGGTGTCGCAGTCGCCCCGGGCGTCGGTTTCGGTGAGCACGGTGACCAGCATGTGCGCATAGCCCTTGTGGAAAATGAACAACGCATTCGTCAGGCCGCACGAAATATCAAACGCTTCCTTGCGTCTGAAACTGAGACCGTGCAAAAGGTGATCCCGTTCTCCGCCTGACTACCGGGCGGACCTTCCGTTCGACCCTTCAGGAAATTTGTTTATGTCACAAGTGTTGCGCATCGGGATCGCCGGCCTTGGCACAGTCGGAAGCGCACTTCTTCACCTTTTGGAAGATCATGGCGAGGAGATTGCCGAAAAGGCAGGATGCAGTCTCTCAGTGACGGCAGTCTCCGCGCGCAATCGCAATGTTGACCGTGGTGTCGATGTTTCCGGATATATCTGGTTCGACGACCCTGTTCGCCTCGCCGAGAGCGATGATATCGATGTGCTCGTTGAACTGATCGGCGGTGATGAGGGACCGGCGCGTATTTGCGTAGAAGCCGCGCTTTCTCGAGGTAAGTCGGTCGTGACAGCGAATAAGGCGCTTCTTGCAAAGCACGGTGCGTCGCTTGCTAAACTTGCCGAGGAGAATGGCGCCGGACTTTCCTATGAGGCAGCCGTTGCGGGTGCCATTCCAATCATCAAGACGCTGCGCGAGGCACTTTCCGGAAACAGAGTGTCGCGAATTTTCGGAATCATGAACGGCACCTGCAATTACATCCTGACTCGAATGGAAGCCGAAAAAATCAGCTTTGCCGATTGTCTCGCCGACGCACAACGGCTCGGATATGCAGAAGCCGATCCGACTTTTGATATTGGCGGCCATGACACGGCTCACAAACTTGCCATTCTGACGAGCCTTTGTTTCGGGACCGAGATCTCTTTCGACAGCATCTATCTTGAGGGCATCGACAAGATTACTCTCGCTGATATCGAAGCCGCCGATCAACTGGGCTACAGGATCAAGCTGTTGGGTGTTGCCCAGCAGACCGAAACGGGCATTGAACAAAGGGTCCACCCGGCAATGGTGCCGAAAACGGCTGCGATCGCAGGGATCGACGGGGTTACCAATGCGGTTGCGATCGAGGCGGATAAGGCTGGGAACCTGATGTTGAGCGGACCCGGTGCGGGTGGCGCTGCGACAGCATCGGCGGTCGCCGGAGATCTTGCCGATCTTGCGCGGGGAGAACGTCCGCCAGTCTTCGGAAGGCCGGCAGACAGCCTTCAGCCCTATGTGCGCGCCGGAATGCGGCTTCATGAAGGTGGCTATTATCTGGCGCTTGAAATTGCCGATAAGCCCGGGGTTCTCGCACGCATTGCAACCCATATGGCCGAAGCCGAGATTTCTCTGCAAAGCGTGGTTCAACATCGCGAAATCGAACAGGAAAACGGTAAGCCTTTGCGGGCGCAACCGGTGATTATCATCACGCACGAGACCACGGAGAGTGCCGTGCGTGCCGCGTTGGAACGGATTGAGGCCGACGATAGTGTGCTGGGTGCGCCCAAAATGATCCGTATCGAAAAACTAGGCTGACAAAAAGTTCGGTGCGGCTTTCAAAGTACGCGAATGAATGGAAGGGTGTGAGGAGACGGTTCATGGCTAAGAAAGGCAAGGCAAAAAAAGATGTTGCCGAACACGATGTCGAGGAGAGCCTTGACCGCAAGCTGACACTTGAACTTGCCCGGGTGACCGAGGCTGCGGCAGTTGCAGCCGCCCTTTGGCGGGGTAAAGGTGACGAGAAAGCAGCCGATCAGGCAGCCGTTGACGCTATGCGCCGCGAACTCAATTTTCTGCCGATCCGTGGAACGGTCAGGATCGGTGAGGGCGAACGCGACGAAGCGCCGATGCTTTATATCGGCGAGGAAGTCGGGACCGGCGAAGGCCCCGAGCTTGACGTTGCGCTCGACCCGCTTGAGGGCACAACGATTTGCGCCAAAAATACACCGAACTCGCTTGCCGTCATTGCCCTTGCGCGCACAGGCAATCTTCTCAATGCACCGGATTGCTATATGGAGAAGATTGCAGTCGGCCCGGGCTATCCCGACGGGATAATCTCACTCGATGCGCCCGCGTCGGCTAATATCGAAGCGCTCGCAAAGGCGAAGGATGTGAAACCTGAACAGGTCCGTGCCTGTGTCCTCGACCGGCCGCGTCACGCTCAGATCATCGAGGACATTCGCAAGACGGGCGCGTCGATCCGTCTGATCGGCGATGGAGATGTTGCAGGCGTTATTCACACCACCGATCCGGATGAGACGGGGATCGATATCTATATCGGTACCGGCGGAGCTCCGGAAGGCGTTCTTGCTGCTGCAGCTTTGCGGTGTACGGGCGGTCAGATGCTGGGACGGTTGGTGATCGCCAACAAGGACCAGCATGACCGTGCGTCAAAGATGGGGATCGACGATCCGTCAAAGATCTTTTCTATGGACGAAATGGCACGCGGGGACGTTCTCTTTGCCGCAACTGGTGTAACCGATGGCAATTTCCTGAAAGGTGTCAGGTTATCCCGTGATGGTGTAGAGACCGATACCGTAGTCATGCGCTCGTCGACCCGCACGATCCGGTATATTAAAGGCGTTCACCGCGAGACGGCAAAATTCAGGATCAACTGACGGAGCGCATTTGTCTGCTGACGCCGACCGCCGTACCTTTTTGAACGTCAACCGGTCGGTTCTAGGCCGCCGTTGGGTCGACCGGCTAACGCCCGCTGGTGACCAAACCGCTCTGGCAATCTCCCAAACAACCGGTCTCTCCGATCTTACTGCCCGGCTCCTCGCCGGGCGCGGTATACCGGAACATGATGCACAGGCATACCTTGATCCTTCGATCAAGTCCCTGATGCCGGATCCCTATGTCCTGACCGATATGGAGGCGGCCGCCGGCCGTCTTGCGCATGCGATAAAGTCCGGCGAGAAGATCGCAATATTTGGTGACTACGATGTTGACGGTGCAACATCGTCAGCCCTTCTTTATCGGTTCTGCTCTCATTACGGCCTCACGCCCACGATTTACATCCCCGACCGAATCACTGAGGGTTATGGTCCAAATTCGGAAGCTATCCAGTCTTTGATTGAGGATGGTGCTTCACTGATTGTGACTGTCGATTGCGGCGCGACGAGTTTCGATGCGCTTCATAAGGCGAAAGAGCTCGGCGGCGATGTAGTGGTTCTGGACCACCATCAGGTTGGGACGACGCTTCCCGAAGCGCGTGCGATCGTCAATCCTAACCGGCACGATGATCGATCTGGGCTTGGGCATCTTGCTGCTGTCGGTGTCGTCTTCATGACGCTTGTCGCCACCCAGCGCATTCTAAGAGAAATATCTTCAAGTGAATTGTTAACAAATCCAATTAATTTATTGGAATTATTGGATTTAGTGGCGCTCGGAACTGTCTGTGATGTAATGCCTTTGAAGACTCTCAACAGGGCTTTTGTGCGCAAGGGGCTTGTCGCGATGCGCAACCAGCAGAACCCCGGAATTGCCGCCTTGAGCGTTGTTTCGGGTGTCGATGGGGCGATAGAATCCGGCCATCTTGGGTTCGCCCTTGGTCCGCGTATCAATGCGGGTGGCCGGGTGGGCGACGCAGCTTTGGGTGCGCGGCTTTTGACCGTCGCCGATCCTTTTGAGGCGGAAGACATTGCAGGCCGTCTCGATCGATACAACGCCGAGCGACAGGCGATTGAAAAAGCCATTCTGGAGGATGCCGGAGCGCAAGCCTTGAATGAGCTGGGCCCGGAAGGTGATGCTGACGGCGAAGGTGGTCCAGCGCATTTCATTGCTTCAGGTGAGGGGTGGCATCCCGGCGTGCTCGGTATTGTCGCAGCCCGCCTTAAGGAACGCTACAACAGACCTTGCTTTGCGCTCGGCTTTGACCGATCGGGAATTGGGACCGGTTCGGGCCGCTCCATTTCAGGTGTAGATCTCGGGAGCGCTGTCCGGGAGGCGCTTGACGAGGGAATCATCGTCAAAGGTGGGGGGCATGAAATGGCTGCAGGCCTCACTGTGCAGTCCGACAGACTCGGCGATCTTAGGGCATTTCTAGAAGAGCGTCTATCTGAAGATGTCACGCGGGAGCGTAAGAACCGCGCATTGGTCATTGATGGCGCGCTGACGGCCCAGGGCGCGAAGCTATCCCTTGTTGACGAGATCGAGCGGGCCGGACCCTTTGGCTCAGGTAATCCTGCCCCTGTTTTCGCCTTTCCAAGTCACCGGATTGCTTATGCGTCCGTTGTTGGATCCGGCCATGTTCGTGTGACCTTAAAATCCGGTGACCAGTCCAGCTTGTCAGGGATCGCGTTCGGTGCTGCCGAAAGTCCGCTTGGCAAAGCGCTTCTTCAATCAGACAGCAGACCCATCCATGTGGCGGGGACGCTTTCGAGGAATGTCTGGCAGGGCCGGGAGAGCGTTCAAATCCGCATCAAAGATGCAGCCTTCACCTAATTGGCTAGAACCCTCCGCCGCATAGCATGATTGCCTGACCGTTGATGGTCGAAGCTCCCTCTGACGCGAGATAGAACGCTGTATGGGTAACCTCATCGCAGGTTATCAGTTTGCCTTGCGGATTGTCCTTTGTGATGGCTTTGAGGGCGTCCGCTCGGTCCATGCCGGTTTTCTCCATGATGTTTTCCAGTGTGCGTCCGGTCATGTCGGTATCTATATAGCCTGGGCAGATTGCATTGATCGTGACATTGGACCGCGCAACTTCGTGAGCGACGGATTCAACAAGGCCAATGGTTGCGTGCTTGCTAGCAGCATAAGCCGAAGCGTAAGGCGCGCCGTGTTTTCCGAGGATTGAGGAGACGACGATGAGACGTCCCCAATCGTCCATTTGTTTCAGGCCATCACGCATTATCAAAAAGACGCCGGTCGCGTTGACGGCCATGATGCGTTGCCATTGATCAAGGCTTGTTGCCTTCAATGGCGCGCTTTCTGCGATACCGGCATTGGCGACCACGATCTGAAAAGGACCGTCTTCGAAAAACGATGCGACCGTTGCTTCGTCGCTCGCATCCCCTGCTTGGTAGCGAATCCTGTCTGAATGGCTTGCTACCGCCTGCAAGGGCTCCGCGCGCCTGCCGGTAATTTTTACGGTTGCGCCGCTATCTGCAAAGGCGCGCGCCATATGCGCGCCCGTGCCGGACCCGCCACCGGTGATTAAAACCGATTTTCCTGAAAAGTCTTCCATGTCGCCTCCTCCGTTGGGGGAGGGAGGCTACCTATTCGGCTGCGACTTTAAAAGCCCTTGAAACCTCTGATCCCATTGCGGCTCTTTGCTGAGCGTCGATATAGGCGTCGCGGGTTTGCGGAAGCTTCATGTCGAGCACAGCGCTTGCGAGCTGATTGCGCAGAATTTCGGCTGTGCCACCGCCGATCGTGAACATTCTAACATCACGATACATGCGTTCGACCTTTTCCTCGGACCCATACCCTCGAGCACCAAAGATCTGAAGTGCCTGATTGACGATCTTGATTGCGTTTTCAGACGCAAAGAGTTTCGCTCTCGCCGCTTTTGTCATGTCGGGGAAAGGCGTGTTTCCTTCCGATGCCGATTTCGCCGCATCATGCAGCATCAGTCTTGAGGCGTAGAGGGCAGCGTCCATGTCTGCAATCATCCATTGCAGGCCTTGAAATTCCGCTATCGGACGACCGAATTGCTGACGTTCCAGCATGTAACGCTTGGCTTCGTCGAGTGCGCCTGCGGCCACGCCCATTGCGATCGTTCCGGCACCCACGCGTTGCGCATTGTAGGCTGTCATCAAATCCTGGAAACCGCGCGCCGAGCCGGACGGTGTTTCAAGGCGCATTGTTTGATCGACCTTGAGATCACGGAAAAGGATTTCGGTTTCCGGCATACCGCAGAGACCCATCGTGCGTTCCCGCTCACCGATTTCAAGACCTTCGGCGGCATAGCCGTTTTCCCGGTCACGGATGACGATGAAGGCTCCGATCCCTTCTTCGACACCGGCATCGCCGATGACGCGAGCGAAGATCAGGTGGATTTTGGAAACGCCGCCACCGGTGATCCAGTGCTTATGACCGTTAATCACATAATGATCGCCGCGCTTTACAGCCGTCGTACGCATTTCGGTTGCGGCACTTCCAGCTTCCGGCTCGGTGATGCAGATGGCAGCTTTATCGCCCGCAAGCACAAATGGCGCGCAGAGACGCTTCTGGTCTTCGGTGCCATAAGCCATGATCGCACCGATTGCGCCCATATTGGCTTCGGTCAAAACGCGCGCCGACAGGGTACACGCCCGCGCCACTTCTTCGATGGCCAGCACGGTTTCGTAAAGAGAAGCGCCTTTGCCGCCATAAACTTCTGGGATCGTCATCCCCATCAGCCCGGCATCCACCATGTCACGCACGTTGCGGTGGCAATATTTGCGGGTTTTATCAAAGTGAGCAGCGCGAACGGAAAACTTTTCCTGCGCAAGGGCTCGCGCACGGCGCTGACTTTCAAACTCCACAGGACGATCCTGTTCAACAAAACCCATAATCCAAATGCCTCTCTTCGCTCGAGCCCCGAAAAAGGGCTCTAAGAAGGGGGCTTGGATACTGCTGGCTTCCCGAAAAAGGCCGATGAATGAAGGTGTCAAAAGGGGCGGCCCGCGAAATCGCTGGTCGCCCACACCCTGATTCTAGCCCCCGCTTAGTGGTAAGAAGAGTCGCCTATTTACAAGTTTTATTCAATCGAATTAAAGTGGATACTAAATTCAGAAAAACGAAAGTTATGAACCTTCGAACGCTGCAAACTCTGGTTTCGGTAAGGGAGCACGGCTCGTTTGCAAAAACGGCGTCTGAGCTCAATATGACGCTGTCGAGTGTTAGTATGCAGATGAAGAACCTTGAAGATGAACTCGGCGTTTCTTTGTTCGACCGGTCCTATCGTCCTCCCAAACTGACCCCGGCTGGCCGGAGGATCGCGCGTCATGCGATGGATGTGCTGAAGGCAGCGGATCGGATGATGGAGACCTGCCGTTCGCCCGACGAGCTTGCAGGCGATTACAGGATCGGTTTCGTTTTGACCTCTTCCATCCGTCTTTTGCCGGGTTTTCTTGCCCATGCGCGCACCAAAGTTCCCAATGCCCGGTTCAGCGTAGAGACCGGCCTGTCGGACGAACTTCTGGTCAGAATTTCAAATGGAAGTCTTGATGCTGCGATCATCACGCGGGTTGATATGCCGCCCGGCATGAAGGCGCACGTGCTTGCTCACGAAGAGCTTGTCTATTGTATGCCGAAATCGGCGGAACACTGGACGCTTTCTCGTTGCATGGATGAAATGTCGTTCATCCATTTCATGCCGAATACCGGTATTGGTCGGCTCATTGCCAACCATTTGCGGCGCTCGGATCTCCACCCAAAAGATGTGATTGTCCTCGATAGTGTTGAAGCGGTCGCCGAGTGTGTTCGGGCTGGCGTCGGGTTTTCCATCCTTCCGTCGCCTGATATCGAGCGCCACAACAAACAGGACATGGCGCTCCGCTCGCTGTCGGGTGACAGGGTCATGCGGGAACTCGTGCTAGCTTACCTCGAAAACGGCCCCCTTGAGCACAAGGCCGAACTCCTGGCGGCTCTGTTTTGAGGCCGAGAACAGCCGCGGGCGCGAAGGTGCCTCGCTCCCGCTTATTCCGCTTCCAGCGTTTTTCTCATCGCGGCCACGATCTCGTCGATATGGCTCTCTTCGGCAATGAGCGATGGTGCAACGATGGCGGTGTCTCCCGTCCACTTGATATGGCAACCGTTCCAGAAGAGCTTCTTCTGGAGTTCATTGCCGCGAACACCCGGTTTTCCATCAAGCGGATGGACTTCGACCCCCGCCATGAGGCCGATGCCGCGTAAGTCCTTGACGATGTCGAGGTCTTTCAGGGACCAAATTGCATCGAGGAAATAGTCGGTGAGGTCTGCGGCGCGGGTAAGAAGCCCTTCATCTTCGTAAATCTGAAGGGTCGCAAGACCAGCCGCACACGCTGCCGGGTGGCCTGAATAGGTGTAGCCATGGAAAAACTCGATGGCGTTTTCCGGCGCAGCGCCTGTGATCGTTTCGTAGATCTCGTCCGTCGCAGCAACGCCGCCCATTGGGATTGCGCCATTTGTAAGCGCCTTCGCCATCGTTATGATATCCGGCTTCACACCGAAGAAGTCGGCAGCAAATGGCGAACCGAGGCGCCCGAAACCGGTTATGACTTCGTCAAAAACAAGCAGAATACCGTGCCGGTCGCAGATTGCGCGCAGGCGTTCCAGATAACCCTTTGGTGGGACCAGGGTTCCGGTCGAACCTGCGACGGGCTCAACGAAGACCGCCGCGATGGTCGATCCGCCATAGGTTGCGCAATGGCGCTCAAGGTCATCCGCAAGCTCGGCACCATGTTCCGGCTGGCCTTTCACGAAGAGCTCGTCTTCGGTCCAGGTATGCCGGATCGTTACGATATTCGGCATGACGACGGGAAACGTCTCGCGGTTTCGTACCATGCCGGACAGTGATACGCCGCCCATATTCACCCCGTGATAGGCCCGTTCGCGCGAAACAAAGCGCAACCGCTGGCTTTCGCCGCGCGCGCGGTGATAGGCCATCACCATCTTCAGTGCCGTGTCGATCGACTCAGATCCTGAATTGGTGAAGAAGATGTGGTTGAATTCGTCCGGCAGGATCTTTGCAAGTTTGGATGCCAGTGCGAAGGACGTTGGCTGTCCCACCTGGAACGGTGCGGTGTAATCGTTCTGGATCATTTGCGCGTAGACAGCGTCTGCAATCTCGTGCCGTCCGTGACCGGCTGCAACATTAAAGAGGGCAGAGGAGCCGTCGATCAACCGGTCCCCATTCTGGTTCCACAAATACATGCCTTCGCTTTTGGCAACGAGCCGGGGGCTCATTTTGAAATCGCGATTTCCCGAAAAGGGCATCCAGTGCTGCTCAAGCGAGTTCGTGGCGAAGCGTTCGAGCGGTTTTGCATATATGTTCATGGGACCGGCCAGGCTTGTGATTGATGACCGTGCCGATAGACGGCACAAGCCCTTATACTAGCTGAGCGCGCAGATGAAAAAAAGATAATTGATGCTTTGAATTCAACAAGTTTTGCGCGGTTGTCGTATCTGATGTTGCGCGAAACTGGACCGCCGTGATTAATGGCGCCCATGGACCTGCGTAAAGTCTCTTTCGTGCTCACAAGCTGCCGTCGCTTCGATCTTCTTGAAGAGACACTTGTCAGTTTCAAGAAGACAAATACCTATCCGCTTCACCAGATGATCGTTATAGAAGATTCCGGTGACGAAACGGTCCGTGATGTGGTTGCGCGCGCTGGTTTTCCCGATGCCAGGGTCATCGTGAACAATCCCCAGATCGGGCAGATGGCCTCGATAGACAAGGCCTATGCTGAGGTCACCGGAGAGTTCATTTTCCACTGCGAGGATGACTGGGAGTTTTACCGGCCGGGCTATATTGAGGAGTCAATCCCGCTTCTCGACCATGACGAGAAGGGAGTCCAGGTGGTTTTTCGTGACCACTCGGAAGTCTATGACTGGGCGCTCCAGGGTGAACTGCAGGAGGTCGCCGGGGTCAAGTTCCGGGAAATCGCGCCGGATCTTCACCCGACCTACTTCGGATATTCATTCAATCCGGGCCTTCGTCGCATGAAGGAGTACGAGCTCATCGGAAAATCCTTCACCAAACTCGGTCATGAGAAAGAAGCAAGCCTCTATTTCAAGAAAGCCGGCTACCACATACTGACTTTGGAAGAGGGCGCTGTGCGCCATCTCGGCCATCGGCGGACTGTCCGTGATCCAATCCATTATCGGCCGATCACGCGCCCTGAGAAATGGTTGAACTCTATCAAAAAGCGGTTGCGCCGGTTTGGGTTGATCGCTTAGGTCGCGGATGTGAGCGAGCCGGAAAACCTATTCATGTCCGATCAAGCCATACCTCTTTCCTGTTTCATCATCGCCAAGGATGAAGAAGACCGGATCGGTATGACGATCGAAAGCGTCAGAGGGCTCGCCAGCGATATACTTGTCGTTGACAGCGGGTCCACGGATCGGACGATCGCGATCGCCGAGGCGTTGGGCGCGCGCGTTCTCTTTCGTGAATGGGACGGCTTTGGTCCCCAGAAAGTCTTCGCCGAAGAAGCCTGTGAACACGATTGGATCCTGACGCTCGATGCCGATGAACCGATCTCAAGCGCATTGCGAACGGAAATCGAGGATCTCCTGAAAACTGGAAGAATTGCTGACGCTGACTATTACTGGGTGAGGCTTGCAACCCTATTCGCCTTTGAAGAAAAGCCGCCGTGGCATGCGTTTCGGGCACGGCGTATCAAACTCTACAATCGCACGAAGGCCCGGTTTAGCGACTCGCTCGTCCATGATGATGTGCTTCCGGGTGACGGCGCGCGTGCCGGGAAACTCTCCGGCGAGATCCTCCATTATTCGCAACGCTCTCTCGCCCAACAGACCGCGAAGGTGAACGCCTATTCCGATCTCCAGTTGCGTGATCTCAAAGTGCGTGGAAAGCGGCTTCCGGCCTATCGCATCGTCACCGAGTTTCCGCTCGCTTTCTTCAAGGCCTATTTCCATCGGAGACACTGTTTCTATGGCCTTTGGGGGATCGTGATTTCCATTCTCTACGCCTATTCACGTTTCCTGCGGGTCGCAAAAGCGTATGAGGCCGAACGCAATCAAAAATCCGATGCTCCTTATGCGCGGGTCCTTTCGGGGCGAGCTGGTGAAAAGGAGCGGTCCATCAAAGAGGAGGATCCAAAATGAACGACGATCTGTTTGAGACCGGCCTTGAAAAACGCAAAACAACGCTCGGTGCTGAATATGTCGAGAAGAACCTTGCCGCCGCAGACGATTTCACCCGTCCTTTCCAGGAAGCCATGACCGTCTGGTGTTGGGGGTTCGGTTGGGGCGACGAGACAATCGATCTCAAAACCCGCTCGATGATGAACCTCGCAATGATCGGAGCGCTCGGCAAGATGACGGAATGGGAAACCCATTGCCGTGGCGCGCTTAACAACGGCGTCAGCAAAGAGGAAATCCGCGCGATCATTCACGTGATCGGTATCTATTGCGGTGTTCCGCAGTCACTTGAATGTTTCCGCGTTGCACGCAAGGTGCTCGACGAACGCGGCATGCTTTAGCGCCTGACACTTACCTGGTCAGT
Organism: Pseudomonadota bacterium; assembly: GCA_039180865.1. Taxonomy (GTDB): domain Bacteria; phylum Pseudomonadota; class Alphaproteobacteria; order Rhizobiales; family JACESI01; genus JBCDCU01. Next base: position 13,643 of record JBCDCZ010000013.1, on the reverse strand, counting down.
CCGCCTTCACTTTCAGGAAGATTGCCAAAATGGCAGCGATGGTCATTGCTCCTGCCACGGACATGGCCACGAGGGGCCATTCACCTGCCTGATAGATCGCGCCGAGCGAGAAGGCTCCGACAAGACCGCCAATGTAATAGCTCGTGAGATAGAGGCCATTGGCCGCTGCATGGTTGGTCTTGGCAGCTTTCCCGATAAAGCCTGTTGCCGCGGCCTGGGCAAAGAAGGTCCCCATCCCGATAAGGGCAAGGCCGATGAGAACAAGCGGCAATGACGGTGCGAGGGTTGCTGCAATCCCTGCGATGGTGACTGTGGATGCTGACCAGAAGATCGGGCGGGGGCCAAAACGCCGAACTGCTGGTGCCGCGAATGGCGTTGTGAAAAGAGATGGAATGAAAACAAGATAGACGAGCCCCAAAGCATCAGGCGAAAGCGAAAACCGCGTCACGAGGTGAAAGTTCACATAAGTGTAGACGCCGACGAAGACGAGTAGGATCAGAAAACCAATCAAGAAGCCGGCGCCGAGTTCCGGTCGTGACAGATGGGCTTTCCACGCTTTGAGCGGGCTTAAGCCATCATCGCGCGGGGGTACGGTGTCTTTCGGACCGATCAGCGAATACGCAAACAAACCGCCGACGAGGTTGAGGCCTGCGAAGATAAAGAAGGAAACCTCAAGGCTAAAGGCATCAGCTGTCCCAACGGCAAGGAGCCTTCCGAAGAGGTTCGAGGCGACATTCCCGGTGATGTAGGCGGCCATTGCACCGCTCGCAGCAGTGATGTCGCATTGTTCCGAGAGATACGTCATGGAGAGCGTGAACGCCGCGGCCATGAAGACACCTTGTAGAACGCGAAGCGCCATAAAGAGATAGACGTCCGTCACAACACCCAGAAAAGCTGTTGGAATGCTGAGCAGAACGAGGCTGAGCCAAATCCCCCGCTTACGGTCGATTTTTGAAGAATACCAACCGACGACGAGGCCGGATATCGCCATGCCGAAGGTTGATGCGTTAACGGCAAGGCCCATTGTCGCAAGATCGGTGTCGAACGCGTTCACAAGCTTGGGCAAAAGAGCCTGAGATCCGAAAAGATCGATCAGTGTGAAGAAACTGGTCAGCGCGATGATCGTGCTTCTTTGCAAGACTGCACGGGTTCCATCGCCACGCAGTGCTCCTTCAATCACAAATCGCATTTAAAACCTGCCCCGTTTGTCTCAAGAAAATGGGAGGGGCACTGCCGCCTGGTTGTGCTGCCCCGACCCGTTTTGCTATGTTTTGTGCGCGGCGCTCTATTTGCCTTTTTCGTAAATGTCGAAGCCCATTAGGATAACGGTCTTCTCGGATCTGTTTTCCCACCAGTGCTTTACACCTTCTGCTTCGACTGACAAATCTCCCGCGCGATAAAGAATGGGTTCTTTCTTATCCGACCTATGCTCATAAATCTCTCCTTGAACGACATAGATCATCGCAGGGCGGTTTGTGTGATCATGGACAGGAACGACACCCTTGGGTCCAATTTCCCAATAACGGGCGCGAAAGCCCCTCCCTTCTCCTCCGGGAAATTCATTCTTCAAATCGATATCGTCGAGTGTTTTGAAGGTGAGATGTTTGCCCTGTTTGGGGCCTTCGAAGGCTTCCTTATGCTCGTGTGCCTGAACAGAGGGAATGATGAAAACAGCTGCAATCAGGGCAGCTGAAAGGATACGGCCTGCGATCATGAATCTTCTCCTGATGGGTTACCAATGTTCTCCCATGGCCGATATAGTTATTGATTCCAATCATCGGAATTCACGATTTTTCGGTTCCACGATTTTGACGAAATTTCACACATGTATGGGGAAGGCAGCTCTCAGTGCGGCTTCAGTTTCCGAATTGATGTGACAGGGGGCTGCCGCCAAAATCTGGTTCTTACGTTTGATAGCCTCGTTGATCAGGACAGGTTTGCCGACCTCCGCCCATTCCTTTGGGCTCGTGCGGTCTGAAAGCGAAGGATAAACGTATTCCGACTGCATGAGGGACAAAGTCTGGTTGTGGCCGAGATAATGGCCGGGACCCGACAGACAAACATCGCGCATGGTCTCAAGACTGATCGATTGATCCGTCACATCGATCCCTCGGACGCAACGCTGAACCTGTCCGAGCATGTCATCGCCGAGGACAAGCGATTCCAGACAGAAGCCGAGAAGCGACGCGTGCATTCCAACCGATTCATAGACCATATTGAGGCCGGAAAGACCGGCCATCACATTGGAGATGCCCTGTTCCCAGCCAGCCTGCATGTCGGGCATTTTTGCGTCGGAAATACCAGCAGCCGCACCGCCCGGAAGACCGTAGAAACGGTGCATTTGCGAGCAGCCCGCCGTTAAAAGTGCCTGCTCGCCTGACCCGCCGGACATTGCGCCCGACCGTAAGTCGGAGACAAATGGCCAGGTTCCAAAGATGGCCGGGTAACCGGGAGAAATCGCGTTCACATAGACAAGGCCTGCGAGGCATTCAGCAACAGCTTGAACAATAGCGGTTGCAAGCGGAGCAGGGGCAGTCGCGCCCGCCTGGCCCGCGGACAAGAGGAGAACCGGCATCCCCGCTCGGATGCAATTCTCCATGGTCTCGCAGCTTTCCGTTGCGAACTTCATCGGCGGAACGACGAAGCAGTTTGAATTCGAAACGAAGGGCCGAGCGCGCCAAGCCTTTTCACCGCCTGCGATCACGTGGAGGAGTTCCATGCAAGGGGCCACGTGGGAGGGATCTGAAAAACTGGTTCCAATATGCTTCAAGGTCCCCTGGCAGCAGGCGTAAAGCGTGTTCAGATCCATTTCGAGATTGTCTTCAATATCCCGGGGTACCATGGGGCGCTGGAGGAAATGAATGTTATCCAGTGCATCGACCAATTGGGCAGCACTCAAGAGATCCTTCAAGGTCGAATCCCGATAATTGTTGGTTTCGACATCGACGAGGTGGACAGCCGCACCGGCGGTTCCGAAATAGACCCGGTTGCGGGTCAGTTCGAGGTCATGGCGCGGATCACGGCCACAAACCGTGATGTCTCGGGCAGCGACGGCCAGCATGTCCTCAACGAGAGCGCGTGGAAAGCGGATCCGGCCATCATCCCCGAGAATTGCGCCCGCACCGGTCAGGTAATCTATCCCTGATTGCGGGGCATCGCTGAGGCCGATTTCCTCAAGTGCGTCGAGGGCGGCATTGTGAATACGGCCAACATCTTCTTCAGTGAGCGGATTGTAACGCCCGCCTTCGAGTCCCGGCCAAATGGGGCGCATATCCATTGGCAAGGCAGACTGACGGGCGGCAATGCGGGCTTTTCGCCCCCCAGCACGGCGTTTACTGCGGCTTGCGCCTTGATCCGTGGTTTCGTCCGACATGTTTCCTCCCTAAAAGCCGCTTGCGCTCATCCTCGCCTTTGCACGTGCTTCCCATATTGTCGTCGCCGTAATACCTCGCGCGCTTACGCTTTCATCCGCTCTCCCTTCGGATCGTAAAGCGGAGCAAGGGATGCCTTGGCCGGAACGCGTGTTCCGGCGATTTCGATTTCATATCGCGATCCAAGCAAAGTCGCGGCGTCTTCGTTTTCGGAGGGCACGTAGCCAAGGCCGATTGCGCCGCCCAGGAAGTGACCATAATTGCCCGAGGTCACGGTCGAGACGATTTCACCGTCCCTGACAATGGCTTCGTTGTGAAAGAGAAGCGGTTCCGGGTCCTCCAGTAAGAACTGGACAAGGCGTTGTTGAAGCCCTGCTTCCTTTCTGCGCAGCACCGCTTCGCGACCAATGAAATCCGGCTTGTTGAGCTTTACAGCAAAGCCAAGGCCAGCCTCCAGCACGTGATCCTCATCGGTGATGTCATGGCCGAGATGGCGGAACGCTTTTTCGATCCGGCAGGAATCCATCATATGCATGCCGCAGAGTTTCAGGTCGAGATCCTGACCCGCTGCGTAGAGCGTCTCGAACGCATGGGCAGCCATGTCAGCAGTGACATAGATCTCGAAACCGAGTTCACCCACATAGGAAACGCGATGGGCGCGGGCGAGACCCATTCCGAGTTCGATATCTTTCGCCATGCCGAACGGGTGGTTCTCATTCGAGAAATCGTGCGGAGACACGCGTGTTAGAAGTGTTCTAGCGTCTGGCCCCATTATCGCCAGGACACCTTCGCCCGCCGTTACATCGACTAAGGCGACCCGATCGTCATGTTTATGGCGGTTGAGCCAGGAGAGATCGCGGGTGAGGGCCGCCGCCGGCGTGACGACGAGATACGAGGTCTCGCCCAAACGCGTGATGGTGACATCAGCTTCAATGCCACCCGTCTCGTTCAGAAACTGTGTGTAGACGATCCGCCCTATGGCGACGTTCATTTCGTTGCCGGCAATCCGGTTCAGAAAATCGGCGGCATCAGGCCCTTCGACCCTGATCTTGCCGAAAGAACTCATGTCATACATGCCGATATTCTTCCGGACTGCCATATGTTCGGCCCGCTGATTGTCGAACCAGTTTTGACGTTTCCAGGAATAGCGGTAGTCGTTTTCCTCGCCGGGATTTGAAAACCAGTTTGCGCGTTCCCAACCTGCGAGCTCGCCGAAAACAGCGCCTTCGCGTTTTAGATGCTCATGGAAGGGGGACCGCCGGATCCCTCGGGCACTCGCCATTTGTCGATAGGGAAAATGGTCGGCGTAGAGCAGGCCGAGCGTTTCTGTTGACCGCTGAAAGAGATAGGTCCGGTTTGCCTGAAAGGATTGCATGCGACGGATATCGACATCAGAGAGATCAAACGGCGGGCGTCCGTCTTCCATCCATTCGGCAAGCGCCATTCCCGCACCGCCGGCAGACTGAATTCCAATCGAGTTGAAGCCCGCACAGACGAAGTAGTTTCTGAGATTTGGCGCTTCACCAAGATGATACGCGTCGTCGGGCGTGAAACTCTCTGGGCCATTGAAGAAGGTATGAATGCCAGTCTCTGCCAAAACGGGCATGCGGTTCACCGCCATTTCGAGAATCGGTTCGAAATGATCGACGTCTTCCGGAAGCTGGTCGAAAGAAAAATCTTCCGGAATACCGTTCATGCCCCAGGGCTTTGCGACCGGTTCGAAGGCGCCGATCAAAAACTTGCCCGCATCTTCTTTTTAGTAGGTGCATTCATCCGGCACTCTAAGAACCGGCATTTGCGACAGATCGGATACGGCTTCTGTTACCACATAAAAATGCTCGCAGGCGTGAAGCGGGACGGCGACACCGGCCATACGGCCGATTTCATGAGCCCACATGCCACCGCAATTGACCACAAAGTCCGCATCGATTGTCCCGGCCTCTTCGCTCCGTTGCCAGGAAACACCAGTGACCCGACCGTTTTCTTTATGAATTGAGGTCACCTTGGTTTGCTCAAAGATCTGTGCGCCGTTCATGCGGGCACCTTTTGCAAGCGCAAGGGCGATGTTGCCCGGATCGCCTTGACCATCGAGCGGCAAATAAACGCCTGCGGTTACGCCGTCGATATTGAGATGCTCGTATTTCTCTTTCACTTCTTTCGGTGAGATTTCTTCGACCTCAACACCGAAACCGCGCGCCATGGTTGCCTGTCGGAAGATTTCCTCACGCCGCTCATCGGTGAGCGCGACCGTCATCGAGCCGCAGCGCCTGAAACCGGTAGAAAGGCCGGTTTCCGCTTCAAGGTCGCCATAAAGCTCCTGACTGTATTTGGCGAGCCGCGTCATGTTTTTCGATGCGCGCAATTGCGCAATCAATCCAGCGGCATGCCAGGTGGTTCCGCACGTGAGTTCCCTGCGCTCAAGGAGGACGACATCCTTCCAGCCGAGTTTTGCAAGATGATAGGCGACCGAGCAGCCGGCGATCCCGCCACCGATAATGACCGCGCGGGCGTGGGTGGGAATAGAACGCTCAGCCATCGATCAACGCCTTCTGCATTGTCGTGAATTTCTCAAGCCAGAGCGCCCTCAGCTGCATCTCGGTCGCACCGACATCGTAAGAGGGGCTCTTCACCGGTTTTGCGCTTGTGATTTCGATGACGACGAGCCCTTTGAAGAGCGCGCAGAGTTTGTCGCCCCAGATCGCATGGAAGCGCGGGAAGAGCGCGTTGTATTCGTCGCTCTCCTTTTCGACATAGCGGGCTCTCCCCTCAAACATCGCACCGCCGCGCTCAAAGACGTCCAGGATGTTCACGGCAACGCGCGGTTCCCGGGCAATGTTGCGCATTGTGTTTGGAGAGCGGATATCGGCAAAAGCGAGCTGCTTTTCATCGAGCGCCAGAAACGTTCCCTTAGGCGAGAGGTTCGGCGAACCGTCCTCGTTAATGCTTGCAAGAGATCCAAGCGTCCAGTCGTCGAGCAGTTTCAGGAGCTTCGGGTGAATGGTCCCGCTCATCCTCTGAGCCTCTCATTCTCCGGATCCCACAAAGGCCGGTCTTCCTGAACGATCGCCTGATAGCGTTCACCGAAGATCTCAACTTCGAGCTCGGTCCCAGGTTCGGCGAGATCAGTGCGCACCATGCCGAGCGCCACTGATTTGTTGATTCGGTAGCCGAAGCCACCGGATGTGGTTTCACCGACGACTGCATCATCCTTCCAGAGGGTGGACATGTACGGTGCGTCATACCCGTTAGCCTCGACGACAAGCGTAGCAAACCGCTTTCCGACACCGCGCTGCTTTTGGGCGAGGAGGGCAGCCTTCCCAGTGAAATCAGGCTTGTCCCACTTGATGAAACGCTCAAGTCCGCCTTCGAGGAGCGTGTAATCCGTCGAAAGATCGCCTTTCCAGGCTCGGTATCCTTTCTCCAGACGCAGCGCGTTGAGTGCGAACATGCCGAAGGGTTTTGCCCCTTGTGACAGAACAGCATCGTAAATTAGCGGAATGTCAGCATTTGCGGCATGTATCTCCCAGCCAAGTTCACCAGCAAAGGAGACACGGGCGAGGGCACAGGTGCATCCGGCGATCTCCGCTTCCTGATGGGATAGCCAGGGAAGCGAAAGGTCCGCCTTAGCGATCGTTTCGAACAGGGCGCGGGAGCGCGGTCCCGTTACGATCAAGGTTGAATAATCGTCGGTGTGATTGGTGAGCGAAAGATTCTTTGGAAGGCGTTTTTGCAGATATTCGAGATCATGCCATTCAGCGGCAGCGGCTGTGATCAATGTGAAGTGTTCCGCGGCATGCCGAAGCACCGACATTTCGGTGACAATGCGTCCTTTGCCGTCGGAAAAATAGGCAAGGCGCATCCGGCCGACGGGTGGCAAGGCCCCAGTCATTTGCTGAGTAAGCCATTCTGCAGCGCCTTCTCCGGAGAGATTGAAACGGGAGAAACCCGGAAGATCCAGAACGCCGACATCGTCCCGGACTGCTTCACATTCTTCACGAACGCGAACCTCCCACGGACCGTTGCGCTCCCAGGTTTGCGTTGCTTCTTCTGACGTATCATCGCCGTCTTTCGCGAACCAGTTTGCGCGTTCCCAACCATTATAGGCGCCGAATTGCGCGCCCTGTCCTGCCACTTTGGCGTGAACCGGTGAGTGTTTTTTGTCGCGTCCGGCGGGCCATGCGTGATGCGGGAAGTGCATTGCGTATTCATGGCCGTAGACTTCCATGCCTTTCTGGACGCAATAGTCGTCGTCGCAAAAAGCGGTGAAACGGCGTGGATCGCACGACCACATATCCCATTCGGTTTCACCCTCGGTTATCCATTCTGCGAGGATCTTTCCGGCTCCCCCCGCTTGGCAAATTCCGAAAGTGAAGACGCAGGCTTCGAAGGCGTTCGGGACGCCGGGCATCGGCCCGATCAGCGGATTGCCGTCAGGCGCATACGGGATCGGGCCATTGATCATTTTGGAAAGGCCGGCCTCACCCAGAAGCGGCATGCGTTCGACCGCATCATTCACATACCATTCAAGGCGTTCGAGATCATCCGGGAACAGCTGAAAAGAGAAGTCATCCGGCATTGGATCATCGTTCGTGATCCAGTGTGCACGGCAATTGCGTTCATAGGGGCCAAGGTTCAAACCGTATTTTTCCTGGCGGAGATAATAGGAGCTGTCGACGTCGCGTAATAGCGGAAGTTTGTTCCCGGCATCTTCGGACCATTGCCGGATTTCGGGAACCTCTTCAAACAGGATGTATTGGTGGCTCATCACCATCATCGGGACCTGGCGCCCGAAGAAGGCGCCGACTTTCTGAGCATAATAGCCTGCGGCATTGACAACGATCTCGCAGCGGATCTCGCCTTTGTCGGTTTCGATGACCCAGTCATCGCCCTCGCGCCGTGCACCGGTCGCCGAACAGAACCGGACGATCTTTGCGCCGAGATCGCGCGCGCCTTTGGCGAGCGCTTGCGTCAGCTGTGCTGGATCAATGTCGCCGTCATAGGGATCGTGAAGTGCGCCTGAAAGGTCGTGGGTCTCTACAAAAGGGTGAAGAGCCTTCAATTCAGACGGCGCAAGAACAGAGATATCCAATCCCTGATAGCGGCCCATCCCTGCGACGCGTTGAAACTCCTGGAGGCGCTCTTTCGAATGACCGAGCCGGATCGATCCGGTTACGTGATAATTCATCGGATAATCGACTTCATCGGCCAGGCTGCGATAAAGCTCCGCCGAATAGCGCTGCATATTCATGATCGACCAGGAGGCTGAGAAGGTCGGCACATTACCAGCCGCGTGCCATGTTGATCCGGCGGTGAGTTCGTTCTTTTCAAGGAGAACGCAATCCGTCCAACCGGCTTTCGCGAGATGATAAAGTGCCGAGGCGCCAACACAGCCGCCGCCGATGATGACAACTCTCGCCTGAGATGGAAGTTCTGACATTGTGGCGCTCCTCCCGTTAAGCGGCAATCTCAAGAATGGGTCTTCAGTAAATCGGTGGGGCAATCACCCATAGTGCGACCGCCTCTTCGTCCGTGGCGTTCTCCCACCTGTAGGTTTCGTTTTCGAATTGGAAACTGTCGCCTGCGGAGAGGTGCATTCTACGTTCGCCAATTTGAAGCGTTAGACTCCCGCGCACGAGATACCCGCCCTCCTGGGTCGGCCTGGCGGCAATCCACGCGCTCTTAGACTGTGGCTCGAAGGTCGACAGGATCATCTCGAAATCGCCGGAGAGATGCGGCGACAACAATTCCTCTGTCAGGCCGTCGCGACGGGAGCCGAGCGATGCGCGGTGAGCAGCGCGCACAACAAATCCCCGTTCGGATTCATCCGCGAGATCGTTTCTGAAAAAGAAGCTTGTCGGGACTTCGAACATTTGCGCGATGCGCCGCAAGTCCGGAATGCTGGGCTCGGTCTGACCGCGTTCAACCTGGGACAACCAGCCGACGGATCGTTCAATCGTCTCTGCCATGTCACTTAACGTCACACCACGAGATTTTCTAAGGGCGCGAATGTCGCCTCCCACGCCATGCTTGGGCTCGACCTCTACGACAGGGCTGAATTTTCCCATGTTGGTTTCACCTAGATGAAAATTTATCTCAGATTTTCATTTTGTAATTTGGCTGTCATCCGGATTTAGACGTATGTGCGATCTTTTTCCGATGAACGGCTGTTGATTACGAAGAGGCGATTGCAGAAGGTGGTGCCGTCAGTCTCAGGGGCGCATAACAGGGAGGCCGTTTCATGAAGATTACCTGGTTTGGACATTCCGCTTATCGTGTGGAGTTTGCCGATACAGTTATGATTATCGATCCGTTCTTATCGGGTAGTCCGGTTTTCGACGGCGCTGTTATGGAAGCGGCCAAAGGCGCGACGCATGTTGTGCTGACCCACGGACACGATGATCACGTGGGCGATACCGTTGAAATCTGCAAGGAAACGGGTGCGACACTGGTTGCTGTCTATGAGCTCGCTGTTTGGCTTCACAATCAGGGCGTTGAGAGTTTTGATCCGACCAACACCGGTGGCGCGATCTATACCGATGATTTTTCAGTCACCTTTGTCCGTGCAGATCATTCGTCATCATCGGGAGAGGTTTATCTTGGTAATCCCTGCGGTCTCGTGGTCAAGACAACCGAGGATGTGAAGACGCTCTATCATATGGGCGATACAGACATCTTTGGCGATATGGCGCTGATCAACGAGCTCTATAAACCGGATATCGGGATCGTTCCGATTGGCGACCGCTTCACAATGAATCCGTGTTCGGCGGCACTCGCCTGCACGCGCTATTTCGACTTCAGCACGATAATTCCATGCCACTACAATACATTTCCGCTTCTGACCGGTAAGGCTGAAGACTTCCGCGAGAGCCTCGGGGATCAGGCTGATCGTCTGAAAATTCTCGATGTCGGCGGGTCGATTGAGGTCTGAGCGGTCAATTGACGTTGCTTAAAGGCGCATCGACTTGTTTTCAAAAGGAAAGCTCTTCCAAAGCTTGTGTAATTTCACTAGCATGCGCGGTATTTCGGGATGGGTTTAATCGGTCGTCAGGGCCTATCCTTCGGGGCACGTTTTGTCGGGAGACAGAAGGAGGCAAGCGGACCTCATTAAATTCGCGGTCTTGAGGGACCGTATCGACCGAGTGATGAAAGGGAGAATGAAATGAAATCACTCTTGAAAGTCGCACTTGCGACGACGATCCTGGCTGGATCTGCCGTGGCAAGCTATGCGGAGGACATTAAAATTGGCGTATTCCTGGGCTTTACAGGGCCGATTGAATCGCTGGTGGCCGACATGGCGCCGGGCGCGGAACTTGCCATCAAGGAAGTCAGCGACAGTGGGGCGCTCCTTGATGGGTCGAAGGTCGTCGCAGTTCGCGCGGACACAACCTGTATCGATGCCGCCGCGGCAACGACTGCTGCGGAACGTCTGATTACTGCTGACGGCGTTAAGGCGATTGTTGGCGGGGACTGTTCTGGCGTTACGACCGCTGCCCTGCAAAACGTTGCCGTGCCGAATGGTATTGTGATGGTTTCGCCATCGGCGACGTCACCGGCGCTCTCGACTGTTGCTGACGAAGGCCTCTTCTTCCGCACAGCGCCATCCGACGCCCGTCAGGGCGAGATCGTTGCCGCTATTCTGAAAGAAAAAGGCATCGGTACCGTCGCACTGACCTATACGAACAACGATTATGGCAAGGGCCTTGCCGACTCCATCGCGAAAAACTTCAAAGATGCGGGCGGAACGGTGACGATCAATGCCGCGCATGAAGACGGTAAGGGTGATTACACTGCAGACGTCGGTGCGCTTGCCGCTGCAGGTGGCGAAATTCTCGTAGTCGCCGGATACCTTGACCAAGGTGGCCGGGGTATCATTCAAGCGTCGCTTGATGCAGGCGCCTTCGACACATTCTATCTTCCGGATGGGATGATCGGCGATGCTCTTCCAAAAGCTATTGGTGCTGACCTCAACGGATCCTTTGGTGCCGCACCGGGTACTGACAGCCAAGGCGCGAAAAAGTTCGCCGAAATGGCAGAAGCAAATGGATTTAAAGCGGGTCCGTTCTCACCGGAATCTTACGACGCTGCTGCGCTCATCATGCTCGCGATGCAAGCAGCTGGCTCGTCCGACAGCGCGAAGCTGAAAGAGAAAGTCATGGATGTCGCGAACGCACCGGGCGAGAAGATTTTCCCGGGTGAACTCGCTAAAGGCCTGAAGATCCTCTCTGAGGGTGGCGACGTTGACTATGTCGGGGCGTCCGCTGTTGAACTCATCGGTGCTGGTGAAAGCGCCGGTAATTATCGGCAAGTGGAAATCTCGGACGAGGCGATTAAGACCGTCCAGTTCCGCTAAGTGAATAGGAGCGGCCCGGTACTTAGCCGGGCCGTTTCTTCTTTCCTTGTCATCTGTTTTCCAAAACACACGATCCCCGGACTGCTGATCGACGATGATCCAAGTCGAAGACATCCACATGCATTTTGGCGGCATACGTGCCGTCGACGGCGTTTCCCTCGAAATAGAAACCGGTTCAATAACCGGACTGATCGGCCCGAATGGGGCCGGAAAGACGACACTCTTTAACGTTATCGCCGGCAATTATAAGCCGACATCCGGCAGCGTTATGCTTGATGGCGACGACATCACCGGGCTTGCACCGCATGAACTCTTTGCCAAGGGACTTCTCAGAACCTTCCAGATTGCCCATGAATTCTCGTCTCTTTCCGTCCGTGAAAACCTGATGATGGTTCCGCCACATCAGGCGGGAGAGCGTTTGATCGACACCTGGCTACGGCCTGGCAAGGTCAGGGCTGACGAAGAAAAATGCCGGAGCCGGGCCGAAGACGTGATCGATTTTCTTCAGCTTGGACCTGTTGCTGACGAACGGGCAGGGAACCTTTCTGGCGGGCAAAAGAAACTCCTCGAACTCGGCCGCACTATGATGGTGAACGCCAAGATCGTCTTTCTTGACGAGGTCGGGGCAGGGGTGAACAGGACACTTCTCAACACGATCGGTGATGCGATCTTACGGCTTAATCGGGAGCGCGGTTACACGTTCTGTATGATCGAGCACGACATGGAATTTATTTCCAGACTGTGCGATCCGGTCATTGTGATGGCGGAAGGTCATGTCCTTGCCAAAGGGACCGCGAAAGAAGTCCAGGCCAATGAGGATGTCATTGAGGCCTATCTTGGAACGGGCCTGAAGAACCGCAAACCCCCGAAAACAGCCTCCCCGACCCGGGAGAGCAACGTTGGCGGCGACACCGGAAACGGAAGCAGGCAGGCAACGTCATGAGCTTTCTCCTTGGAAGCCAAATGACCGGGGGTTATGGCGGCGCTGACATCTTGCATGACTGTACGATCGGTGTGGAGCGTGGGGAAATTGCGGTGATCGTCGGACCGAACGGGGCTGGAAAATCGACAGCGATGAAAGCGGTTTTCGGTATGCTTTCCCTTCGCGAAGGCAACGTGACGATGGAAGATGAAGACATCACCGGCTTGACACCGCAAGCACGGGTGAGAAAGGGAATGGCCTTTGTCCCCCAGACCCAAAATGTCTTCACGTCGATGACGGTGGAAGAAAACCTCGAAATGGGGGCATTCATCCGCGAGGATGATTTTTCCGAGACGATGGAACAGGTTTTTGATCTTTTTCCGATCTTGAAAGAGAAACGTCGTCAACCTGCCGGTGAATTATCCGGCGGGCAACGTCAACAGGTCGCGGTGGGTCGTGCGCTTATGACGAAACCAAAGGTTCTGATGTTGGATGAACCAACAGCGGGAGTCTCCCCCATTGTGATGGATGAACTGTTCGACCGGATTATTGAAATCGCGCGCACCGGCATTGCGATCCTGATGGTCGAGCAAAACGCAAAGCAGGCGCTTAACATAGCCGACAAAGGCTATGTGCTTGTGCAGGGACGTAACCGCTACACCGATACCGGCGAAGCCCTCATGGCCGATCCGGAAGTCCGCAAAGCGTTTCTCGGGGGCTAGAGATGGAGGATTATCTCAACGCCTTTGTCCTCTTTGCCAATTTCGTGGTTATCCCGGCGACTGCTTATGGCAGCCAGCTTGCACTTGGCGCTCTTGGCATCACGCTTGTCTACGGCATTCTTCGGTTCTCGAATTTCGCCCATGGCGAGACGATGTCCTTCGGTGCGATGTTCGCCATCCTGTTCACATGGGCTTTTCAAGCGTCCGGGATCTCAATTCAACCCCTACCGACCGTGCTGATTGCGCTCCCATTTGCAATTATCATCACAATCGCCGTC